>DATBHD010000339.1:0-7823 GCA_036557635.1 Gemmatimonadaceae bacterium
GCGACAACCGCTCCGAGCCTGGCGAAGAGCAATTGCTTGGCGCCGAGATCTTCGACGATCGCCTCGATGATGAGTCCGCAGTCGCGATACACGCTCATGTCGGCGAGCGGCGCATCGATGAATTCGATGCGCCCGAGGGTCGCGGCGCGCCCGTCGCTCGAGAGCTTGCCCTTTCCGACGAGCCGATCCAGCGAGGCTCGCATGTCGAATGCGGCCTTCCGAGTCGCCTCGGGTCGCGTGTCGGCGATCACCACGGAATGACCGGCCTGCGCGGCGATCTGGGCGATCCCACTGCCCATCGCGCCGGCGCCGACAACACCCACGCGCATCGGATCCGCCGGCACGCTAACGACCCTCGAATTTCGGCTTCCGCTTCTCGAGAAAGGCCCGCACGCCCTCGCCGTAGTCGGCGGTGTGTCCCGCCTCGCGCTGCAGCTCCTCCTCGTAGTCGAGCTGTGCGTCCAGGTCGACGCCTAACGAGCGATTGAACGCCCGCTTGATGAGTCCGAGTCCGCGCGTCGGTTGCGTCGCGAGATAGGTCGCCGTCGCGAGCGCCGCCTCGGCCAGCCCCGGCGGCTCGACCACCCGATAGATGAGTCCCCACGCGAGCGCCTGCTCGGCGTTGATCTTCTCCGCAAGCATCGTGAGCGCGGTGGCGCGCTGCAGCCCAACGATGCGCGGCAGAATGAACGTCCCGCCGCTGTCCGGTATCACCCCAATCTTCGCGAACGATTGAATGAACGATGCGTCTCTCGAGGCAAAGACGATGTCGCACGCGAATGCGAGGTTGGCGCCCGCGCCGGCGGCGACTCCATTCACCGCGCAGACGACCGGTTTCTCGAGCGTCCGAATGGCGCGGATGATCGGGTTGTATCCATCTCGCACGAAATCGCCGAGGTCGGGGAGCGAGCCATCGGGCCGCGGCGACGCCTCGGCGAGGTCTTGCCCCGCGCAAAACCCTCGTCCAGCGCCGGTGAGGAGAGCTGCCCGGACGGAGTCGTCCGTTGCGATTGCGGCGAGCGCATCACACAGCTCCCGCGCCATCGCGCGATTGAAGCTGTTGAGGACATCTGGTCGGTTGAGCGTGAGGCGCGCGACGCCCTGCTCGATCTCGAAGAGGATATGTGTCGCCATGCGTGGAGCGTAGTGCGTTGAGCGTGGAGCGTAGACAAGGAGGGCCCGGTAAGCAAGCTTACCGGGCCCTCAATACCTGCGCGCCGCGCTCAGTTCTTCGTACAGACGCCCGTCGAGAGATCGAGGGTGTAGGTGTTGCCGCCCACCGTCACGGTCGCGTTCTGCGTGCCGTTGAAGGTGATCGTCACCGTGCGGCTCACCGCAAAGGACTTCGAAACGTCGGCCTTGGTGACTCCCCCGGTACCGGAGATCTGGCGCGTAATCGTGCCCGAAATCGGCCACGGGTTGCTCGAGCGAGGCAGGTTCACGACGACATTGCTGATCGTCACGTTGTCGTTCGTATGGTACGTGCGCTTGACGTCATTGATGGTGCGATAGCCGCCGTCGTCACGCGTGCCGACGCCATTCCACGTGCGCGACGTCTCGGTACCGGCGAGACCCGACACCGTGAGGTTCCGATCGCGATTCACCGTATCGGCGCCAGCGTCCGCGACGTGAACCCCCGCCACCGACACGTGGAAATTCGCCGAAGCCGTGAGGCTCGCGCTGTACGCCGACTGTGCGGCGTCGCTTGCATCGAAGAACGCATAATCGCGGTTGAGCGTGAGGCCGTCCCCGCTGATCGGCGGGCAGCTAAAGCGACCCGACCCCGCGCTGTAGGTGCATCCGTCGCCGAACGTCCAGGCGTAGGTGGGCGAGGCTCCCGGCGTACGAGAGAGCATCATTCCAGCGCCAACTGCGTTTTGCACGGCGCCGCCCGACATCGTCATGTCGGACGCGGTGAGAATGCTCACGTCCTCGGCGGTCGCGTCGGACGCGGAGATCACCGCCGCCTGATCGACATCGTCGGCCGTGATCTGGATCGGGCTCGTGCTGTCGGAGCTACAAGCCGCGGCGAAAACGAGCGCCAGCATCGGCGCGCACACCAATAATGAGCGTTTCATTGGAGGACCTCATTCGCAGGTTTTAGGGCGCGGAGGCGCCGCGGAGACCGCGACGGTGGGATATTTCGGCAGCCGCGCTTCCCACGTTCGACGTCCGATCGGGGGGCTCGTTACGTGATCCCACGCACACCTGATAGTTTTTTGCGCGATCTTTGTTCGCGTCGTCACACTCGGATCTTTCGCCCTGCCCAGAGCTCGCGGCATCGCCGACATTTCATCAATGGCAACACACGCAGCCTCCAAGCGCACGCCGGCTCGAGCGCGAGCCAGCGTTTCTCAAGGACGGTTCGATTGGCGACGCGTCGCATATACGGCGCTCGTTTCTCGCGCGCTCGACGACGTCGAGGAATCGACCAATCGGAACAAGGCCTCGGTTCCTCGCGAGCACTTGGTGCTCTACCAGTTCTCGGCGCGTGGACACGAAGTCGCGCAGGTCATACTCGGTAGCTTGCTGACGCATCCGCGTGACGCGGCCAGCGCTTACTATCGCTCGCGGCCGCTCCTCCTCTCACTGGGGCTGGGCATCGACGACGCCCTGGCGAGCCCGTTGGGGAGGTCGGGTGGCTTCAGCGACGGCCGCGATATCGGCGTCGTGTGCAACCTGCCGCGGAAAGACGGCCCGATCGTGCTGCCGATGTCGGGCGATGTCGGTTCGCAGTACACGCCCTGCGCGGGCTGGGCGCAGTCGATTCTCTATCACCGCGATGTCCTCGGAGACGCGTCGTACAACGGCGCGATCGCCGTCGTCCTCGGTGGCGAAGGATCAGTCGCGACGAACGGCTTTTGGTCCGCTCTCACGATGGCGACGACGCTCGCCCTGCCGATGGTCTTCTATGTGGAGGACAATGGGCTCGGGATCTCGGTGCGGGGTGAGATGCAAACCCCGGGCGGAAATGTCGCCAAGAATCTCGCGTCGTTCGGCAATCTGCTCGTGCGCGACGGCGACGGCACCGACCCCGCGGAGACCGCTCGGCTCCTGGAGGAATGCGTTCAGCATGCGCGCTCGGGGGTCGGTCCGTCGCTGGTGCGCCTCACGGTGCCGCGGCTCTGCAGTCACTCGGGACCCGACAACCAACGCGGATATCGAACCGAGGAGGAGATCGCGGCGGATTTCACGCGCGATCCCATGCCGAAGCTGAAGCGGCATCTCGTGCCGCGCATTCTCTCGGCCGCCGAGTGGCGTGGCCTCGAAGCCGAGGTGCAGCGGGACGTCGACGAGGGGCTGCGCAAGGCGCGCGCGCGGCCGTCGTCGAATCCGGAGCTCGTCAGGCGATACGTCTTCGAGGAGCGGGGGGAGCCCGCGACCGTGGGCGGGCTGACGCTCGAGGAGCGTGCCGCGCTCGGCGGCAGTGGCGATTCGAGCGAGGATGGCGAGGTCGTCCGATTCGCCGACGCCGTGCGCCGCACGCTCCGGCGCGAGCTCGAGGTCAATCCAAAGGCCCTCGTGTTCGGCGAAGACGTCGGCCGGAAGGGGGGCGTCCACCTCGTCACCGAGGGCCTTCAGCGGCAGTTCGGCGACAAGCGGGTGTTCGACACGAGTCTGTCCGAGGAAGGGATCATCGGCCGCGCGGTGGGAATGGCCATCGGTGGATTGATGCCGGTCGCGGAGATTCAATTTCGCAAGTACGCCGACCCGGCCGCGGAGCAGCTCAACAACTGTGGGACGCTCCGCTGGCGGACGGCGAATCGATTCGCGGCGCCGATCGTTGTGCGGATGCCGGGTGGATTCGGCAAGGACGTCGGGGATCCCTGGCACAGCTTGAGCGACGAGGTGCGATTCGTTCACTCGTTAGGTTGGCAGGTCCTCGTGCCGTCCAACGCCGCCGACGCCGTGGGGCTGCTGCGCACAGCGATGCGGGGTGGCAATCCGACCGTCTTCTTCGAGCACCGATCGCTGCTGATGACGAGCGACGGCAGCGCGCGCTACCCCGGCGACGACTACGTTCTGCCCCTCGGGCGCGCCAACTGTTTGTCGAGGGGGGCCGATCTGACTCTGGTCACTTGGGGCGCGATGGTTCACCGCTGCCTCGAGGCGGCCGCCCGGTTCCCCGAGCGGATCGATCTGCTGGATCTCAGAACCGTCGCCCCGTGGGACCGCGAGCAGGTGCTGAACTCGGTGGAGCGCACCGGTCGCTGCCTCATCGTCCATGAGGATACGCTCACGGCGGGATTCGGCGCGGAGATTGCGGCCACGATCGCCAAGGAAGCATTCTGGGTATTGGATGCACCCGTGGACCGACTGGCGGTCGAGGACGTGCCGATGCCGTATCATCCGTCGCTCCTCGATGCAGTGTTGCCGGACGCGGATCGGATCGCGGAGAGAATCGAAGCGCTGATGACCATGTGACTCACGTCACAGGGAAAATTCGCGCTTGATGGGGCGCGCTCTTCGCGGTACGTTGGCGCTCCCACTTACGGCAGTCGCGTGTCGCGCATAGGGGCGTGAACGTGGAAACCGAACGACGGCGTTCGATAATTCTTTGGGGCCCCCCGGGCTCCGGCAAGTCACTCTATCTCACGTCACTCGTTATGTGGCTGACGCGAGAGCGTGACGAGCAGCCGTACGCGGTTCTGCCGGCCGACGACGCGTCGGCAACGTGGGTCGCCCGCCGCAGCGCTCCGCATCCAGATGGTGTCGCGCTCGTGCCCTCCTCCCCCGCGCCCGGCTCCACGCCTTCATTTCGCATCTACTCAATCGCCGAGCCGGCCGATGCGTACGGTCCCCGCTCGTCGCTCGTCGCCGACCTGACACCGAGCGAGGCCGCGGCCGGCGAGCCGTTTGCGGCGCGGCTCGATGAGGCGGACGGCGTCATGCTGCTCTTGCCGGTCGCGACGATGGCCGCCAGCGCCGACGCCCGCGATGCATGCGTCACCTGGCTCACGACGACCCTGGCCCGGTTGCCGGAACAGCTCGGTGCGCCGCCGCCCGCCGTCTCGATCCCGGTCGCCGTGTGCCTCACGCAGACGGACGAAGCGCCCGATGCCGTGCGGCGCGACGCGACTCGCTGGCTCGAGAGCTTCGGCGGAGAGGCGATGCGCGCGTTGCGCGCCCACTGCGCGCGTTTCGCCCTTTTCAAGATTTCCTCATTGGGACGGACGCCGCGGCGCCGCGACGGGACGAGTGTTCTCGTCGGTGCACCGGAGCCGCGCGGGGTGCTCGCACCCATTCGCTGGATTCTCGCCGAGACGTCGACGGAGGCCGCCGCGTGAACCGCACCTCCGCGCGTGCCACAACCCGCGCCCCGCAGGTCGAGAGGCGGCGAACGATCGTGCTCTGGGGCGGGGTCGACAGCGGCAAGAGTGGGCTGATTGGCGCGCTGCGCAGCGAGGGCACGAAGTCCGTCGGCGAGCGCTGGGCGGTCGATCTCGATGACGCATCGCCGGACATCGTCGCGTATGCCGACAGCGCGTCGCTCGCACTGAGACTGCGAGGGGTCAAGGAAACGCCGATCCGCCGCCCGGAACGCGCCTTCACCATTCCCGTTAGGCGGTACGAGGCGCGCCGCGCCACGCAGACGGTGGATCTCACCGTGCTCGATCCGCGAGGGGAGCTCGCCGCCGAACCCGGCTCGGCGAATGCACGTCGAACGATGTCCGCCGGCAAGACCGCCGATGGCATTCTGTGGCTGCTCGAGGCGCCGGTGCCCGGCACCGCTTCGGCACCGGAACGCGCTTCGCTGCTCCGGCAGCTGATCGCCTTGCTCGACGCCACCGCGGCCACGGAACTCGCGGTCCCGGTGGTTGTCGCGCTCACGAAGATCGATCGGCTTCCGCTGGCGGAGATGCAGCGCGTGATGGAGGAGCCCGAAGCGGCGCTCCGTGCCGCGCTCGGCGACGCGGCGTTTGGATGGCTATTGGCCGCGTTCCCACGCTTGCGCTGCTGCGCGTTCTCCTCCGCCGGCACGGTGCGGAATGCCGTTCGGCCCGTGGGGCTCACCCAGATGGTGGATTCGTTCGTCGACGCGTGGCGTCGGGAGGAGCACGTCGCGGACGCGGCGCGCCGATCGGCGCGCATATCCGCGGGCGTCGCGCGGGTACGTGGCCGGGCACCCTTCTACGTCACGATCTCCGCCGCCGCGGCGATCATCGTTTTCGCCGGAGTAGCGGCCGCGCGCCTCCTCGGCCAGCGCGCGCAGATCTGGACGTCGTCGGCGGGGGCAGTCCTTTCGCAGGGGAATCCCACACTCGCCACACAGGCGTTGACCGCTCCCCCGGCTGCTCCCGCACCGCTCCCCTCTCTGACCTCGGCGGCGGCGGCGCTCGAACAGGGAGACGCCGTCGGCGCCATGCGCATGTTGGCCGCGTTGCGACTCGGCGACAGTAGTCCTGAGCGCTTCATTGCCGATAGCCTGCTGGCTATCGCGGCCATGCGTGGCGCGGAGCAGGCGTTGAGCGGCTCGACTCCCCCCGCCGACGTGCTCGAGCTGATCGTGACGTCCACCTCGGGCGCCATTTCGCGCGCGCATCCGGGCACTTACGTGCTCGCGCCGCTGTCGCTCGCGCGCGCCGGCGCGTGCATGGGTGGACGCATGAATTGTCCGGCCGAGCAGCTTCGCGAGGACCTTGCCTGGGTCATTTTGCTGGGGAGTCCCTCTGAGCAGGATCGGGCGCGTCGCCTCCGCGCGGCGCTTGTCGGCGATTCGGCAATCGTGCAATGAACCGATCGAAGGCCACTTTGTTGTTGCTGTTGCTCGTTTCGTGCGCGGAGTCGCATGGCGCGAGCGTGAGCGACAGCGCCGAGGGCGAAGCCATGATCCTGCGTCTGCGCAACGCCGCGCTCGACGAATCGCTGCGCGTGGCCCGCGGCGTGAACGAGCGACAGAACGCCGAGAAGGATCTGCTCGTGCGCGAAGTGCACAGCTTCGACTATTTCATGGAGCAGTTGCAGGGCGAGTTTCGCAAGATTAGAACATTGCAGCGGCAGGCCGGCGCACTCGATCCGAGAGCCGACCCGCTCGCGAGTGTGGAGTCGGAGCGCGCCAGTATTCTCGCCGCGGCGCGCGCGGCGCGGACGCGGTTGGCCCACCTCGAAAGCGCGGCCGAGCGACAGGGGCGCGTGCTCGCCGCCCTGCGCGACAGCGTTCGCGCCAGCGCCGACAGCGCGCTGATGAGCGGCACCGAGCGGGACTCGAGTCGGACGGCGCTCGCGAGCGTTCGCGTTCTCGTCGCCGACCTGCGCCTGCGCCTCGACGACCTGCAGCGTCAGGTTGACTCGCTCACGACGTACTCGCGCGTGCTGCACGACGAGAACGAGCGCCTAACGGCGGTCATCGCCGCCGACGCCACCCGCGACAGCACCGTGTACTACGCCGTCGGAACGCGAAGGCAGCTCGTGGCGTGGCATCTCGCGCGCGAGGTGGGGGGCGTGCCGGTCACCGGCTGGGGAAAGACGCTCCAACCGGCCGAGATCCGCGACAGCCTCCATTTCACCGTGACGCACATGCGCGGTCGCGTCATCAAGCTGGACGAGGCTCGCGACTACCAGATCCTCTCGCCGCAGAGCACGGGCGCGCTCGAGACTCGCCTGTCCCAGGATGGAACGTTCCGCGGCAGTCTCCACATTCGAGACCCGGAAGCATTCTGGAGAGGCAGTAAATACCTGGTCCTTTTGGTTCGATAGGGCGGAACTGCCGTAGGAGCGAGCCGAAAAGGGCGAGCCGAGAAGGGCGAGCCGAGAAGGGCGAGCCGAGAACTGCGACCAGATAAGGAAATCGGGCGCGCTTCGCGCGCCCGCTTCAGATTTCG
>DATBHD010000340.1:0-28427 GCA_036557635.1 Gemmatimonadaceae bacterium
TCTATCTCCGCGATCTCCCGCGGTGCCCCGGCGCTGATGCGCTCCACGCCCGTCTGCGTGACGACATAGTCGTCCTCGATGCGGACGCCCGTGTTCTCATACTTCTGCACGATGGGTTTGACGCGCGCGATGTACGCGCGATTGCGTGGCGTGTCGGGAAGCGCCGCCAGGGCGCGCGTGCTGATGTAGATCCCCGGCTCGATCGTGAACGCGTCGCCGGGCTGATATGTGTGCTCGCCGTAGTAGAACTGCGCCGGATCGTGTACCGCGAGCCCCAGCCCGTGGCTGATGCCGTGAATCGTCCAGAAATACGCCTGCGTGCAGTTTCGCGGATGCGGCACCGGCGTGCAGTCGGCCTGCCATGGCGGATCGATCGTCGCGTCGGCGCTGTCGATCAGGCCTAACGAGGCCAGCCCCCGCGCCCGCACCATGAACGACGAATCCTCGGCCGCTCGCGCCGACGCGCCCGGCTTCGCCACTCGCTCCGCCGCGGCCTGCGCGTCGCGCACGAGCTGATAGACTGCGCGCTGCGGCGGCGTGAACGTTCCGCTCACCGGCAGCGTCCGCGTGATGTCCGCCGCGTATCCGCGATACTCGGCCGCCGCGTCGATGACGATCAGATCGCCCGGCTTCGCGGCGGCCGTGTCCTTCATGTAGTGAAGCTGGGTTCCGTTGACGCCGGCGCCGACGATCGACCCGTACGCCGGACGCTCCGCGCCCAACCGCTTGAACGTATACTCGATGAGCGCCGCCACATCGTACTCGTGCTTCGGCTCCGGGCCCTGCATCACCGCCCGGTGCCCTTCGGCGCTGATCTCCGCCGCCTTCTTGAGAAGCGCCACCTCGGCGGGACTCTTCCGGGCACGCAATTGATCGACGATCGGATAGCCGTCCTTGACGACAAGCGATGGACGACGCGCCACGAGCGCGCGCACGAACTGCTGCCCTCTCGTTATGCTGTCGGCCCGCGCGAAGTCCGCGTCCTCGAAATCGGAAATTGTGTAGAGGGGAAGTCCCGCGCGCACGAGCGAATCGACGTCGTCCGCCAACGCCGACGCGGGACGCGACACCAGCTGCAGCGATCGAGCGATCGCCGCCGAGTCGGGTCGAAAGCCGTAGTAGAACGCGCGCCGTGGATCGGATGGCGTCACGTAGAGCGTTCCCGTCCCGCGCCCGCCGTGTGCCACCAGCACGAACGCCGCGTCCGGCTCGTCGTAGTTCGTGAGATAGTGAAACGAAGGCAGCTGAAAGAATGTCCCGAAGTCCGTCACCGGCGTTCGTCCGCCGAAGGCGAGCACGACGCCATCGCCGACGCGCGCGGCGAGCGAATCGCGGCGCGCCGCGTATTCGCTGCTCGGGATCTGAGCGCTCAGAAGACGCGGCGTGGCCGCGCCAACGATCACCGCGGCGGTCGTGAGAGACGAGAGTGCCAGAGCGGATCGACGCATCGTTTGCCTGCGTGGCGGGTTGGAAGATTGAGGGCCGAGAGCAAATCTGCCGACGCGCGCGCGGTCGAGCCAGCCATTTGTTCGACTCGGCCGGCCCCGATGCCGAAAGGGCGCCCCATCCGTGACCGCGGGATTGATTCGTGCCGGTCGATCGGTTCCACGACGCCGACCGACGCGGCGTCGGCACCCTCGCTACCAGTTGACGGGATGGAGATGATCGCCACGTCCATCGCGCTCGCCGCGCTCGTTGCCGTCGCGCAGGCACCTAACGACACCGGCTTCGTTTCGCCCGGCGCCGCCGACAGTGTTCCCGCGCGCGTCGAGCAACGGCTCATGCTTCGCCTCGCGGTGCCGATCGACACACCGGTGGTTCGGCGCCCGCTCGCCATCGAGTACAGCGACGCCTACTACACGCGCTTGACGATTCACCGTATCGGCAGCTATACGATGCTCCCGCTCTTCGCCGCCGAGTATGCGCTGGGACAGAACCTGATTCAGGACCGTTCGCCCCCGTCGTGGATGAAGTCGACGCATGTCCTCGTCGCGGGGGGAATCGGCGTGCTTTTCGGTGTGAACACCATCACGGGCGCTTGGAATCTCTGGGATTCGCGAACGGATCCGGATGGGCGCACGCGGCGCATCGTTCACTCGGTGTTGATGCTCGCGTCGGACGTGGGCTTTCTTGCGGCCGGTGCGACCGCCCCAGGCCACCACGGCCAATCCGACGAGGCGCGCAACCATCGCGGAATTGCGATCGGATCGATCGCCGTGTCTACCGTCGGCGGCGTGATGATGTGGTTCTGGAAGTAGGGGATGGGTTCGGTTGCCGCCTGAGGAATCCTCGGCAGCGGACGCGGGTACGACTGAACTGAACAACTTCCGTTCAACGTCGTACCCATAGTGCAGACAGTGAGTAGAACAGTAGAGAACAACGATGAGGGGGATGCGTCCGGGGACCAATGCCGCGCGTGCCCGGTCGCGACCCGGCGCGAGTTCCTCGGCGAAGCCGCGTTGGCCCTCGCTGGAATCGCCGCGACACTGGGCTTCGCGCGAACGGCCAGCGCGCTTCCCGAGCATTTTCAGATTCGGGCCACGCGAGCCCTGACACGTACGGGCGATCAGCTCAGCTATCCTATCCCCGCCTCTGACGGCGCACAGATCGATCGCGACGCGCAAGTCATTCTCGTGCGGTGGCAGAACGCGGTCTACGCATTCAATCTCACCTGCCCGCACCAGCACACCGCGCTTCGCTGGGACGAAACGGACCGTCGCTTTCAGTGCCCGAAACATCACTCGAAGTATCAGCCGGATGGTGCGTTCATCAGCGGCCGTGCCACGCGTGGCATGGATCGATTCAGCGTGCGCCGCGACGGAGAGAAGATCGCCGTCGATGTCAACGCGATGCACAAGCAGGACGAAGATCCGGCCGCCTGGAACGCCGCGGTCATCAAGCTCGCCTGATTCGTCATTGACCGGTTGACGTTAGGCGACGGGGTCGCGCGACTCTTGCCGCCGAAGGGCGCCGGGGATATGTCAGAGCCACCACTTGGTGACTGACATGGTCGTCCATCTTCTCGACGGCACGTACGAGCTGTTCCGACACTTCTACGGCCTGCGCCGCTTCACGAAAGGCGAAGATCCGCCTTTCGGCGGCGTCGTTGGCGTTTTGCGCACCGTCGTCCAGATGCTCGAGACCGGAGCGACGCACATCGGCGTCGCCACGGACCACGTCATCGAATCCTTCCGGAACGAGCTCTGGTCAGGCTACAAAACCGGGGAAGGCGTCGAGCGTAGTCTGCTCGCCCAATTCCATCCCCTCGAGGATGCACTCGTCGCCATGGGCGTCGTCGTGTGGCCGATGGTGGAGCTCGAGGCCGACGACGCGCTCGCGTCCGCCGCGTTCCTGGCGGAACGGGACTCCCGCGTCGAAAAGATCTGCATCTGGACGCCTGACAAGGACCTCGCCCAGTGCGTCCGCGACGATCGCGTCGTACAGATCGATCGACGCAGCGGCAAGATTCGAAATGCGGCTGGCGTGCGCGAGAAGTTTGGCGTCGACCCTCAGTTCATTCCCGACTACCTCGCACTCGTCGGTGACGCCGCTGATGGCTACCCCGGCGTCGCCGGCATCGGCCCAGCGACCGCGGCCCGAATGATCGACCGCTACGGGGCAATCGAGGCGTTTCCCGGCGACGTCCTCGGCGACGATAACCGCGCCTCGGCGCTGCTGTTCAAGCAGCTCGCGACGCTCAGAACCGATGCCCCGTTATTTTCCGACGTCGATGAGCTTCGATGGCACGGACCGACGCCGGACTTTCCCGCCTTTGCCCAGCGCATCGGCGAGCCGCGACTCGTCGAGCGGTGCGAGAAGGTGCGCCTGTCTCAGGCAGCAGCGTCCTGATTCCGAATTGGTTTCCGCATGACGAGTGACGTCCATCGAACGATCGACGCCGTCTGGCGCATCGAGTCCGCGAGGCTCATCGCCGGACTCACGCGCTTCGTGCGCGACGTCGGTCTTGCCGAGGATCTTGCCCAGGACGCGCTCCTCGCCGCACTCGATCAGTGGCCCGCGTCGGGCATTCCGGGCAATCCGGGCGCGTGGCTCATGCAGGCGGCGAAGCGCCGCGCCATCGACACCATGCGGCGCGGTTCGATGCAGGACCGCAAGCACGAGCTGATCGGTCATGAGTTGGAGTCGAAGCAGGAGTCGACCGTCGCCGAGCTCGACGAAGCGCTCGACGACAATGTCGGCGACGACTTGTTGCGTCTCATTTTCATGTCCTGCCATCCGGTGCTGTCGACCGAGGCACGCACCGCGCTCACTCTCCGACTCCTCGGCGGCCTAACGACTGAGGAGATCGCCCGCGCTTTCCTCAGCTCGGAATCGACGATCGCGCAGCGAATCGTGCGGGCCAAGCGGACGCTCAGCGACGCGCACGTCCCGTTCGAGGTGCCGCGCGGAGCGGAGCTCACGGCGCGCCTGTCTTCGGTGCTCGCCGTCGTCTACCTCGTCTTCAACGAAGGTTACGCGGCAACAGGCGGTGACGACTGGGTGCGGCCCGCGCTCTGCGAGGACGCGATGCGGCTCGGCCGCATACTCGCCGAGCTGATGCCTAACGAAGCGGAAGTCCACGGCCTCGTCGCGCTGATGGAGATTCAGGCCTCGCGTCTGCGGGCACGCGTGGGCCCGTCGGGTGAACCGGTGCTGCTGCTGGACCAGGATCGCGGTCGGTGGGATCACCTGCTCATCGGTCGTGGACTCAACGCCCTCGAGCGCGCCGAGGCGCTCGCCGAGTCGCGCGGACCGTACACGGTGCAGGCGGCGATCGCTGCCTGCCACGCCCGCGCTCGGAGCGCCGACGAGACGGATTGGATCCGCATCGCGTCACTCTACGACTCCCTCTCCGAGCTGACGCCGTCGCCGATCGTCGACCTCAACCGCGCCGTCGCCATCGCGATGGCGTATGGGCCGGCGGCGGGACTCGAGCTCGTGGACGAGCTGAACGACGAGCCGTCCCTGCGAAGCTACCATCTGCTCCCAAGCGTGCGCGGCGACCTGCTCACGAAGCTCGGTCGCTTCGAGGAGGCCCGCGCCGAGTTGGAGCGTGCCGCCACGCTCACGCGCAACGCGCGCGAGCGCGAGCTCCTGCTCGAGCGCGCTGCGTCCGCGGGACGCGGCGCCGTCCGATAGACAGGTCAGTGCGTCGTCGTGTATCGAATGGACGAGTACTGATTGTCGGGGCCTGGCGCGAGCTTCCACTCGTAGCTCGCGCCGCGCTTCGTGATGATCGGATCGGACAGAAGGGACGCGCCGTTCATGTGCGACAGGGCGACGAATTGCACGTCGCTCGCGATCGGAGCATCCAGCTCGGTGAGCACAAACGTCGCCGACGCGAGGCCCTTCACTTCGCCGAGCCGTCGGCCCTTGTAGCCGGCGTGCGTGACATAGATGATCGCCCGTTCCACGCGTTGGTTGTTGACCGTGAGAACGGCGACGACTGGCGGGGTGTCGGCTTCGCGCGATCCGAACGTCGCGCAGCCGCCAAGCAGCACCAGAGACACAAGAAGGGTTTTCATTACAGTTTCGAAAGGAGAGATCAGCGACACTTCGTCGCGCATTCTGTATCACGAACGCGGCGACAAGAAGCGGCCATGCCTGCTTGCGCCACGTGAGCGCGCACCACCCTATTGTGTGAACAAATCATCAATGCCATCGCTCGCCACCGTCATCCACCATCCCGCCCCGTGATGCGTCCTCGCCGACACTCGAAAGCGTTAGGCATCATCCTCTGTTTCGTGACGTGCGCGAGCGTGGCGCGCGCTCAGGAGTTTCGCGTCACGTCGCCTGACGGTAAAAACGACGTCACGATTGGCGCGCGCGAAGGCGTCGCGTTCTACGCCTTCGAACATTCCGCGAGGAAAATCCTCCTCCCGTCCCGGCTCGGCTTCGCCTTTCGCGGCACGCGGCCGCTCGGCGACAGCGTCCGCATCGTGACGACGACGCGCGCCTCACGCGACACGACGTGGGGCCTCCCCTGGGGTGAGGTGTCCCGCGTGCGCGAGCACTACAATGAGCTGCGCGTCCAGTTCGCGGAGACCGTCGCGCCGCACCGGCAGTTCGCGGTCGTCGCGCGAGCATTCGACGACGGCATCGGTTTTCGCTATGAGGTCGCCGACAGCGGCGGCTTCGGTGATTTCGAGATGACGGACGAGCTCACCGAGTTCGCCCTCGCCGACAACGCGCGCGCCTGGTGGATCGCGGCGAACGTGCCGCGCCCCGATCGATACGAGGATCTCTACCGCTCTTCACCGGTGAGCGTGCTCGATACGGTGCAGACGCCGCTGACGCTCGAGATGTCGAACGGAACGTTCGTCGTCATTCACGAGGCGGACCTCGTCGACTATGCCGGTCTCAATCTCGCCGGACGATTCGAGAGTCGCACCCTGCGAGCGGCGCTCGCGCCCTGGGCAGACGGAGTGAAGGTGCGCGGTCGCGCCCCCTTCGTGACGCCGTGGCGCACGATCCAGGTCGCCGACCGCGCCGAGGATCTCGCTCCCTCCGTCCTTGGACTCAAGCTCAATCCGCCGAGCCGGATCCAGAACACCAGCTGGATCACGCCGATGAAGTACGACGGGATCTGGTGGGGGATGCACCTCAACCTCTACACCTGGAGTCAGGGACCGAAGCACGGCGCTACGACGGCGAACGCCGAGCGCTACATCGATTTCGCGGCGGCGAATGGATTGAAGGGAACTCTGGTCGAAGGTTGGAACGTCGGGTGGGACGGCGACTGGATCGCCAACGGCGACAAGTTTTCCTTCACGAAATCCTATCCGGACTACGATCTCCCCGCCGTCGCCGCCTACGCGAAGTCGAAAGGCGTGAGTCTCATCGTGCATAACGAGACCGCGATGGGCATCGAGAACTACGAGCGTCAGCTCGATAGCGCGTTCTCGCTGTATCGGCGCCTTGGCGTCCATGCGATCAAGACCGGCTACGTCCACGACAAGACGCCCGAGGGACACGCCCATACCGGCCAGTACATGGTTCGCCACTATCGTAAGGTCGTCGAGACCGCGGCGAAGTACGGCATCGCCGTCGACGTGCACGAGCCGATTCACGACACCGGCGAGCGGCGCACCTGGCCGAACATGTTGAGCCGCGAAGGCGCGCGTGGCCAGGAGTACAACGCGTGGGGAGGTGAAGGGGGCAATCCGCCGGAGCACGAGACGATTCTCTTCTTCACGCGGATGCTTTCCGGGCCGATGGACTTTACCCCTGGGATTTTCGACATCCTCATCAAGCGTCCCAGCGGAAAGCCGCATGCCCTCGAGGAAGCGCATCCCAGGACCACACTCGCCAAGCAGCTCGCGCTGTACGTCGTGCTCTATTCGCCGGTCCAGATGGCCGCGGATCTGCCCGAGAACTATCAGGGTCAGCCCGCGTTCGAGTTCATTCGGGACGTCGCCGTCGATTGGGACACGACGCGCGTCCTCGCCGGCCGCATCGGCGATTACGTGGCCGTCGCGCGAAAGACCCGCGGCAAGGATGAGTGGTTCGTCGGCGCGATCACCGACGAAGACCCTCGCACGCTCGACGTCTCGTTGTCCTTCCTGCCTAACGGTCGCAAGTATGTCGCCGAGATCTACGCCGACGCGGCCGACGCGAGCTGGAACGACAACCCCGAAGCGATCGCCATCTCGTCGCAGCCCGTTACATCGACAAGCCGCCTGCATTTGCGCCTCGCACCGGGCGGCGGCCAGGCCATTCGAATCCATCCCGCGCCATGACCTCCATTTCGCACCGCGCTCTGCGCGCCACACTCTGCGCTCTGCTCGTCGCCATCGCCGGCACCGCTCGGGCGCAGACCGCCGTGCCGCATCCCCAATGGGCGCGGAAAGCTGTCCTCTACGAGATCAACGTCAGGCAGTACACCCCCGAGGGCACCTTCGCCGCGCTCGACCGGTGGCTCCCGCATCTCGACAGCCTCGGCGTCGACGTGCTCTGGCTCATGCCCGTGCAGCCGATCGGCAAGCTCAATCGCAAGGGCCCGCTCGGCAGCTATTACTCGATATCCAACTACCGCGCGATCAATCCCGAGTTCGGGACCGCGGCCGGCTTGAGCAAGTTTATATCGGACGCCCACCGCCACGGCAAGAAGGTCGTTCTCGACTGGGTACCGAACCACACGTCCTTCGATCACGTGTGGATCACCCAGCACCCCGATTGGTACGTCCACCGCCCCGACGGCTCGATCTCCAACGCGCGCGACAACGAGAATCACGAGACCGACTGGACCGACGTCGCCGAGCTCGATTACGGCAAGCCGGCGATGCGCCGAGCGATGATCGCTGACATGCGCTGGTGGCTCGACAGCATGCACGTCGACGGCTTCCGCTGCGACGTCGCCGGTGGCGTACCGATGGACTTCTGGCGCGACGCACGGCGCGAGCTCACCGCCGTTCGTCCCGACCTCTACATGCTGGCCGAGGCCGAGGGCCCGCAGTTTTATTCGGCCTTCGACGCCACCTACGGTTGGGAGCTGCATCACATGCTCAACGAGATCGCGCAAGGCAAACGCCCGACCGCCGATCTCGACGCATACCTCGCGCGCCAACGCAAAGACTACCCAGCAGGCGCCGAGCGGATGTACTTCACGAGCAACCACGACGAGAACAGTTGGAGCGGCACCGAGTTCGAGCGCATGGGCGCGAACCACCTGCCCGCGTTCATTCTCGCCGCGACGATGCAGGACGGCATTCCGCTCATCTACACCGGCCAGGAAGCAAGCCTGCGAAAGCGCTTACGCTTTTTCGAGAAGGACACCGTGGACTGGACCGGGCCGTCACTCGTCGCCTTCTACCGCGCGGTCATCGATCTCAAACACGCGAACGCCTCGCTCTGGAACGGCGCCGATGGCGGTGAGGAGGTCAAGCTCGAAACCGACGGCGGCAGTCGTGTGTACGCGTTCACACGCACGAAGGGGGACAACACGGTGCTCGTCGCCGTGAACTTCGGCGACGCTCCGGCCCGGATTGGCTATCGCAGTCTCGCGCGGCCCGGGAACTACACGGATTGGTTCAGCAAGACGAAGGTGAATCTCGCCGCGTTAGGTGCGCTGGATGTTCCGGCAAACGGATATCGCGTTTTGGTGCGATGAACTGTCATCCCGAGGAGCGAAGCGACGAGGGATCCGCTCGTCCGCCTTTTGCCGCTCGGTCGAATAGTCACCGGGAAAGCTCCAGCAGGTACCCCTCGAGCGGAGCAAGCACCGCCATCGGCACATACGCAGAAAGCCGCCCATCTGATCCGATCCGCACCGGCGCGCCAGTGCGACCGTCGAGTAAACTCTTAACCTTCCAGTCCCCAGCCGGCAGCACCCCGCTATCGGACGCGATCGACACCCGACGCAGCGTGTCAGTCGTTAGGTTCGCGACGACGATCACCACCCGGTTGCCTGCTCGGCGCGCGTACGCCGCGACGCCGTCCACGCTCGAGCGCAGTGGCACCAGCCGTCCTTCCGCTAGCGCCGGCATCGCCGAACGCATATGGATCATCCGGCGATTCATCGTCAACACCGATCGCGGATCTTCCTCCTCAGCCTCCACTGTCGTCGTCAGCGAATCCGCCTGCAGTGCTTCCCACGGCGCCCCAGTCGTGAACCCGTCGGCATGCCCTCGCCGCCACTGCATCGGCGTCCGCAGTCGCTCGTCAGGCTTCCTGCCCTCCATCCCGATCTCCTCGCCGTAATACACGAAGGGCACGCCTGGCATCGTCAGCAACAACAGCGACGCCAAACGCGACTTCGCCATGTCGCCGCCGAGCTCCGTGCGCGTCCGCGGCTGATCATGGTTGCGCAGGAAGGGCGACCATCGGTCGTTAGGCACCGCCGCCTGCATGCGAAGCGCCGGCGCGAGCAGTCCCGTCCCCGACCCACGCCGCACCGCCGCGATGATGCTGTCCGCCACCTCGAACGCGAAGTACGAGTCGAGCTGATCGGGATAGTACGTGAGCACCGTGCCGATGCTGTCGTACACCTCGCCGACCGTGAACGCGTTTGGCTGCACCGAGTGCACATACGTCGCGTACTCGTGCAGCAACGCATGCGTCCCGGGACTGCCGGCGAGCTTGCCGCCATCCTCCATCAAAAACGGCACCGCGTCGAGCCGGAACCCGTCGACGTGCATTTCCTCCAGCCAGAAGCGCGCGATCTTCTTCACTTCCTCGCGCACCGCGGGCGTCTCGTAATTCAAGTCCGGCATCCCGCTCCAGAACACCGCGTAGTAGTACTCGTCACGAATCGGCGACTTGTACCACACCTCCTGACCCCACGGCCCCTTGCTGTCGGGCTTCGTCGCCGACCACCGATACCACGCGCGATAGGGGGACGTCGTGTCGCGCAGCGCCGCCTGGAACCACGGATGCTCGTTCGACGTGTGGTTCAACACCATGTCGACGAGCACCTTGATGCCGCGCTTGTGCGCTTCGGCAACCATCCGCGTGAAGTCCGCGTTCGTGCCGTACGCGCGAGCGACATGGTAGTAGTCGGTCGCGTCATAGCCATGGTAGCTCGGCGATTCCACGATCGGCATCAGCCAGATGCAACGCGCGCCGAGGCTGCGCGTGCTGCGCGGATTGCCGTCGTTGATGTAGTCCAGCTTCGCGGTGAGCCCCTTGAGGTCCCCGACGCCGTCACCGTCGCTGTCGTAAAAGGACCGAACGAACACCTCGTAGCAGGTCGCGCCATGCACCCAATTCGGCGAGTGCTGGGCGTACGCCGCTCTCGCATGGGCGACGAAGATGAGCCCAAGAATTCCGACGACTTGTCTCGTCATGGCGTCGCAAGCCTAGCACGCCGTCCGGCGACCATGCAAGCTCGCTCTTCTCACGGACGCGTCATCGGCACATTTTCACCACCGCCGTTCGCCCCCCTTCATCCCGCGCTGACATGACCGCCACCCCCACTCCGAGACCGCGTCTCCGCCCTGCCGAGATGTTCAACATGAGCTTCGGCTTCCTCGGCATTCAGTTCGGCTGGGGGCTGCAGCTGGCGAACATGTCCGCCGTGTACGAGCGGCTCGGCGCGAGTCCGGATCGCGTGCCATTCCTCTGGCTCGCCGCGCCGCTCACCGGGCTGCTCGTGCAGCCGGTGATCGGTGCGCTGAGCGATCGCACCTGGGGCCCGTTAGGCAGACGCCGCCCCTACTTCCTCACCGGCGCGATCCTCGCGTCGATCGCGCTCTTCGTGATGCCGACGTCGACAAGCTTGTTGATGGCGGCAAGCCTCCTCTGGATTCTCGACGCGTCGATCAACATCTCGATGGAGCCCTTCCGCGCCTTCGTCGCCGACAAGCTGCCCGGGTCGCAGCGGACGCAGGGCTTCGTGATGCAGTCCCTCTTCATCGGCATCGGTGCGAGCCTCGCCAACGCCCTTCCATGGATGTTTGCTAAACTCGGCGTCACCGGAAACACGCCGAGCGGCATCCCGCTGTCGGTGCGCTATTCGTTTCAGGTCGGCGCGGCGGTGTTCCTCCTCGCCGTACTCTGGACTGTCTTCACGACGACCGAGTTTCCTCCCGAAGACATGGCCGCGTTCGAGCGCGCTCGGAAGGGTCGCCGTGGGCTGGGCCCTTTGCTCGTCGACATCGGTCACTCCCTCCGGAGGATGCCGGCGACCATGCGCCAACTCGCCGTCGTCCAGCTCGTCACGTGGCTGGGCCTCTTCTGCATGTGGCTGTTCTTCGTGCCCGCGGTGGCGCGTCACGTCTTCGGAGCGACGGATCCGCAATCGGCGTTGTACACCCGCGGCATCGAGTGGGGCGGGTTCACCTTTGCCTTTTACTCGGTCACCTGCTTTCTGGTCGCCCTCGTCCTTCCTCGCATCGCGGAAGCCACGAGCCGAAAAACGGTGCACGCCCTTTCGCTCGCATGCGGCGGTGTCGGTTTGTTATCCGTCACGCTCATCCACAATCAGTACGTGCTCCTCCTGACGATGGTCGGCGTCGGTATCGCCTGGGCATCGATTCTGTCGATGCCGTATGCGATTCTCTCGACCGCACTGCCGTCCGACCGAATGGGCGTGTACATGGGCATTTTCAACTTCTTCATCGTGATCCCGGAGATCACCGCCGCGCTCGTCTTCGGCCCGATCTCACGCACGTTTTTCGGCGCGGGGAATCCGAACACGCCGCTGTATTTCGTCATGTTGGGCGGCGCCTGTATGCTCGTCGCCGCCGCACTCGTCGGCATCGTCGAGGATCGCGCCGATCGCGACGTCCCCGAGTCCGCGATCGTCCACGCCGACGAGACTGAGCCGTTACTCGTCCCCGAGTCCGCTCAGCCTGTGCCGAGCAGCGGCATGCCCGGCCACAGGCGCTGACAGGTGTCATCCCGAGCTGCTCGGGATGACAACCTCTACTTCGCGTAGAGGGATTTACTCAGCCTGAAGAACCAAACCTCGTTGTGATCGATCATCGCCGACGGAAGCATCTTCTGAATCAGATGCCCGGCGCCATCGTCCGTCACCCCGAAGTCGTCGTCGTTCGACACCGCGACCGTCCGCCCGCCATCCGTGAGCGTCAGCCCCTCCGCCTTGTCGTGCGTGTATCCGAACGCCAGCAGGTCGATGAGCAGTTGCTTCTTCACCGGCACGATGCCGTTCGTCGCGAGATCCGCGTCGCTCATCTGCTCGAGCGTTTTGCCACCCTTCACCAGCCCGTCGGGACTGTTCGCCGGATCGCTCACGTCCGTCGCCCCGGCGATGTCGATGAGGTAGATCTTCTTCTGCACCGCCGCGCCAGCCGGATCGTTGAAGAACTTCCCGTCGCGCTCGTCGACGAGGAGCCGCGTCGGCGAAATCGCCTCGATCTCGCTCACGCCATACTTCGGATCATCCATTAGATAGACGAGCTGCTTCGTCGCGCCCGTCTTCGTATTGAGGACCAGAAGGCGAAGCAGCTTCGAGTTCTTCACTGCCGATGCCGGATTGTTGAGCGGATTCTGCATCATCCCGAACAGAATGCGGCCATTCTCGATCGACGCGAGACCTTCCATTCCCTTGTTCGGCTGACGCCGCGCGAGCACCGTGGGGAGTGGATGCGGTCCCCCGAACGGCGAGTCACGCTCGATCGTGCGTCCATGCCGATCGAAGTGCGCGATGAACGGTCCGTACTCATCCGACACCCAGAACGAGCCGTCCCGCATCACCCGCAGGCCTTCGCTGTCGATCCCATTCGGATCATTGGGGAGCGGAGAGCCGTCCAGCGTCTTCGGGATCTCTCCCGTGTTGCCGCCGCCTGCGGGAGGCAACCCCGTGAGCGGCTTGCCGCTCTCGTCCCTGAGCACGATGACCCGCTCGCGACGCAGCACGTTGCCGTGGAGACGGAAGATTCCGACCTGCGGATGAAAATCCGGAACCGGGAACAGCTTGTCGTTCCCCGTGCCCGACACGTTCGGCCCGCGATCCGTCATCGAGTAGAACTCGTTCGAGCGGAAGGGCGACGCGTCGAGCGCGGAGCCGAAGCCGCCGTTGAATACGTGCACGCCGTTGATGTCGGCGATGACGTCGTTAGGCAGCAGCCGCGCGACGTGCACCTGCGTCACCGACGGGAGCGCGTCGGCGTCGTGCGCGGCTTCGCGCGAGAACAGCGGAGCGGCGCTGACCGGCGCCGTCGAGACCGCGCGCTCGCTGCTACAGCCGAGGGCGAGCGATGCGACGACAACGGCGCCGAAGCGCCGCGCGTTGGTGCCGCGAAACTGCTTGACAGTCATGCGAGTGTCTCCGGAAGAGGAGGAGAGGAGGACGTCGACCCAGGTGCCCGATCCCGCGTCTCGGGCGCGCCGGAAGCAAACCGATGTGCGTCGCGAGGTGCGAGGGCTCCACGGGAACGGTCGCGCAACGGTCGCATCACAACGGGATCACGCAGCTCCGGCCCCGCCCCCCGCCCCCCCGCCCCCCGCCGCCCCCCGCGACGTCGACGGCATTCCTCTCGGACGCTATCCTTGAACGATCGCTCGAGTGACTGACCTTCCGGAAACGATCCCATGACTCGTCGCGCCATCGCCATCCTTGCTACGAACGTCATCGCCGTATCGACCGCGTTCGCGGCACCCCTCGCTGTTCCGCCCTGTCTCACCGCTGGCCCTGCCTGCACCGAGTGGATCGTGTTCGACGGCTCCGGCGGTGCGAATCGATCGCTCATCTATCGCACTTTTTCACTCGAGAAGCGGAACGAGGCCATCGTCCGCGTCCTCGTGAGCGTGCACGGCGCCGCGCGCGACGCCGACAACTATTTCCGATCGACGCTCGCCGCCGGTTTCCTCGCCGCCGCGCTCGACAATACGCTCATCATCGCGCCACGCCTCGCCTCGAACGACGGCGCCGGGTGTCGCGACGTGCTCGCGCCTAACGAAATCAGCTGGAACTGCAATAGCTGGCGCTCCGGGGGCGCGGCGAACAATGCCGCCGTCACGTCTTTCGATTTCCTCGACGAGATCCTGCGCAAGGTCGCGCGGAAAGACGTCTTCCCGAACCTCAAGGCCATCGTCGTCGTCGGCCACTCCGCCGGCGGGCAGGTCGTCAATCGCTACGAGATGGCGAATCAGGTCCACGACAAGCTCGGCGTGCCGGTGACGTACGTCGTCTCCAACCCCTCGAGCTACGCCTATCCCGACAGCGAGCGACCTACCCCCGCGGCGTACGCGCTGACATCCAATGCCCCCGGCTACATCCCTCAGGTTGCGCCTAACGAGGCGCTGTTCCGGGCCTTTCGCGACGCGCACAACTGCACCACCTTCGACCGCTGGCCCTACGGAATGCGCGACCGGAGCGGGTATTCGGCGAAGGAGAGCGACGGCCAACTCCGCCAGCAGCTCGCCGCCCGCTCCACCACCTATCTCATCGGCCAGCTCGATATCCTGCCCCTCGCCGGCTTCGATGGCTCCTGCGCGGCGATGGCGCAGGGTCCGACGCGACTCGCCCGGGGCGAAGCCTTCGCCCGCCTCGTCGACGAGAAGTTAGGCGCGCATCACGCCGTCGTGATCGTTCCCCTCTGTGGTCACAACGCGCGCTGCATGTACACGTCCGAGGTCGCGCTGCCCTTGATCTTCCCAGGAGTCACGCCGTAGTAGCCCGGACGCAGATTGCGCGGATAAACGCAGACGAAGGAGCGCTCGAGAAATTTCTCGAGAATCGTCTGCCTTTTCAGCGTTCATCTGCGCAATCAGCGTACATCTGCGTCGAGCTGTTCGACTGCCGAGTGGCCCGCCCGGTCGAGGGAGCCAATGATGAGCAGACGCTAGAATTTCACCGCGAACGCCACGTAGGGTATGCCCGGAAAGTAGAAGGTCGTGTTCGTGCCCACGACGTTCGCGAACGCGAGATCCACGGACAACTTCTCGCCGAAGAAACGAAAGCCGTAGGACACGAGCGCGTTCTCGCTCACACTCGGCACCAGATAGTTCTCGGTGAGGAGCGAAACGCGGCGCGAGATCCGCGTGGCGCCGCCAATCATGAGCGCCGGGTCTCCGGACACGCGGCCCCCCGCGTAGCCCCAGCCCGCGCCGAAGTCGAGATGATTGTCGTTCGAGCCGACGCTCCCGACGCCGTATAGGATGCCGAAGCTCCGATCCTGGTCCTCGATCCCCTCGAAGCCGGCGAATCCGACGAGCGCGCCCGCCGCGAGCGCGAAGTTGGGCGCCTCGATCAGCCCGACCTTCGGCGTCAGGTAGAAGATGTTGTTCTGCGGATTGTCCGACGGCAGGATCGAAAGCCCTCCGCCCATCGTGAAATTCGACGTCACACCGCCGGCGACGTTCAGGAGCAGCAAATAGCTGTCGGAGAAGTATCCCTCGCCCTGCGCCAGGGTCCGCCCCGTCGGCGCGAAGAAAAGCCGCGTGCGGTTCGGGTCAGGAAACCAGTACTCGCCCTGTCGAATCGTGCCCGGCTCGACCGCGCGCAATTCGGTGATCTGCGAGCGCGCGAGGGAGAAGAGGGTCCCGTTGCTCTCGAAGCGCACGCTGTCCGCGCTCTCGGTGACGATCCGTCCGACGAGAGTCGACCCATCGCGCAGCTTCAGAAGGTGCGTGCGCAAGGAATCGACCGGCGTTCCCTCGGGACGCGCCTGCGACGCCAGCGGCCTGGCGAGAATGACAGAGACGAGCGCGACGAAGACGGCGGCATGTCGATGCATCATCAGCTCCCATCGGGTTGACGTTAGGGATACGACTGCGCGTCAGACGCGACAATACGTACCCTGACGTAGACCTCCGGATCCCACATGTCATCCCGACCGAAGCCCTTCCAACCTACAGATCCATCTCCCAGGTCTGGGCCACGAGATCGGCGCCGAAACTGTGGTGCGGCTCTTCTTTCACGAGTTTGAATCCCGCGCGCTCGTACACGCGCCGCGCCGCGCTCAACAGGCTCTGCGTCCACAGCGTCATCCTGCGGTAACCCGCCTCACGAGCGAAACGAATGCACTCGTCGACGAGACGCGTGCCGATCCCCAAGTGGCGCGCCGACGGCTCGACGTACAGCAACCGCAGCTTCGCCACCGTCTTCGACTTCTCGACGCAGAAAATCGAGCCGACGATCTCCCCTTGGTACTCGGCGACCCAACAGCGCTCGCGCCGCGGGTCGTGATGCTTCGCGAAATCCGCTGCAATCTCCGCGACGAGAACCTCGAACTGCTCGTCCCAGCCGTATTCCCGATGGTATAGCACACCATGTCGGTGAACGATCCAGCCGAGGTCTCCCGGCCGCGGTTCGCGCAGCGTATACGACGGTTCGGTCGCGCGCGGCCGCTCCAAGAGCCGCTCGATCTGGTGCATCGATTCGACGATGTGCTGTTGCTCGTCGCTCGGCAGCGCACGGAGCATGTCGGCGACCGCGAGCTGCTGACGCGCCTCGATCGCACCGAAGACCTTTTGGCCCTTCGCGCTGAGCCGAAGGTACGTCTGCCGTCGGTCCGCTTTGGAGGGGCTCTTCACGAGGAGTCCCTTGCGTGCGAATTCGCGCAGAATGCGGCTCAAATAGGCCGCGTCCAGCGCGAGCGTTTGCCCGAGTACACTTGCCGTAAGTCGATCGTGATGTCGCAGCTCGTACAGTACGCGGACGTCGGTGAGCGAGAATTCGCTGTCGAGGAATCCACGATTGAGTGCGCCGATCTGCCGCGTGTAGAAGCGATTGAAGCGTCGAACCAGCGCGACGCGCGCGTCAGTATGAGCGGTCATGCCGACAATGGTCGGCATGATACTGGACTTTGTCCAGTATCTCCCTGGTCATCCCGAGCCCGGCGAGGGCCCTGCACTTCCGCCGTGCGCTACTCCTCTCGCAAGGCAGTTACCGGATCGAGCTTCGCCGCGCGCCACGCCGGGATCGCTGCCGCCGCCACACCGACAGCCGCGAGAAGCAGCACCGACGCTCCCAGTGTCGCCGTATCCGTCGGTTTCACGCCATAGAGGAACGAGGCGACCAGTCGTGTCACGCCTAACGAGAGAGCGACGCCGAGCACCGCGCCGGCGACCACCACCCGCGCGACCTCGCCGAGCACCATGCGCACGACCCGCCACTGCTCGGCCCCGAGCGCGATCCGCACGCCGATCTCGTTCCGACGTCGCGCCACCGTGTACGCCATGATCCCGTACAAGCCGATCGTCGCGAGCAGCACTGCGAGCAGGCCGAAAAACCCGGACAGCGTCGCGATCGTTCGCATCAGCGTCAGCGACTCAGCCACCTGCCGGTCGAGCGGCGTGAAGTCGAGCGTGATGCGCGGGCTCAATGCCGCAATCGCCTTCGTCGCGCTCGGGACGATTCCGAGCGGCACGCCACTCGTGCGCAACTCGAACGAGACGTACTGCGCCTCCGCCGATTGCTGCGCCCGAGGAAAGTACATGATCGGCTGAGCGGAGTCGCGGAGCGACTGGTATTTCGTCGTCCCGACGACGCCGACGACCTCGATCGGGTCGCTCCACTTGTTCCCCTCCTGCTTCTGGAATCGACGGCCCACCGCCGCCGCCGTCGTGAAGAACTTTTTCGCGAAAGCCTCGTTGACGATCGCCACTGGTGAGGACGTCTTCGTCTCGCGGCTATCGAAGTCCCGTCCCGCCAGCATTGGAATGCCCAGCGTCGCGAAGTAGCCGTCGCTCACTGCGTTCGACCAGGAGACGGCGTCCTCGAAGTTCTTCGAGGTGAAGCCGTCTGTCCGGACGAGGTCGTTCCAGGTCGAGCTCGCGATCGGCGTGATCTGGGACGCGCTCGCCGAGCGTACGCCGGGCACCGCCCGCAGCGCAGTTAGCATCTGCTCATGGAGCGCAAGGCGCTGCGCCGGTGGGACCGCGGCGCCACGAATGTCCGCGTCGATGAGCAGAATCTGATCTCGACGAAACCCGGGATCGAGCGTCGCCAGCTTCCGCCAGCTGCCCAGAAGGAGGCCCGCGCCGACGATCAGGACGAGCGAGAGCGCGACCTGCGCCACGACGAGCGCCTTTCCCATGCCGAAACGATGCCCTTCGGCCACACCGCGCCCCTGCGCCTTCATCGCCGACTGAGGATCGACGCGTCCCGCGCGCCACGCCGGCACGAGCCCGAACAGGATGCCCGTTAGGGTGGTGACGGCGATGGTGAACAGCAGGACGCGTTGATCGATGCCGAGGTCCAGCGAGACGACCCGGTCCGAGCGCGAGAGCAGCCTAACGAGCACGTGGCTTCCCCACCAGGCGAAAACGAGGCCCACGGCGGCGCCGAGCGCCGCGAGCAGCAGGCTCTCCGTGATCAGCTGCCGTGCCAGTCTGCCCCGCCCCGCGCCCAGCGCGAGTCGCACGGCCATCTCACGCTGTCGCACCGTCGCTCGCGCCAACAGCAGATTGGCGACGTTGGCGCAGGCGATGAGCAGCACCACGCCCACGATCGCCATCAGTACGTAGAGCGCCTTGTGGTACGTCATGCGGAGCTCCGAGAATCCCTTCGCGGCAGGCGACACGGTGTATGCCGCGCGCCGATACTCCTTGAGCTCATCCGCCGGCCAGTTCAGCGGGATCGTCGCGTCGTTGATCCCCGGCGCGAGCGTGGCGAAGCGGGCATTCACCTGTTCGCTCGTCAGGCCCGGACGCGGCCGGCCGATGAGCTGCAGGAACCAGCTGCTGCGGCGATCGAGCTGGCTGTTGGCGCCGCGGACGATGGCCTCCGTGCAGAGTGGGACGAAGGCTTGAGGGTGCTCGCCCACGCTCACCCCCGCGAAGCGTGGGTCGGCGACTCCGATGATTTCGAAGGGGTGTCCGTCGAGCGAGATCGTCTTGCCGAGCACGGCGGGGTCCGCGGCATACCGGCTCTGCCAAAAGGCGTCGCTCAGTACGACGACGCCCGGGCATCCCCGGTAGTCGTCGGCCTTCGCGATCAGGCGCCCCGCGACCGGCCGCACGCCTAACGTCGCGAAGTAATCTCCGCTCACCCAGCTCGCGTCGATGCGTCGTGCTTCGCCGCCGGCGGTGAGATTGAAATCCGTCGACCCGAACGCGAGGACTCCGCTGAACATGTCCTGGCGGTCGCGGATCGCTTCCCATAGCGGATTCGTGACGACGCTGCCCTTGTCCCGCTTGATCGCCACCAGCTCTTCGGGGTGACTCACCGGGAGCGACTTGAGCATCACCGCGTTGATCAGACTGAAGATCGCGGTGTTGGCTCCGATTCCGAGCCCGAGCGACAGAATCGCGACCGCCGCGAAGGCCGGCGCGGCGCGCAATGAGCGGAGCGCATAACGGATGTCCGCCGTCGCCGCATCGACCCAACCGACGAGTTCGCGCTCGCGCGTTCGCTCCGTTTGGTACGCGAGGCTCCCGAACCGGCGCCGTGCCTCGCGCCGCGCCGCCGCTGGCGTCATCCCCGCCGCGACGAGGTCGTCCACCCGCTCCGAGAGATGAAACTCCATCTCCTTCGTGATCTCTCTCGAGACGGCATTCTCACGGAGCTGATTGCGCAATCGGTTGAACCACGACATGAACCGCACTCCGATACGAGTTTGCTAACCCTCAACCCCTCAACCCTCAACCCTCTGCCCGCTGCCCGTTATGCATATCGCAGCACACGCGTCACACCCATGCGCAGCCGCGTCCAGCTCGCCTCTTCTGCCTCGAGCTGTTTCCGACCCGCCGCGGTGATGGTGTAGAACTTCGCCTCGCGTTTCTTCTCCGTCGTGCCCCATTCCGCGCGCAGCCAACCCTCCTGCGACATGCGGTGCAGCGCCGGATAGAGCGATCCTTCCTCCACCCGCAGCAAGTCCGCCGAGACGCGCTGGATGTGCGACGTGATCGCGTAGCCGTGCATCCGCCCTTTCGCATCGAGCGTCTTGAGCACCAGCAACACGAGCGTCCCCTGCAGGATGTCATTCTTGTGCCGCGGCATGACACCCAACTAGCTATACCTAGCTAGCTTTGTCAAGAACGACGGGGCAGGGCCACGTAAATCTTGTTCACGATCCGCCACTGCCCATTCAGTCGAAGCAGATTCAGATAGTCGACGTACACCGACGTCGCATACACTTCCTCGACCTTCGCCGATGCCGCCGTGCCGGTGACCTCCACGCTCACGACGCGGAGCTGCCCCTCTTCCTCCTTGCCGGCGCTCGCCGCGAACCCGCGATACCACTCCGCCTGTGAAAGCTGGCCGAGCGTTCCGTCGCGTCTCACGAACATCAGCTTCGCGTCCGGCCAGAAGCTCTCGTGAAACGACACCGTGTCATTGAACTTGAGCCCATGCAAATAGCGCGAGACCACTTCGCGTACCTTCGTTTCGTCATCGCCGACTCCCGCCGCCCGACACGTCGCCGAGTCGCCTAACACATAGCCCCCACCTGGTCGCGCGACGCGCCACGCGTACCAATACGCGGAATCGGACGTGCGGCGGTAGGTGAACGTTTCGGCGCGCGCGTGCGACTCGCTCGTGTCGCGAAGCCAGACGACCGAGTCGGCAGTCCAACCCCTGGCTGTGAACCGCCGCGCGCCACCGAAGTTGTCGTACACGACCATCGCGATCGACCCCTTCGCCGAATCCGTCGGCCACAGCGCGTGCGACTGATAGCGGCCTGGCGGATCGTCGGCGTGCTCGGACTGGAGGAACCGGCCGCCGAGCGCCATCCGAAACGTCACACGCGCGTTCATCACCTTGCCGCTCGGCGTGCCGCCTCGACACTGCCACGACCCGGTCAGGTATCGCGCGAGTGAGGGAACTGTGTCCGCCTGCGTCGGTGACATCGACGCCGCGATCACTCCGGAGAGGAGAAGAGAGAAGATGGTCATTCCGCATCATCCGTGATTGTTCGGGGCTGAAACTGATACTCTCCGGCACGCGGCACTACTCGCCAGGGACAGTCGTCTCCTGCGGCCCATCGATACGGCTTTTGACGGTGATGAAGGGTCGCTGGCCGCTCCGGATGTCAGCTCGCCTCGAACAACACTGCTTCGACGGCTTCCGACGCCTGCACATCATCCGGATCGAACGTCGCGCCAGCCTGGAGGAGCAAACGCGCCACCTCGGCGTGGTTGGCGCGCGGGTTGCCGCAGTTGAGCGATCCGTGGTTGCACCAGCCTAACGGCGTACCACCGAAGTTGGAGTCACGCACCGCGATCAGCGCGCGTCCCGCCGCATATCGCAGGATCGCCCTTACGCACTCGACCGAGCCCTCCCACGCCGCGCAGTGGAGCGCCGTCCCCGCCGTCGGGCCCGTAACGCTCGTCGCCGCCGGGTCGAATCCGAGCTCGAGCATCAGCTCGACGGCCGGCGCGTTCGCCGCCCACGCCTCGTCCGTCAGCGCCCGGCGATCGTCACCCGTTAGGCCGCGAATGATGCCCGGATGTGCGCGGACGATTGCCTCCGCCTCGCCGCGGTCGCCGTCGTGACACGCCAGCAGCAGGCGCTGCTCGGGAGCCGCAAACTCGCGCATCGCGTCGAGCGTCTCACGCTGGCGGAACTTCGACGCCGTCTGGAGCGGCGTGAGGTTCGGGCCGATGGTCCACTGATAGATGTGGTAGCTGCTCGGCGGCTTCTCCGCGTAGTAGCCCTGGCTGGTCCGCAGCCGAAGCAGCGACCTGTCGCGTTCGATCATCGACCTTGCGCGCGTCGTTAGGCCCAACGCCGCCGCGAGAAAGATGTCGGCCGATGCGCCGCGCTCGACGAGGTACCTGGCCAGAGAGGTCCGCGACGGCTCCGGGCCCTCCACCGCGCCGATCATCCACTCCGCCGCCGTCGAGCGATGATCGAGATCCCTGGCGTCGATGTCCGCTCCCGCGTCGAGCAGGAGATCGATGACCCGTCGCGAGCTCGCGAAGTGCAGCGGGGTCTGACCGTCGCCCCCCCGCTCGTGCACGCGCGCGGGATCCGCGGCAAGCATCTGCTCGAGCAGATCGACGCGATCGAGATGCGCCGCCGCGCAGGCGTCGGGGGTCGCGCCAGCCGCGAGCAGGCGCTCCGCGACAGCCGCATCTGCTCCGTACAGCGCATGAAACCCGCCCGCCCACCAATCGCTCCGCCGATCGGGGTCGGCGCCGAGTGCGAGCAGCGCGTCGACGACGTCGATGTTGCCGCCGCTCGACACGCTCACGAGCGCCGGCGAGTCGAAGCCGAACGAGGGCGAATTCACGACCTCACGAAGTGCCTGGCGGTGCGGAATCAGCCGCCGCAGCGCGTCGGCGTCACGCTCGCGTACGGCGCGCGTGAATCGCTCCTCTGGCGACAGCCGCTCGATGTTGAGCGTTTGTATGCGCTCGCGGAGGGCTGGCCAGTTGAGGAATCCGTATTCGCGCGCGAGCACGAATTGCGCGTCGGCGAGAACGATGCGGGACTTGTCGGGGAGCTCGGCGCGAATCCGAGCCCTTGCTTCCGCGTCGCCGCGCCGAAACTTGGCGAGCAGCTCCTTGGCCAGCTTCCTCTGTTGCTCCAGATCCGGACGTGCGGGGAGCGTGCGGCGGAACGCCGTCATGTGAACCTCCTTCGTATCGCCGGTGTCCGCACATCGGCGCGAAAGAGGTCGACGCTGCCGATTCGGTTCCTGCTCAGGTGGGCGCAGCCCTTTCCGCGGACCGGAGGCGTCCTGCACGCTCAACGGAACGTACGAACCTCGCCTCGAGACGCAAGCTGGCGCTTCCATCCGCACCCGCGTGCCATATCCTATGCGGATGATGCAATCGAACTGCTTCGCCCTCGTCACCGGCACGAGCTCGGGTGTCGGCACTGCCGTCGCGCGCGCGCTCCTCGAGCGCGGTTGGCGCGTCCTCGGCGTCGCCCGCCGCACGTCGCCGCTCGCGCACGATGCGTATGAGCACCTTCAGGTCGATCTCGGCGACACCAAGTCCCTGCCAGACGCGATCGGTCGTCGCCTAACGACGCTCCTCACCGCGCACGATTGGCGCCGCGTTGGCCTGGTCAACAACGCCGCCGATCCGGGGTTGCTCGGCCAAGTCGCCAACCTCGACGCGCGACGCTTGGCCGATGTCTTCGCCGTCAACGTCAGTGCGCCGCTCTGGCTCATGGGCGCCTTCGTTCGGTCGACGCCGCCCTCCACCGTAGTGCGTATCGTCAACGTCTCATCCGGCGCCGCCGTGCGCGGTTACCCCGGTCTCGGCGCTTACGGCACGAGCAAGGCCGCGCTCCGGATGGCCGGCATGGTGCTCGCCGCCGAGATCGAAGGGGCGCCGGATCCGAAGCGGCGCGACCGTCGGATCTCGATCCTCTCGTACGAGCCGGGAATCGTCGACACGCCGATGCAGGCGAACGCGCGAGCTCAATCCGCCGAGGTGCTTCCGTCCGTCGCGATGTTCGCCGCCTTCGCGGCCGAACGCCGACTCGTTTCGCCCGACACGCCGGCGCGCGAGATCGCCGATTTTCTCGAGGGCGACAGCCCTGAGCACTTCGCCGAGCGCCGTCTCCGCGCCTGACGGCGCAGCGAGTTGCCGTCGAGTGCGGCTCGCTATGCGGCCACGGTTTCGGCTTCGCTTTCTTCGTCGGCGTGGATCAGGATCACGCCGCCCAGGGGCCCGCCGCCGGCGATCTCGCCGATATCTCCCGTATGGTACGCCTCCTCACCGTGCTCCGTCGCGTCGAGGCCCGTGAGCTCGTCACCTAACGACGCTCGAATCGGCATCAGGGCGCGCAGTGTTACGATGATTCCCGCCGTGAAGGCTCCCGACAGCGCCATCGTCGCGGCGACGGCGAGCGCCTGCACCCCGAGCTGCGCCGCGTTACCGGCGAGCAGCCCGTCCGCGCCGGCGGGATTCACCGCCTTGGTCGCGAACACGCCCGTGAGCAGCGCGCCGAGGATGCCGGCGACGCCGTGACAGGCGAAGACGTCGAGCGCGTCGTCGATCTTCGTCCGGGCGCGGAGTTGCATCGCCACGTACACCGTCGCCGCCGCGAGCGCGCCGATCACCAGCGCTGCGCGCGGCGTCACGAACCCAGCGGCCGGGGTGATCGCCACCAATCCGACGATCGCCCCGGTCGCTGCTCCAACAGCCGTGGTGCGGCGACTGCGCATGAGGTCGAGAAACAACCAGCATGCGAGCGCCGCCGCTGCCGCGGCGTGAGTGTTCACCAATGCCGTCACCGCGAGCGCCGACGCGCTCAGGGCGGAGCCGGCGTTGAAGCCGAACCAGCCAAACCAGAGAAGCCCGGCGCCGAGAAGCGTGAAGGGCACGTTGTGCGGGACGAGCCCACCCCGCGCGATCGCGTGCCGCCGCCCGAGCATGAGCGCGGCGACGAGTGCCGCCGTCCCCGCGCTCACGTGGACGACTGTTCCCCCCGCGAAATCCAGCGCGCCTAACGAGCGGAGCCATCCGCCGTCGCCCCAGACCCACCGCGCGAGCGGATCGTAGACGAGCGTCGTCCACGCGAGCGCGAACAGCAGATACGCCGAAAACCGAAGCCGCTCGACGACCGCGCCCGAGATCAGCGCGACCGTGATCGCCGCGAACATCGCCTGGAACGCCGCGAAAGCGAGGTGCGGCACCGTCGCCGCGTACGCCGCGTTGGGCGCCGCGCCGACGTTCGCCAATCCCCACCACGACAGCCCGCCGACCAGAGACGAGCCGGGGCCGAAGGCGATCGAGTAGCCCCCGAGCACCCACTGCACCGTCACGAGCGCGAGCGCGCTCAGACTCATCATGAACGTGTTGAGCGCGTTCTTCTGGCGAACCAGGCCGCCATAGAAGAGCGCGAGCCCCGGCACCATCAGCATCACCAGCGCTGTGCTGATGAGCACCCATGCGGTGTCGCCCGCGGAGATCGTCGGCGTCATGACGCGACCTCCTCCACTTGCGCCTGACGAGCCCGAGCCTGTACCATATCGGCCGTGACGGGAGTCAACGCGGCGCCATCGCACTCACCGGTGCGAATCCGGATCACGCGATCGAGATCTTGAACGAAGATCTTTCCGTCCCCCACCTCTCCCGTCCGCGCCGCCGAAACAATGGCGCGAATCGTCGGTTCCACGAACGGCTCCGACACCGCCGCTTCGATCCGCACCTTCTCGCGAAACTCGAGCACCAGCGCCGACCCGCGATAGTGCTCCACGATCTCCCGCTCGCCCCCGTGCCCGCTCACGCGTGAAAGGGTCATCCCGGTCACGCCGACGCGGAAGAGCGCCTCCTTCACTTCACGGAGCCGATCGGGTCGAATCACTGCGGTGATGAGCTTCATGCCTGTCCGCTATCCAATGAAAACCAGTGTCCAAACTGCTTTCAAATTGGATGCCTGTCAAGCAAACCGTTCATTTTCAGCAGAAAACGAGCGACATTCACAAGTCAGACGGCTCTGATTGCCGATTTCGTACATCAGTTCTTGCATTTTCTGCAGGATATCCGCTACACTCTGTCGACCTGGCCTAGAGGCTCCTACAATGCCGCAGACTGCCGCTCCGTCGATCGATTTCGCCCCCGCCACCCTAGCCCCCAGCCATCCCCATCCTCTCGATCAGCTCTCCCTTGGCAAGATCGTTCAGATCCGCGAACGACTGCTCGCCGCGCAAGCCAACGGAAAGCGCGTCTACCGCTTCGAGTCTGGCGACCCCAGCTTCGCACCCCCCGCGCATGCCCTCGATGCCGTCACCCAGGCCGTGCACGCCGGAAAGACCCACTACGTCCCGAACAATGGCATCCCCGAGCTCCGCCGCGCGCTCGCGCGCAAGGTCGCGGAGAAGAACGGCCTAACGAGCGCGACCGCCGACGATATCTTCGTCACCAACGGCGCGATGCACGCGCTCTACGTCGCCTTCGGCGCGCTGCTCGACTCCGGCGACGAAGTCATCATTCCCGATCCGATGTGGACGGAGGTCGCCGAGAACATTCGCCTCGCCGGTGGTGTTCCCGTGGGCGTGCCGCTGAGCGCCGAGCACGGCTTCGCGTATCGCGCCGAGGACATCGCGCCGATGATCTCCTCGCGCACCAAGGCGATCTTCCTCAACACGCCGCACAACCCCACCGGCGCCGTGCTCTCCCGCGGCGCGCTGAGCGCGATCCTCGACCTGGCCCGGCGCCACGACCTCTCCATCGTCTCCGACGAGGCCTACGAGGACGTGATCTACGCGCCGCACACACACTATTCGATCGGCGCGCTCGCGCGCGCGGACGAGACGCGCGTGATCAGCATCTTCTCATTCTCGAAGAGCCACGCGATGAGTGGCTTGCGCACGGGCTACATCGTCACCCGCGACCCGTTGATGCGGGACCGTATCCCGAAGCTCCTCCGCTGCACCATCAACGGCGTCAACAGTCTCGCGCAATGGGCGGCGCTCGCCGCGGTCACGGGAGGCGACGCGCACATCGCGCAGATGCGCGAGATCTACCACGAGCGGCGCGACACGATGATCCGCGCGCTCTCCGGCATCCGCGGGGTACGCCCCTTCACGCCCCTCGGCGCCTTCTATATCTGGGTGGAGCTCGATTCCTCCGTATACGAGCGCCTCGAGGTGCCCGACGCCGGCGCCCTTGCGACGATGCTCGCCGAACAGGGACTCGGCTGCGCCCCCGGTGACGCGTTCGGCACCACCTGCGCCGACGCGCTGCGTTTCGCCTTTAGCTGTGACACGACCATGGTGCGCGAGGGCAGCCTCCTCGTGCGCGAAGCGCTCAGCTGAGCTGTTTGATCGCCGCGTCCACTGTCGCGACCTGCCGCCAGGCACCCGCTTCGGTGAACAGGTCCCGCGCCTTGCCGAGTGCCAATCGGGCACTCGCGGGCGCGTTGCGGTGACGGCAGAGCGTCGCCTGGGCCCGCCAGATCTCCGCGGTGAGCATCGCGTCTTCCCCGTTACTCGTTAAGATCAAGGCTTCCTCGAGCGCGCTCGCGCACCGTTCGAGCTCGCCGCGCGCCGCCCAGATCTCGGCGAGAACGCGGAGCGCCTCGGCGCGACGGAGTCGATCGCCGCGCCGATCCGCGATGGTCAGAGCTTCGAGGCATCCTGCCTCAGCCTGCTCAAGTCGTTCGGTGCGAAGACGGAGCTCGCCGAGGTTGAGAAGGGCGGTGCATTCCACCGCGGCGTCGCCCCGCGTGCGCGCCATCTGCAGGACTCGTTCGAACAGGTCTTCCGCGTCCTGATTGCGTCCGTGCTCGGAGTACAGCATGCCGATGTTGTTTAGAGCACGTGAAATGCCGTCTTCGTCGTTCAGCGTTTGCGCGATGCGAAGGCTTTCCTCGTAATGCGCGAGAGCCTGCTCGGGGACGCCGCGCGTGGCGGCAAGTGTACCGAGGTTGCGCCACACCATCGAGAGTAGGCGCGCGTCGTCGGCACGCTGCGCGAGCTCGTGGGCTTCGCGGTACAGGTGCTCCGCTCCGATGAGATCACCGCGCCGCTGCGCGATAATGCCGCGAGAATTGGCGGCGTGCGCTTCTCCGACGACATAGCGAAGTTCTCGCGCGATCTCCGCGCTGCGCTCATAGAGTCGATCGGCTTCCGCGGTGTCGCCGCACTCTCGATGCGCCCTTCCCTTCCAGCGAAGCACGTCCACGAGCATCTCGCTCCACTGACCGCTGAGGCTCGCGAGCGCGCGATCGTACCACCCGATTGCTTCAGCCGGAGCGCGCCGCTCCGACAGGCGAGCGCGTTCCACGAAAGCGCGCGCTTCTCCGAAAGGATCTCGTAGTTGATCGGCGATCAACATGAATCCTCCGCCGGCCGCATCCGACTCTTGCCACGTGGCGCAGGGTGCGCACTTCGACTCAGGGCAGTGAGTCTATGCCGCCGACGCCATTCGCGATACCCTCGGACATCAGATATCCCGAGAAGTGGCGAATGTAAAACCAAGCGACGTGCGGGTTAGGAGGGTAGTCGAGATCGACCGAACGCAGCTCCGACACACGCGCTATCGACCGTCGATCGTCGAGGAAAATCCCACCGAGATTTTCCGGATAGTAGCCGGCCTGGACGTTCTTCGCGTCACGCGCGCTGCGAGCCTGAGTGTACTTCAGATCCTGCTGGATCATGACCGGCGCGGCGAAGGTA
>DATBHD010000341.1:0-7869 GCA_036557635.1 Gemmatimonadaceae bacterium
ACCACCGGGTCGGCGCCCGTCATCTCGAACAGCAGCGACTGCGCCGCCTTGCTCAGCGCGAGCGCGCCGGCCACGCCGATGACGCCGCCGATGAGCACCATCTTTCCCACCTGGCGCAGCACCAGTGCCCGCACCTGCGCCGCGCCGGCGCCTAACGCCATACGGACGCCGATCTCGCGCGTGCGCTGTGCCACCGAATACGCCAGCACTCCGTAGAGCCCGATCGCCGCGAGCAGCGTCGCCAGCACGGCGAAGGAAGCCGAGAGGGTGCTGAACATGCGGTCCTCGAAGGTGGTTCGCCTGATCTCCTCAGGCATGGTCCGGAGGTTCTCCACCGGCAGCATCGGATCGATCCGCTGCACGAGTGTCGACGCCGCGCGGAGCATGGTGGCTGGCTCCCCAGCCGTGCGGACATAGAAGTACAAGTCGCCGACACCGCTCAGCTGGCGGTGGGGCAGGAAGAACACCGGCGGGATCTCGCTCTTCACGCTGGAATACTTCATGTCGCGCGCCAGTCCTACGATCTCGATGTCCAGCGGAATCGAATCGGCGGACCCCTGCGCTATCCGCTTGCCGACTGGATTCGCGCCGAGGCCGAACCTCTTCGCGAACGTCTCGTTCACGATTGCCACTTTGGGGCGGCCGATGTCGTCTGCCCAAGTGAACTCGCGTCCGGCGAGTAGCGGCACGCCGATCGCGCGGAAGTGCCCCGCACCCACGCCATTGAAGCTGGCCGATGCCCTGTTGTTCTCGTCGGTCTTGAAGCCCTCCACCTTCACCGAGTTGGTCCAGTTGCTTCCCGCGATCAGCGGCACCATCGCCGACGTCACCGCCGATGCACCGGGGAGCGCCGCCAGCTCCTCTTCGATGCGCGCGAACAGCGCGCGTGTGCGCACGGAGTCGTAGCCATTCTGCTCGGGGGAGACGGAGAACGTCACGAGTCGCTCCACGGGCAACCCGAGATTCACTCGGCCTATCTTCCAGAGACTCTTGAGGAAGAGTCCCGCGCTCATGAGCAGCGCCATCGCGAGCGCGATCTGCGCGGTGGCCAGCGACGAGCGGAAGCGGCGCGCCGTACGTCCACCCGCCAGCTTGCCGGAATTGTTGCGCAGCGCGCTCACGAGATCGGGACGTGTGCTGTGCAGCGCCGGGAATAGGCCGAACGCGATGCCGGTCGCCAATGACAGCCCGCCCGCGAACCTCACCGCCGCCCAGCTCAACGTGAACGACACCGTTTCGGTAATTTCCTGCGGCAACAGCGCAGCGACTCCCTGCAGCGTCCACACGGCGAAGAGCAGGCTGGCGACGCCGCCGATGAAGGCCAGCGTCACCGACTCGGTGAGGAGCTGCGCGAGCAGCTGGCGGCGCGTGGCACCGAGAGAGAGGCGAACGGCCATCTCCATCTCGCGATTCGTGGCGCGCGCGAGGAGCAGGTTGGCGATGTTCGCGCAGGCGATGAGGAGCACGAGCCCGGTGATGGCGAAGAGCATGAACAGCGGCCCGCGGACATCCTTGTGCAAGTCGCTCTGTCCTCTGCTGCCCGGAGTCATGACAACCTGCTTCGCGAGGAATCGCTTCATCAGCGAGTCGCGCATGTTCTTCTGGAGCGGCGCTTCCACCTCGCGGATGATCGGTTGGTACACGACATTGACCGCCGCGCGCGCCTGCTCGATGGTGGCTCCGGGCGCGAGACGTCCGAAGACATAGATGAAGTACGCACGCCGGTCATCGACGTGGCGCTCGATGCCGGTGCCTAACGTTGGACCCATCGCCAGCGTGGCGTAGAACGCGGGGCGCGAGCCCACCGTGGTGCCGTTGAAATAGTCCGGTGCGACGCCGACGATGGTCGTCGGCTTGCCGTTCACGCGGAGCGTCCGGCCCACGACCGCGGAGTCCGCCCCGAGCTTCGTCTCCCAGAACCAGTGCGCGAGCACCACGACGGGCGCCGCGCTCGCGTCGTCGTCTGCCGGGACGAGAAGGCGGCCGAATGCGGAGCGCAGACGCAGCGCCGGGAAGTAGGTGCCGGAGATGAGAAGCCCGCGCAAGGCGTAGCTTTGCCGTTCGTAGCTGACGTTGGCGCTGAGATCGCGATGGCCTGCGATTGCCGAGAAGCTCGCGATGCGCGCACGCTGCAGGTCCCGGAACATCGGATAGCTGAAGACGTCTTCGCAGCTGCCCGCCTGGCCGCAGGACGAGCTGCCGTTCTTGGGCCCGGGCGCGCTGAAGTTCACCAGGGCGTCGGCGTCGGCGACGGGGAGCTCCTGCCGCACCATCCGGTAGAACATCGAGTAAATCGCGGCGTTGGAGCCGATGCCGAGTCCCAGAGAGAGCGCCGCCACCACCGTGACGATCGGCGTGCGGGCAAGCGTGCGGACGGCCAGCGTGAGGTTGCGCATGACGAAGGGTGGGAGATTCTACGACCTACGCGGGCGCTCGACGAATGGTTCCGGTGGCGACCACGGATTCTGTCGATCCCCGGGCGCTCGCTGTCCGGAGCTCCACAATCCCTATCGAAGCCCGTACACGATGACCTGGTTCGAAAACGTCGGCAAGAACACGTGGCCGTTGGCGATCGTCGGCGACGCGAATTTCGCATAGTAGCCGGCGCCATCGGTGGCGGCGTTCTGCTGACTGTCCCAGAGCTCCTTCGTGACGTCGCGGGCATCGAAGGCGCGCAGAATTCCCAGGCTCAGAGTATGCGAAGCGTCACCGTTGAATGCGTAGAACGCCCAGAGAATGCCCGTGCCGTCAGTGCTCCCGTTGGATGACACCGACAACACCGCCCCACTGCCTCCCGTCGGCCCACCGCTGAACGTCGTCTGCCCGCTCGGATCCAGCAGGCCGGTGGCGCGGTCGAAGGGGATCGCACGCAGCGGCTCGTTCTCGGACCAGAGGTAGACGAATTCCTTCGTCGCGCCTTTGTAGTACGTGGGCTGGCAATGCATGTTCGCGCTGGGGCTCAGCGTGATGACTTGCAGCACCTGATTGCCTGACGACTGGTAGCCGCCCATGTCGTCCTTGTTCAACAGGTAGATGTTTCCGTCCTTCGCCCCCGTCAGGAACAAGTTGGTGTTGGGAATCAGGAACGCACCCATCGACCCGTAATCCAGGTCGTAGTCGTTGAGCATCTGATAATTGTCGGGGGTGAAGTAGCTCGCGACCTGCAGCGTCGAGCTGCTCGGCGTCAGCTTCAGGGCGCTTTCGCCGCGATTCCTCGCGCTCGTGGGATCGCCGTTGTTGCCGACGGTGCCGTTCCCCGTGACCACGTACAGATTGCCGGCCGCGTCCGCCGACATGCCGTTTCCGCTCTGCCACAGCCCGCCGTCGCTTCCGTCGGGCGTCACGTTGTAGACGATGCGCTGCTGCAAGGTCGCGGCGTCGTATCCCAGGATCCATCCGTGGTACGGCCCCCAGTCGCAATGGGATGAGTAGGTCACGTACACGACGCCGTTCACCAGCGTTAGGCCCTGGCGCTGATTGTTGCGCTGGGGATCGAACGCGATCACGCCGTTGACGCTTCCATCGCCATTTCCGTTGTACGTGGCGGTGATCGCGACCGGACTGCCAGCGACGTCATTGCCGCTGACGATGTCGACGGCGTGCAGATGCTGCACGAAGGTGGTCCCGGTGGTGCCGCGCGTGACGAAATAAATCGTGCGTTTCGACGCGTCGATCACCGGCGTGCCGACGATCCCGATATTGCCGCTGAGATCCGCGTACGTGCCACCGCACGCTCCGGTCATGTCCGCGCTTTTCGGTGGCCGCAGTCCTGGCGCGGTGAAATTCTTCTGCCAGTACAGCTTTCCATTGTCCCCGTCGAAGGCGTACAGCGAGTTGTTGACCGTGGCGATGTAGACCACGTTATGCAGGCCATTGCCGATGGTGATCTTGCCGGCGACCAACGGCTGTGCATACACCTGATCGTCCACCGCCAGCGTGAACAGCTTGCCGAAGTGCTGCCCGTCGACGTTGCTGGTGGTCAACAGGGTTTCGTCGTTGTTCAACCCGGCGCGAGTATTGTCGTTGTGCTGGGTGAGCACGGACACTGATTGAGGATTCGTGGTGCTGGTGTCACCCGACTGGTTGTCGGTGACGTCACCCTTGCAGGCGGCGAGCAATACGAGACCGAGGAGTACCGTGCGGATGGCCATGAGAGCGAGGTTGAATTCGAGTGTATCAAGTGTCGGGAGTATCCGCAGCCATGCGGGCCACCGTTCAGTTGAACGGCTGGACGCGGATGAACGCAGATTACGCAGATAGACGCAGATGAAAGAGCGAACGACTTGTTGAACAATGAACTTGACGCTCTTTGGTTGTGTCTTGTTTATCTGCGTTCATTCGTTCATCCGCGTTCATCTGCGTCCGGCCGTTCAACTGCAGAGGGCTCGAGTGGCCGGCGTCCCATCATTCGCAAATACTCACGGTCCCACGCCGCCGGGATGCTCTCGCGGGGCGAGTAGGGACCCGGCATGTAGCGCCGCGACGAGATACCGGCCTGGCTGCGCTCGACGATGTCCCAATCCTGCCGATTGGTCGCGTCCCAGAAGCCGATCGCGTCGGCGGGGTTGAACGCCGGGTTCCCCTCGTTCCCGGGGTTGAACATCCACTCCGATTCGACGATCGTCCGGTCCACCCCGTTCGGCGTGAGCAAATAGTAATTCACGTAGTCCGGGTGGACGCTCAAGAGCCAGTTGGGCATCAATGAGTAGTAGTACGCCCGCCGCTGGTCGTCGTCACCTAACGACGGAGTGATCGCGAGTCCGCACGCTCGGCCGGACAGCGTCGCGCTCGAGTGCGGCGCCTTGATCTCCATGTAGCCGCCGAGGAAGGCACCCTCGGTGAGATCGTTGGCGCCGCTCTGATACGGCAGCACCGCCGTCAGCTCGGGGTGGATCGTCGGACAATGCAGGCACTCGGAGTAGTTCTGGAACACGAGCTTCCAGTTGGCGTGCACATCGTACGTGACGCTATGTCCGACTCGTAAGGCACCGAGCCCGAACCGCGCGAGCCGCGACGCCATCGGCCTGATCCATTGTGCTAACGGTTCGGGCTCGGTTGCGATGTTCACGAACAGGAAACCTTCCCACTCCGCGATCGCCGCCGCGTGGAGAGGGTAGTCGCTCTTGGCGAAACCCTCGACTTCGTGCATGTGCGGCGCGCCGATGAGACGGCCATCGGTGGTGTACGTCCACGCATGATACGGACACTGGATCGTCTCGGAGAACTGCCCCGAGGTCTCGCGACAGAGCTGCGTCCCGCGGTGCCGGCAGATGTTGAAAAAAGCGCGCAGCTCACCGCCGCGGTCGCGCAGGATGATCAGCGACTCGCCGGCGATCGTGCGCAGAAAGTAGTCCCCGGGGTTCGCGATGCGGCTCGCCCGCCCGACGCAGTTCCACTGGCGGGCGAAGATGCGGTCGGCCTCCTCGCGTAGTATGTCCGGCGACGTGTAGTACTCGCCCGGCATCGTGCGCGCGCCCTGGCGATACGTCGCAACCGTGCGTTGAAAGGTTGTCATCGAGTCCTCCTATCCTCTACGGCTACCTGAATCACTCTGTAATTGAACGGCGGGACGCAGATAGACGCAGATGGCGCAGATGGCCGCAGATGAGAAGAGCGGCAAGAAGTTTTTTGAAAAGATCGTCACCGCTTTTTCATCCGCGAACATCTGCGCCATCTGCGTTTATCTGCGTCCGCCGTTCAACTACGGAGTGGCCAGACTGACTATCTCCCGGAATCCCAGGGGAACCCAACACTGGCATCTCTAGTCTTGCAGCACTCGCCGCGCCGCGAGCCAGCCGGCGCCGCCGAGTACTCCCGGTCCGGGGTGCGCACCGCTTCCGCCAAGATAGAGACCCATGACCGGCATCGCGTAACGTCCCCATCCCGCGAGCGGCCGCATGAACAGAATCTGATCGAGCGTGATCTCGCCGTGCGTGAACGCGCCCTCGGTGAGAGCGAATCGCGTCTCGATGTCCCGCGGCGTGAGCAACGCCCGATGGCGAATCGAGTCCGCGAAGCGCGGCACCGCGCGTCCGATCGCCGCCGTCACGCGATCGCCGAGGGCGGCCGCGCCGGCGGCGTCCCACGTCGCGCCACCGCGGAGCGCATACGGCGCACAACGAACGGTGGCCGTGAGCACGTGCTTCCCCGCCGGTGCGAGCGCCGGCCAGCGCAACGTGGGGACGGTGATCTCGATGTGCGGCTCCTCCGAGACCTCACCATACTTCGCGGCGTCGTACGCGCGCTCGAGTGTGTCGAGCGACGAGGTGAGGCTCACCACGCTCGACAACGCCTGCTCCGGCTCCGCGAGCCCGGCGATCTCCGGCAGGCGATCGAGCGCGTACTGCACGATCGCTGTCGAGCCGCGGAACTTGATCTGCCGCGCGGCGAGAAGCAGCTCCGGATCGAGCCAGATCGGCTCGACGAGGCCAAGCAGCGTACGCGCGGGATCCGCGGTGGACACGACCACCGGCGCGGTGATTTCGTCGCCGTTCGCGAGCGCCACTCCGGCGACGGCGTCGTCGCGGACGACGATGCGTGCCACCTCGGCGTTCGTACGAATCGTCACGTTGTGCCGACGCGCGAGCTCCACGAGCGCGTTGGTGAGCGCGTCGGGACCGCCCTGCCACCAGGGACGCGCGCGCACCGCGCCCTCGCCGGCGCCGGTGAGATAGTGCAGCAGCACGAACGCGGTGCCGCCGGAGCGCGGACCCTGTCGGATGTCGCGCACCGCGCCGGCGCCGATCGCCGCCTTGAGCGTTTCGTTATCGAGCGCGTCGTCGAGCCAGTCCTTCGCCGGCATCGGCATCGTGCGAAGGAGCTCGGTCATGTCGTGCTTGCCTAACGCGCGAAACTTTCGGCCCACGCCGATGAGAGGCAGCATCTCGCGTGGCGAAAGCGACGCGTCGATGCCCGGGGCCGGCACCTGGTACAGCGCCTCGAGGAATCCCGCGAGCGCGCGCACGCGCTGCGTGAACGCGATCCATCGGTCGGCATCGCCCGGCGAGTGCCGCCGAATCGCCTCCACCGCGCGCCGCCGGTCGCTCGCGAGCGAGAGGAATCCGCCGTCCGGAAGAGGCGCCGTCACCGAGACCTCTGGCGTAACGACCGCCGGCGGAGCGAGTCCGATGCCGCGCGCGACGCTCGGCGGGAGCCAGCCCGAATCCGCGCCTAACGGGGCGCGGAAGCCGGGCGCGATCTCGTTCATCGCACGCATCCCGCCGACTTCGGCCGCGCGCTCGAGCACCACGACCTTGCGGCCGGCCTTGGCCAGCGCGATCGCGGCGACGAGGCCATTGGTCCCCGCGCCGATGACGATGGCGTCGCTTTGGCGTCGCGCGCGCTGTTCGGGCGCGCTCCCGCTGGTACTGGGGGTCCCGCTGGTACTCGCGGTCATCCTTCACCCAGAATCTGGAGCGCGGCGAGGCGGCCCGAGGCTCCCATGATGCCGCCCCCCGGATGCGTCCCGGCGCCGCACTGCCAGTAGCCGCCGATCGGCGTGCGGTACTTCGCCCACCGCTGGGCGGGGCGCAGAAAGAACATCTGCTGCAGCGCGAGCTCGCCGGCGAAGATGTTCCCCTCGGACAGCCCCGTAATCCGTTCGATGTCGGCGGGAGTCAGCACCTGCCGGCCGATGATGAGCGATTCGATATTCGGCGCGTAGCGCGCGAGGGTTTTCACCACCGCGTCGCCGAAGGCCTCGCGCTGGGCGTCGTTCCAGCCGCCCTCGAGGTCGTACGGCGCGTACTGTACGAAGATGCTCATCACATGCTTCCCGGGGGGCGCCATCCCCGGGTCGATCATCGACGGAATCACGATGTCCATGTACGGATTGCGCGAGAAGTTCCCGTACTTGGCGTCATCGTACGC
>DATBHD010000342.1:0-4923 GCA_036557635.1 Gemmatimonadaceae bacterium
CGCGAGACGACGTCCATCATTCCTTCCCGCCAGATCGTGAGCTCCGGATCGAGCACCTCGAACGGCGCGACCGCGATGAGGTTCCGGTCGAGGTGCACGGACGTGCGCGACGACGCGAGCAGCGCGCCCACGCCGATGGCGGCGACGATGGTCGCCGCCAGGCCGACGAGCCAACTCCGCCGCTTTCGTGACGCCACTGGCGTAACCGCTGGAAGCACTACCGCGCTTGGTGACGCAGGCTCGGCGCCTAACGACTGACGCGTTGGGCCGGTATCGCGCGGCGTCTCGATATCGGCCGACCGGCGACGAAGCTCGGCGGCAAATGCGACGACGGCCGGGTCGGCCTCGACCCCCAGCTCCTCGCGCAGGAGCGTCTCGTGAAGCCTGGCGTGCTGCAGCGCCCCGGCGACATCACCCGAGGCGGCGAGGCTCCGCATCAGCGCCAGGGCGAGACGCGTGTTCAGCGGATCGGTGGCCGCAAGGCGTCGACGACTGCCGACTGCGTCGAGAAGGTCGCCACGTGCTTCGGCGGCCGCGGCGAGCCGCTCGAGCGCGCGCGCATATGTCTTGGCGAGTCGGGCTCGCTGTTCTTCCTGCCAGCGCTCGAACTCCGGCCCGGCGCGCAAATGAAATCCGTCGAGAAAGGGGCCGCCATAGAGTGCCACGGCCGCCGCATCGTCTTTGCCGAGGACGTGCCGGTCCAACTCGGCCACGTCGCTCGAGAGCTCGCGCGGGTTCAATCGGAGTTCGGCGCCGCCCATAAAGAGCTCGCCGCACTGCAAGTCGCGCTTGACGACGAAGAGCAACTGACTCAACGCGTGCCGGGCGCTTTCCGCATCGCTTTCCGGCCAGAGCATCGCCAGGAGTTTCTCCCGGCTGTACCCTCTGTCGCCGGCCGCGGCGATAATCGCGAGCAGTGCGAGACGGCGCCGCTGCGCTGGTGCGCCGCTCACCGCGACGCCATCTCGCAACAAAGTCAACCCACCGAGCGTGCGAAGCTGCCAGGGCGAGCTCATGTGATCGAATTGTGACGGCTGTGTGAGGGAGGCCGAGTAGCCTGACGGTACAGGTGTTTAGCGGTCTCGGCAAGAAGCTCGAGGCCGGCTTCTTTGTGTCTCCAAGGTCTTCAACGGGAGGAAAGATGATGCGACGACGCACGAACGCGGCTTGGGTCGGCCTACTCGGTGTGCTCGCGGTCGCGGGTTGCGCCGACCAGCAAAGTCCAACGGCTACGGTGGCTAGACCTCGAACAGCGCCGACCCTCGACGAGGCAATGGCGGAGGCCCGGCTTCCGGGACATGGCGGTGTCAGCTACGTCGCCATCGGCACGAGCGTGAGCATGGGGGTTGGCGGCGACGGCGTATTCGCGGGCTCGCAATCCGCTGCGTGGCCGGCGCAGTTCGCGGCTTTGATCGGGAGGCCCTTTACCATTCCGTCGATCGATCCACCCGGCTGCGGTGCACCCTTGGTCGGACCCCTCGCCTCGGGACTACGCGCGAGCGGTGAGGGAGCCGGCCGGCCTGACGATGCAACGGCCATCTGCGCGCCTAACAGCGCCGGCGTCACGCTGCCCACGAACAACGTGGCGATTGACGGCGCCCGCACGAGCGATGCGCTCTTCAGCACGATCGCGACTTACCCCGGCACCCTGAGGGCCGGTGAGTACTCGCGCGTCCTTCCGCCAGGCTACACGCAGGTGACCGCGATGTTGGTCCAGCGCCCTCGCCTGGTGACCGTCGAGCTGGGCGGCAACGAGCTCCTCGGAGTTCGTCGCGGTGTTTACAGTCCGGACGTCGTCGAGCCGCTGCCCCGCTTCAAGCTGCTCTACTCGATTCTCCTTGGCGCTGTCTCACTGTCGGCAAGGGAGGTCGTACTCGTTGGGTTGGTCCACGATGCGTCGAAGTTCCCGAGCTTCCGGAGTGGTCAGGAGCTCTGGGACGCGCGCGCGACGTTCGCTCCGTTCAATGTGTTGATCAGTGACGACTGCGGCACGACGAACTCGACGAACGAGCTATTCGTCCCAGTCAGAGTGCCGATCGCGATCGCAACGGGCATTGGGCAGGCACAGGCGGGCGCGGGGCCCTACACGCTCTCGTGCGTCAATGCGCCTTCGACGACGGGGATCGAGGACTACGTGCTGACGGCCGACGAGATGACGAAGGTGAATGCGCAACTCGCCGCGATGAATGCCTTCATCAGGGCCCAGGCGCGTCTGCACGGCTGGGCGTTCTTCGAGCTCGAGGATCTCTATGGTCGCGCCGATCTCAAACCGCCCTTCAACGCCATCGCGATGATGACCGATCCCTCGACCCCGTATGGGCCGTATATCAGTCTCGATGGCATTCACCCGAACGCAGCAGGTCACAAGATTCTCGCCACGGCCGCTGCCGCGGCGTTCCAGGCGCAGTACGGAGCGACGACGCTAGCAGCCAATCCTTGATGCGAAGATGACAGAGGTCAACGCTCCGCGCTCAACGCTTTCAGCTCTTGCCGAACCGCGGCTAGCTCGGCCCGGGACTCGGTGAGCGCGCGGCGATGATCGGCGCTCGGCGGGGCAAAGCTGCCCTGCTGGGCGCCCTGGCCGTTGAAGGCGCGCGCGACCGCGCCGAGCTTCGCGCGCGGTGCGTTGCGGCCAACCGTCAGGCGCCGCTCGAGCGCGACATAGCGCGCCGAGTCGGCGCCGGTTGCCGTCGAGCGTCGCGTGCGCAGATCGCGCGCCAGCTGCTCGACATCGACCTGCGCCTGCTGCACGTCGAGGAGGAAAGTCTCCCGCGCGCGCTGCTGGGCGAGCGTAAAGGTCAGCATCGGATCGGCGCGAACCTCGAGTTGGCGAGAGCTCGTGTCGCCGTCGACGTCCAGCGTCACCACGTACGTGCCCGGCGAGACGAACGGACCGCGCACACCGATGTCGTGCGACGGCGCGGGCAACTGCGCTCGCGGATCGATGCGCCGGCCCCCTCCTTCGCCGCCCCCGCCCTCTTCGGCGAGCGCGCCACCGCCAACCAACGTCGGTGGCGGCTCGTGCCGAAGGTCCCACGTTAGGCGATGGATGATGCCGGCCCACGTGCTTCCGGTGAGCTCGCGAATCACCTGGCCCTTCGCGCCGCGGACGATGAGTCGAACCTTCTGCGCGGGGCGGGAGAGATAGTAGGTCAGCGCGGCGCCGTCGGCGGGGTTCTCGGCGGCGAAAAAGCCCTGCGCCATGTTCGAGACGTCGTCCCAGTACTGCATGAGCGTCGCGCGGCGCGTCGGGAAGAGGTAGGATCCGCGCGCCGCGATCGCGTCCGACCATTCGGCGATCGGCGACGCGTCGTCGAGGATCCAGAGACTGCGGCCGTGCGTAGCGAGCACCAGGTCCTTGGTTCGCGGGTGGACGACGATGTCGGCGTACAGCGTCGTCGGAAGATTGCTCGTTAGATGCATCCAGTGGGCGCCGCTGTCGATCGTCACGAAGAGCGCGCGCTCGGTGCCGGCGAAGACCACGTTAGGCTTTCCGGGGTACTCGGCGATGCTGCGAACCGAGGCATCGGCCGGCAGACCGGCGCTGATCGATTTCCATGTCTTGCCGAAGTCGGTCGTGCGAACGATGTACGGCGCAAAGTCGCCGGTGCGGTGCGCGTCGAAGGTGACATACGCCGTGCCGCGCGATGCACTCGACGCGAGAATGCGCCCGACGTAGGTGCCGCTCACGATCCCCGTGGACTTCGTGATCGCGTCGCTCAGCTCGCGCCACGTGGCGCCGGCGTCCGTCGAGAGTTGCACGTTGCCGTCATCCGTGCCGACCCACAGCACCTTTGCGTCGAGCGGAGACTCGGCGATCGTCGTCAGCTCGCTGTAGCTCGACTCGCCGTCGTTGCGTGAGAGTTTTATATCGCGGTCGCGGACACCCATGAGCGTGAGCGTGTCGCGATTCACAGAGCGCGTGAGATCAGGGGTCCGAGTCCATGTCGTGCCACGATCGCGCGAAGCGAAGAGGCGATTGCCGCCGATGTAGACGGTGCCGGCGTTGTGCGACGACGCGAGGAGGGGCGAGTCCCAATCCCAGCGGTACGCCGAGTCGCCCTTCAGTGCTTGCGGCTTGATGTCGAAGCGGTCTCCCGTTTCGGGATCGACGCGTTGGACGTTCCCTCCGCTCGACGACGAATAGATCGTGCGATATCCACTCTTGTCGACCTGCTGTCCCGTGCCGTCGCTGAGACCGATCTGCGTCCAATCCTGGTTGAGGATGCCTAACCAGTGACGCGTCGCGCTCGGCCCCATCCACGAGTGGTTGTCCTGCAGACCGCCGTAAATCCAGTACGGATCGCGGTCATCGACGGCGATGCGATAGAACTGACCGATCGGGATGTTGTTCATGCGCGTGTAGGTCATCCCCAGATCCCAGCTTTCGTTCAGTCCGCCGTCGCCTCCAACCAGCAGGTGACGCGTGTCGCGCGGATCGATCCACATGGTGTGGTGGTCCGTCTTGAGGCCGATGTCGTACGTCGGCGATGTCGGCTGGCCCTCGAAGGTGACGCCACCGTCCTCGCTCTTCACGATGATCGTGCCGAGGAGCCAGATGCGCATGTCGGTCGTGGGATCGATGAAGGGCGCGCTGTAGTACATCGGGCGCGGATTCACGCGACTCGTGCGGTGCCACGTCGCGCCAGCGTCATCCGTGCGGTACGTACCACCTTCGCTGGCATGCTCGATGGTCGCGATGAGCACATTTGGATTCGACGCGGCGATCGCGAGGCCGATTCGTCCTTTGTCGCCGGTAGGGATGCCGTTCTCGAGCTTCTTCCAGGTGGCGCCGGCGTCAGTGGTCTTGTAGATCGCGCTTCCCGGTCCACCGCCGTTGAAGCCGAAGGCGCTGCGCAGCCGCTGGTACGTCGCGGCATAGAGCACATTCGGATCGCGCGGGTCCATGGCGATGTCGGTCGC
>DATBHD010000343.1:0-12821 GCA_036557635.1 Gemmatimonadaceae bacterium
GCTATCCCCCATTTCCAGGCAGGTCCCTCACGTGTTACGCACCCGTTCGCCGGTTGTCCTTGCGGACCCCCTTGACTTGCATGTGTTAAGCACGCCGCCAGCGTTCGTCCTGAGCCAGGATCAAACTCTCCAAGAGTTCGACATAGCTCGATCATCGAAACGCTGTCATCACGCTGTCGCGAATGACAGCGCGTCCGAATCACAGAAATTGTTCGGTCAAGCTCTCCCTGACATCCCGAACAGACGTCAGATCAACGAGCTCGCCTCGCACATCCTGATTCCCATTTTTCGATTGTCAAAAAGCAATTCTAAGTCGCTCTCGGCGACAGCCTTTAACAGTACCAGCAACTACATCTTCCGTCAAGCCCACTGCCACTCATGGTGATCCCAGTTTCACTCGTCGCTCCCGCGACCAACCAAAGACCGGGCTGACGCATCCCGATGCACACTTTGCCCGGTCGTCGATGCGAATCCCCCGCGCTCGACAACAGAACGAATAGCTAATCAGCATTACCATTCCCCGCAACCGGCCCTTTCCTCTGCTCCCGACGACCCACCCAAGAAAGCAAAAGAGCCCCAGACCACACTGGGGCTCCCGAGCACGGCAAGAATGGGCCGTGTAGGAATCGAACCTACAACCTAGCGATTAAGAGTCGCTTGCTCTGCCAATTGAGCTAACGGCCCAAGTCGATGCATGAAGTGGCGCGCCAGGAGGGAATCGAACCCCCGACCCACAGCTTAGAAGGCTGTTGCTCTATCCAACTGAGCTACTGGCGCTCTGTCAGCGGAGCGAAAGCACAACAACTTAGTCCAAGCCTACCAGGTCGGGGCGCCCGGATTTGAACCGGGGACCTCCTGCTCCCAAAGCAGGCGCGATACCAGGCTACGCTACGCCCCGCAACGAGCCTAGCAAATGTAGTCCGGACCAGTAGGGGGGTCAACGCCGCTGCGCGATGGCATCGATGAGCAATCGAAAGGCACGCCCACGGTGACTCACGCGCTCCTTCTCGACGAGACTCGCCTCGCCGAACGTCTTCCCCAACTCGTCCGAGAGGAAGTACGGATCGTATCCGAAGCCCCCGGCTCCACGCGGCTCCTGGAGAATGACGCCGCTCGTCGTCCCGCGAAACGTCTGCTCGGAATCACCGACGACGAGCGCGGCGACACACACATAGCGCGCGCGGCGATTCGTTAGGCCTCGCATTTCCTCGATGAGATGCGCGTTGTTCGCCGCATCCAGCTGGAGACCGACGAGATCGTCGCGCCCACTCCACCGCTTGCTGCGCACGCCGGGGCGGCCGCCGAGCGAAATCACTTCGAGACCCGAATCGTCGGCCGCGACGGGGCGCCCGGTGAGTCGAGCAAAGTGGCGCGCCTTCGCCAACGCGTTGTCCTCGAAGCTTTCCGCAATCTCGAGATCATCCTCGGCATCGCTCGGCGCAACGCCGGCCTCCACGAGGTCGATCACATGGATTCCGGCTCGATCGAACAACTCGCGAAGCTCGCCAAGCTTGCCAGCGCTCCGCGTCGCCATGAGCAATGGCTCAACACTCACGCGCCGAGCGCGCGGACTTGAAGCGCGTCGATCTCTTGCAGACCGCGTACGGCGAGCGAAACCAACTCGTCGAGCTCCTCTCGAGCGAATGTGCCGTGTTCGCCGGTTCCTTGCACTTCAACGAAGCGACCCTCGCTGCTCATGATGACGTTCATGTCGACGGCGGCGATCACATCTTCCGCGTAGTCGAGATCCAGCCGAGGACCGGAGCCGATGATGCCGACACTCACGCCCGCAACGCGCCGGCGCACTGGAGATTCGGCCAAACGCCCCGACGAGACGAGCCAATTGAAGGCGTCGGTCGTTGCGACGCAGGAGCCCGTGATCGCGGCCGTGCGCGTGCCGCCGTCAGCGACAAGTACGTCGCAGTCGAGTCGAATCGTGTACTCGCCAAACGCGAAGCTATCGAGCATCGCACGAATGCTTCGTCCGATCAGGCGCTGGATCTCCTGCGTCCGGCCGCCAAGTTGCGAACGTTCGCGCGCCGTCCGCGTGCGCGTGGCGCGCGGCAGCATCGCGTATTCGGCGGTCAACCAGCCTTCACCTCGGCCGCGCCGCCAATTCGGAACGCCCTCTTCCACGGACGCCGTACACAATACACGCGTCGCGCCGAACGAGACGAGACACGACCCTTCCGCATAGGGCGCGACTTCTCGCTCCAGCGTAATGGACCGGAGCTCATCGTTTCGGCGGCCACTTCGCTTCGTTGCAGCTTCAGCTTCCACGGAGTCGCTCAATGATCGAGGTTGTCGATTGGCCCGCTGTCAGCGGCACGATCGAGACTTGACCACCCCATGCGAGAACCTCCCGCGAACCGACGACCGTGTCGATCGTGTAGTCCCCGCCTTTGACCAAGATGTCGGGCCGCAAATGCAAAATGAGATCGAGCGGAGTGTCCTGGTCGAAGGGAACCACGGCGTCAACCATCGACAGGGCCGCCAAAACATAACTCCGCTCGGCGAGAGTCCGAACCGGACGCGTTGGCCCCTTCAATCGCTTCACGGAGGCGTCGCTGTTCACGCCGACGACGAGCGCGTCCCCCAGTCGCCGCGCCGCCAACAGTACGTCGACATGGCCCGCGTGAAGGAGGTCGAACACTCCATTCGTAAATACTAAACGACCGCGTTGATTCGCTCGCCACGCGCCCGCCCGCTCCCAATCCATGATCTTTGGAAGCGGGTCGAGGATCGGATGCGTCAAAGTCGACCTTGAGCGCGCGGACTGAACCGGATCTCACGCGCGAACAGCGGGATCTGGACACGCTCAGAGTACTCGGCGCTCACGGAAATGTCGCTCTTCGTGCGATTGACGGTGATTTCCGTCGCCTCCTCGGGCAAGCCGAGGGAATCGGCCAGCGCCGACAGATGCAGCTTGATGCGATCGTCGGGGATTTGGTTGGCAAATCGGACCTCTTGAGCCATCGCATCCTGAAATTGATAGAAGCGCCAGTATGCCTCGCCGAAGTTGACTCCAAAGTACATGGCGACCGCGACGATCAGCAGCGCGAGGAGACATCCGAGGGAACTCCTGCCGCGAGAGTTCACCACTGAGACTGCGCTCCCTCGACGATGTCGTTGACAATCTTTTCAATCGCTTTTGTTCGACCGGCGGCCTCGGCACGCTCGTCGTAGTCTCCATCCCCGCGCAGCCCTTTGCGTTGAAAGAGCACGCGTCCGTTCGACTGCTCGACGATCTCGACGTCGATCGTAATCTGGAGGCGTCGTCGCGCGCTGACGGCGGTGGAAGGGTTGGCACTGACGGCGACGGGCACGTCGACATCGTAGGCATCGATGACGCCGCGTACGATTGCATCGGCGCGGCTCTCCGAGGCATCGCGCACTCCCAAACGACGCTGGAGCTCACGGTGCATCGCATCCAGCAGTTCGCGCTGGACTTCCGGCGATGTCGTCTGATTGTCGAAGGGCAAAACGGCCATGGTACGGATATTCGACGGCAGTCCGCCGCCGGCAAATCCGTAGTGCACGCCGCACCCAACGAGTGCGCCGAATGCGAACAAGACGCTAAAACGGGCCCCAAATCGACGCATCGAACGGCGGAACCTCTTCTACACGCTTGACGGTGAGCTTTAGTGCGCGCCTGGCTTCCTCGCTCCGATAGCGAACAATCGCACCGCTTCGTTCAACCCACTCGATGATGCGGCCGCCGCGGACTCGCTCGACTCTCACGAGCGAATCTCGCCGAAAGGTGAGACGCCAGCTGGGTGGCATACCAATGTCGACACGCAGAAGCTCGCCGTCAACGCGCGCCGTGGTGTCGTGGCCCGCCGGAATCGCGACTCTGCCGAGGGCCGCCCATAGCAAGGGCGGCGGCGGGATGAATCGGCGGGCGAGCGAACTACCGGTGACCTGAAGTGAATCGGCGATCAAAACGGCGGCACCGCCGCCGTACCCTCCAGCGAGAAACAGATCGAGCCGAGCACTGTCGGGACCCGCAACGCGAGCGACACCCTCGCCACGACCAGCGAGCTCACGATCATTCAGCTCCCAGTCGAAGACGATCTTCTGATGTCCGAGCGGCAGCTCGGTGCGCGGCAGCGATGCGGGCGCCGGCGCGCCCGTCAGTGGCCGCAGCGCGGGCGCGCATGAGATTGCCGCAACAAGGACGACGAGGGCCGGCGCCGACCGATAGGGGCGCCAGGCGCGCGGATTCAGGCGATCGTGAGGTCGCACAATCGGGTCCTACCGGAGAATGAGTCGAGGAGTTCCTTCGGTCGGATCGAAGCGCGTCAGTAGAACAGCTGACGAACGGCTTGCGGCAGCGCGATGAGCCTTCCCGTGTGATCGAGCGACACGAGAGTCGTGCGTGCCGAAACGAGGCGCTGTTCCGTCTCCGCGTTCGAAACGATGTAGTCGAAGACGATCATACGTGACCGCACATCGGCAAGAATCGTGTGAACGCGGATCAATTCGTCGTAGCGAGCCGCGGCGTGGAAGCGAGCGGAGAGCTCGGATACCGCCAAGGACACGCCGCCGCGCTCCAAATCCGCGTAAGTGACACCGAGTTGGCGGATGAAGTCGGTGCGGCCCATCTCGCACCAAACGAGATAGTTGGCGTGATAGACCACGCCCATTTGATCGGTTTCAGCGTAGCGCACGCGGAGCTCGATGTCGTGCGTCGATCGCCGGAATTGCTGATGAGAGTCCGTCGTCATGAAATTGAGATTGCGGCGAAGATTGGAAGTCCCTTCAGCCTTTGTAAAGCCGCAACGCGCGGCTAGAATGAGCGCGTGCTCCGGGCGCCCTGCTACATCGTCTCCGATTTCCACCTCGGCTTCGCCAAGCCGGAAGTGGAGCGCGCCGCGTTGACGTTTTTTCGTCAGCTGCAGGGTCGCGCGGCATCGCTCGTCGTGAACGGAGATCTCTTCGAGTTTTGGTTCGAGTGGCGGACAGTAATTCCGCGCTCGAGCTTCCGCGTTCTTGCGGCGCTCGCTGACCTGCATGAATCAGGCACGAGCGTGCTCATGGTGGCTGGCAATCACGATTGTTGGGGGGGCGACGTTTTACGTCGCGACGTCGGTATCGAGTACCACGTTGGCGCTTGGGAGGGCCCACTCGCGGGATGGCGCACGCGCGTCGAACATGGCGACGGATTGCGGGCGCGCGAGGATCGGCGCTATCGAATGCTCCGGCGGGTTCTCCGAAATCGGTGGGCGATCAAAGCTTTTCGCTGGATCCATCCCGATGTCGGATCGCGGCTGGCGACGCACAGCTCGCACGCAAGCAGAACCTACGGCGCGCGAGACCAGGGACGCGGACTCGCGCGGATCGCCGCCGACGTGCTCGCGCAGCGCACGGACCTCGAGCTTCTGATCTTTGGGCACTCCCACGTGGCCGCGCTCACGCGCGTGTCGAGTGGCGGTGTGTACGCGAATGCCGGATCGTGGCTCGATGCGCCGACCTTCCTGCGGGTGACCGAGGAGCGTGTCGAGCTACGCCAGTGGGATGGCTCAGCTGAGGGCCTTCACCTCGACGCTCTCGATCGCGCCACCGAGAAAGCGCTGGCCTAACTGCAGGAACATCAGCGGATCGTCGGAGGCGATGAAGCGATATTGCGGTTCGGCATCGGCTTTCGCTGCAAGGTGCTGTTTTCGTAAAACGAGCGACGTTTCACGCGCTGTTTCCTCGGCGCTGTCGATGAGCCTAACGTTGCCGCCGAGTACGTCGGCGATGACGTCTTTCAGCAACGGATAGTGCGTGCAGCCGAGGACGAGTGTGTCGACGTCTTCGCGAAGCAGGGGCGCGAGGTATTCCCGCGCAACGAGCCTCGTCGCGTCGTGATTCACCCAGCCCTCTTCGACGAGCGGCACGAAGAGCGGGCACGCCCGTGCCGTGACTATCAGCGACGGCTCGATAGCGCGCAACGCGCGTTCGTATGCCCCGGACCGGATCGTACCCGCGGTGCCGATGACGCCGATATGGCCGTTGCGAGTCGCTCGAACGGCGGCGCGCGCGCCGGGCTCGATGACACCGATGACCGGTATCGACAGTGATTCGCGAAGCGACGGGAGGGCGTGCGCCGTTGCCGTGTTGCACGCGACGACGATGGTCTTCACGCCCTGAGCGACGAGGAACGAGGCAATCTCTTGGCTATAGCGCCTAACGGTTTCGGGGCTCTTGGGGCCGTATGGGACGCGCGCCGTGTCGCCGAAGTAGGTGACGCTCTCGTGAGGCAGCTGCTGCATCACAGCGTGTGCGACGGTCAATCCGCCAATGCCGGAGTCGAAAACGCCCACCGGCGCATCGCGCGTCACCACGTCAGCTTCGCGCCCACGCTCGCGCCCCGAGGAGTGACCCGGATTTGCAACTGTGCGGGTACGTCCCAGAGGTTTGCGGCGACGAACGCGTCGGCGCCGGAGAAGAGATGGTTCGCGATGAGGAAGGCGACCCAATCTTCGACGTGACTCTGGCGGACGTGGACGTAAGCCGCGTCAAAGCGGCGCGGGACAATCGCGGGCGTCGTGAGGGCAGTGCCGTTCGCGTCGACGTAGGTGACGACGACGCTGTCGCCACTCATCGCGCGCGCCTCGCGAACGTCGGCCGCGGATTCGCGAATCATCGCGATCGCCATCGCTTCGATGGTGAGCATGACCGCCGCGGCTTTGTTTCGTCCGAGCCTGGACTGCGCGAGGCCAGGAATCATGGCGGAGTAAAGAAACGCGCGCCGAGGGCTGAGGGGGGGCTTGATCGTGTCGCGACGCGCGACGGCGGCGGGCTTGGGTCGAAGTCGCGCCGTGTCGGGTTGCGCGCGCGCGGTGTCTGGCTTCTGTGCTTCGGACGGAGTAGCTCGCAGGAGAAAGAGGGCGAAGAGCAGAAGGAGGCGGAAAAGCAGATCCCTCGTCGCTGCGCTCCTCGGGATGACAGGGGGGAATGCTGCGCTCCTCGGGATGAATGGAAAGGAGCGCACCAACTGGCGGGAGTGTATAGGAATCGAACCTACCCGACCCGACGCAGTCAGGTCACACTGGTTTTGAAGACCAGGGAAGCCACCAGACTTCATCCACCCCCTCTTCGCTCACACGAGGACAATTCCAGCTGTCGATTGCGCAACCACCTCGCCAATCTCGACCGCGAACGGAACCCGCGAAAGATACTCCGACGCCTGTTCCGGGGAGACGGAGACGAGCAACCCGCCCGACGTTTGTGGATCGATCAGAAGCGCGCGATCGACTTCGGTCGCGCGTCCCCAGTCGACGAGCTCGCGCAGGTATTGGTCATTGCGCTCCGCTCCGCCGGTTCGCACGCCAGAGAGCCACGCAGCGCGCGCTCCCGGCAGCGTCGGCACACGCTCGACGACGATGCGAAGCGTTTTCTTGCTCGCGATGGCGATGTGGTTGGCGTGTCCGAGGAGACCGAATCCCGTAACGTCCGTCGCGCAAGTCGCGCCGACGGCGAGCGCGGCGCGGCTCGCGTCGCGATTCAGCGCGACCATCGACGCGATCAGCTGTTCGCGTTCGTCAGTCGAGATTCGGTCGGCCTTCGCCGCGGTCGCAAGAATGCCGGTGCCGAGCGGCTTGGTGAGAAACAGTCTATCGCCGGCGGCGGCGCGAGCGTTTGTGAGGAGTCGGCGCGGATTCGCTCGACCGGTGACGGCGAGACCGTACTTGAGCTCTTCGTCGATGATCGTGTGCCCCCCGGCGATCACCGCACCCGCCTCGTGAACCTTGTCCTGACCACCACGGAGGATCTCCGTGAGCACCGTAATCGGAAGCTTGCCTGACGGGAAACCGACGATATTCAGCGCGGTGAGCGGCTCGCCTCCCATTGCGTACACATCGGAGAGCGCATTGGCCGCGGCGACCTGCCCGAAGGTGTATGGGTCGTCCACGATCGGCGCGAAGAAATCCACGGTCTGAACGAGCGCGATATCATCGGACAGCACGAAGATCCCCGCATCGTCGAAAGTCTCGCGACCAACGACGAGGCGCGGATCGGGCCGGTGTGGGAGCGCGGCGAGCGCCCGCGACAGGTCACCCGGACCCAACTTGGCGGCTCAACCGGCGCAGCGGGCGAACGCAGTGAGGCGGAAAAGCTCCTCGCGCGTCGAGTTCGAACTCACGGAATCGTTAGGTGAAGTGGCTTCAGGCGGCAGCGGCGTCGCTGTCCGACCAGCATTCTGCACGTTAGGCGCGCGGCGGGAGCGCGGCCACGGCGTCGATCTCGACGAGAACGCCGCGCGGCAACGCCGAGACCTGGACCGTCGACCGTGCCGGCCGCGCGGAGCCGAACGCGCGCGCGTAGACCTCGTTGACGCGAGGAAAATCGTTCATGTCGTGAAGATAGACCGTGGTCTTGACGACATCGCTCCACGATGCGCCGGCCGAGTCGAGTATCGCTTTCAGGTTGGCGAGCACGCGGTCGGCTTGCGCGACGACGTCGCCAGGAACAATCTGACCCGACGCCGGATCGAGCGCGATCTGCCCCGCGGTGAAGAGAAAGCCGTTGGCGATGACACCTTGCGAATACGGTCCGATGGCCGCCGGCGCTTTGTCGGTTTGTACTGGCGTTAGGCTCACGAATCGTTCTCCTTCAAGAAACGAGGGTGCGGTACGACATCGCGCTGATGATAGTGTGGCCGAGCGGCTTCCTGAAGGGCACGCGTCTAGATCGTGACCTCGACCGCGAAGAGATGGCAGGCGTTCGCGGCGACGTGCGCGCCGATCGCCTCCGGCGTCGTCTGGCGCGCCGCCGCGAGCCGGGCGACGGTGAGACTCACCCAGGCCGGCTCATTGCGCTGTCCGCGGTGCGGAACGGGCGCGAGATAGGGTGAGTCGGATTCCGCGAGTAGCCGGTCGTCAGGGATCGAGCGCAGCAGGCCATCATCCGTCCAATTCTTGAAGGTGATGATCCCGCTGAACGACACATACCAACCGACATCCAACGCGTCCTGCGCCAACTCTCGAGAACCGGTGTAGCAGTGCAGCACGCCGATGACGCCGCGGCGTCCAGCATCGCGCACGAGCGCTCGTGTATCGTCTTCGGCATCGCGCGTGTGCACGACGACGGGAAGGCTCAAGCGGTGCGCGATGTCGAGCTGCGCGGCAAAGGCTTCACGCTGCTGGTCCCGCGGCGAGTTGTCGTAGTGGTAGTCGAGGCCGCACTCACCGACGGCGCGCGCGCCGGAGCGGAGCTGCACCTCGAGCGGTTGAAGGTCGCGTTCGCGCGCGAAAGACGACGCGTCGTGCGGATGAATTCCCGCCGTGAAGAACACGAACCCCGGGTGTGCTTCGGCGATCGTCCGCGCGCGGAGCGAAGCGGCCGGGGATTCGCCAATGCACACGATGGCCCGGGCGCCAGCGGCTCGCGCGCGCTCGATCACTTCGGTGCGGTCGCAATCGAAGGCGGCATCGGCGAGGTGAGCGTGACTGTCGATGAAGAGCGTCATCAAAAAGCAAAAACCGCCGTCGAAACGGCGGTTCTGCTCCTCGAACATTGCAGGATGTTGCTGACCAAGCTCAACGGCTCGCCACTGCGCTCTCGGCGCGCGATCGTCGCCGGTCTTCGGCCATGGCCCGCGCGGTGCCCTTCCCTTCCGCGCTGGTCGGCCGCGGCCACTTGCGCTCGATCCAGAGCAAGAGCGCGCCAGCGACGTAGATGGAGCTGAAGGTTCCGGTGAAGATACCGAACGCCATGATCCACGCGAATGGACGGATGATCTCGCCGGCGAATATCAGGAGGGCAAGCGTCGCGGCGAGCGCCGTAGCGTGAGTCAGGACCGATCGCGGCAACGTCTCGTTGATCGAACGATTGAGCACGTCACGCAAGGATTCCTTCCGTTGTTTTCGCAAGTTCTCACGGACGCGATCGAAGATGATGATCGTGTCGTTCAATGAATAGCCGATCACGGTGAGGATAGCGGCGACGACGATGAGCGACACCTCGAGGCGCAGCATCGCCATGAACGCAAGCGTGGTGAGCACGTCGTGCGCGGTGGCGACGACGGCAGCGAGTCCAAAGCGCCACTCGAAGCGAAAGGCGAGATAGCCCAGGGTGACGAGGAACGAGATCAGAACGGCGATGATAGCCTTGTTCTGCAGCTCGGCGCCGACGCGCGGGCCGACGAACTCACTGCGGCCGAACTTGATGCCGTCGCCGTACCGCTTCTGCAGGGCGGCCTCGATGATCTTGGCCGTCGTATCGGTCGAGGCGGCCGCCGTGGCGGCCGCAGCGCCGCCGTGGGGCTGTGCGCGGACGGTATAATCGACGTCCGAGCCGAACTTCGTAATTTCCGAGTTCGGATATCCGGCTTCATCGACGATCGAACGGATTTCATCGATGCGTGGCGGCTGCTTGAATTGCAGCTGCACGAGCGTCCCACCGGTGAACTCGATGCTCTTGTTCACGCCGTGAATCGCGAGGAATCCGAGGCCGACGATGATCCACGCGATGGTGAGAATCGCCGCCCTTTTCCAGTGGCGGATGAAGTCGTATTTGGTGTCGTGAAGAATGCGTAGCATGGCAGCCCCTAGATGCTGAGCGTCTGGGTGCCGCGCGAGCGGTTCAGCCAGATCATGTAGAAAGTGCGTACGACGAAGATCGACGTAACGAGCGACGCGACGATACCGGCGATGAGCGTTACGGCGAAGCCTTTCACCGGTCCAGTGCCGTACTGATACAGCACCGCGGCGGTAAGCACCGTCGACACGTTCGAGTCGATGATGGCGGGCATCGCGTGCCGGAAGCCCTCATCGATCGCCGTTCGAACTGTCTTACCGCGATCGAGCTCCTCGCGAATGCGCTCGAAGATGAGCACGTTCGCATCGACGGCGATACCGATCGAGAGCACGAAGCCGGCGAGACCGGGAAGCGTGAGGACGGCATCGAAGCCGGCAAGAATCGCCAGCGTGTACAACACGTACAGAGCCAGGCCGGCGACCGCGAGCGCGCCGGAGAAGCGATAGTAAAACAACATGATGAACACGACCAGTGCGATGGCGATGGCGCCGGCGCGGAAGCCCTTGTTGATCGAGTCCTGGCCGAGGCTCGGACCGATGTTATGAACTTCCGCAACGCGCAACGGCACGGGCAGGGCGCCAGCGCGGAGCACGAGCGCGAGGTCCTGCGCGTCACGAATGTCGCGACCCTGCCCCATCGTGATCTGGCCGCTCGTCCCGATCGCGCTCTGAATGATCGGTGGACGACCCATCACGCGTTGGTCGAGCACGATCGCCATGTAGTCGTGCACGTGGCGCCCCGTCTCGGCCTTGAAGCGCCGACCGCCCGTGTTGTCGAGCGTGAACTGAACGATCGTCCCCTCGAGCGGCGATGTATTGGGACGCGCGTCTGTCAACGATTCGCCGGTGATAATCGGCTTCGCGTCGACGACGTAGAACAGCTTGTACGTCTTGCCCTGCAAGGAGGTGGAGTCGTTGCTGGGCAGCATCTCCTTCCCGGGTGGCATCGCCGCTTTGATTTCGGGAAGCGAGAGATACGTCTCGACCTTCGACGCGTTGTCCGCGTCGACGAGGTACTCGCCCGGCATTCCACCTGGACTCTGCTGAATGAGGCTCGAGAACGGCCCGCCGGTTGGCAGCGCGGCGACGGACGTATCCGTCTTGGCGCTGTCCTTCTTCGCGGCGGCGGTCTTGGTCGTGTCGGTACCGGTGAGAAGTCCCTGAAGTCCCTTCGACGGCGCTTGAGCCGTCGGCGCTTCGACGTTCTTCGCGGTCCCGCTCGGCGCGAGTCCCTTGTCGCGGATGATCTGGTCGAAGCGCGGCAATACGCGCTCGAGCGCTTGCGTCTTGTCGGTGATGCGGAACTCCAGAAATGCTTGCTCCTTCGCGATCTCCGTGGCACGCGCCGGATCTGTAATTCCAGGGATCTGGACGACGATGCGATCGCTGCCCTGCTTCTGAACGATCGACTCGGAGACGCCAATGCCCTCGATGCGATTGCGCACGGTCTTCAGCGCTCGATCGATCGCGTCGGGAATCTTATCCGTCGGAATTGCCTGCTTCGATTGGTCGACCTCGAGCGCAAGATAGATCCCGCCCTGCAGATCGAGCCCTTTTCGCAGCGGAACATGGCGCTGGATGACGTCGCGTGGAACGCCGTCAGCACCGAACTGCCGCACCTTGACGTTGCGAGGGAAGAGCGCCCAGATCGACAGGGCGCATAACGCGACGATCACGCCGATGCGGTACTTCAGATTGGACATGGCACTGCCGGTAGGAAGAGAGAGTTGTTCGCAGCTTCTAACGGTATCTCACGCTTCGACTTGAGTCAACGCGGAGCGCGCCGCGCTCTCATCGGCGCGGAGCTGCGCAACGAGCGCATCCGGAGACTCGAATCGCATGGTATCACGCAATCGGTGCACAAACTCTACGCGTACACAGGAGTCATACCAATCGCCACTCGCATCGAAGACATGCACCTCGAGGGACAGCGTCGAATCGCCAAAGGTGGGACGAGGACCAAGGTTCATCATGCCGCCGAATGAGCCGCGTTCGGATTGAATGTGGACCGCGTATACCCCCGTTGGGGGAAGAAGTTTGCGCTCTGACCCTATCCGGACATTCAGCGTGGGAAAGCCGAGCAGACGTCCCCGCTCATGGCCATAGCCGACGCGGCCGCTAAAGGCATAGCGCCGGCCAAGCATGTGTTGGGCGCCCGCCAAATCGCCGTACGAGACCGAGCGTCGAATCGCACTCGATGAGACGGGAACGCCATCGAGCGACACGGCCTCGACGACACCCACCGCGAAATCGTGTCTCCTGCCCAAGTCCCGAAGGACGTTCACGTCGCCCGCG
>DATBHD010000344.1:0-4249 GCA_036557635.1 Gemmatimonadaceae bacterium
TGGCAACGACGTTTGCCAGTTCACCGTCGTCCCGCCGCCGATGCACGAGCCGGCGAGCATGGCGACGCCGAGATCGCGCGTCGACGTCGTCGCCCGATCCAGGTAGAGGCGCTGCATGCCGACCACCTCGCGCTGATCGTACTGGGGTGCCTGATCGCCCGGCCCCTGCTCGAGGACGATGACGCGCAGTCCCGCCCGCGCCAGCTCGGCGGCGACGACTCCGCCACCCGCCCCCGATCCAATGACGCAGGCGTCCGTGTCCCACTGCACCGGCGCGGCGACGTTGGTGAGGGTAAGCGCGGCGTCGCGCGCCGGCGCGTTAGGCGATGGCAGGTAGCCGATGCCGTTCCATGTCGGATTCAGGCGCCGCTCGTCCATCAGCGCGTAGAAGAGGAACGACGCGAGCCGTTTGACCGCCTGGAAGCCCTGCCGCGCCAGAAACAGGCGGCTCGTCGCCATCCGGAGCAGCGCTTTCTCCCGCTCCTCCGCCGGCAGCGAGCGGAAGGCCCTTGCCTTTCCGGCGAGTGCGATCATCGCCAGCGGGTTGTCGAGCGCGCGGAGCAGAAGCTTGAAGTCGTGCACCTGCTCCGGCGGCACTGCCGCGAGCGCCTCCTCCATCGCCGCCGGAACGCCTAACGAAATGGCGTCGGCGGCGAAGAGATCCCGATCTTCCCCGCCGGCGGCTTCCAGTCGGGGGAAAAGTGCCCCGCACACCCACGCCAGCGTCGTTCGCTCGGCCGCAGTCAACAGTGAGGGGGCGAGCGAACGAGTCAGCGGTTCATGTGCGGACAACGTGGTCATGCTGTACCTTTCTCGCCTCTTTTCGGGCTACCGATAGCGTCGGGTCTACTCACCCCTCCATCCCGGGCCCCTAACGACTCGACCCGGCTTCGCACCCGTCACCTTTCCGTCACTCACGACGGCCACACCGTTTACGAACACGTACTTCATTCCCACCGACAGCTGGTGCGGCTTCTCGTAGGTCGCCTTGTCGATGATCGTGTTCGGGTCGAAGATCATCACGTCGGCGTTCATCCCCTCGCGCAGCTCGCCCCGATCCCGGATGCTCAGCCGGTCGGCGACCGCGCCAGTCATTTTTCGTACGGCATCTTCGAGTGTCAGGATTCGCTGATCGCGCACGAAGCGGCCCAGGATGCGCGGATATGTCCCGTACGCCCGCGGGTGCGTCGAGATCTTCGCGCTGTCCGGATCGAACGCCTCGGCGTCGGTCCCGAACTTCAGCCACGGCTTTCGCACCTGCATTGCGACGTTCGAGTCCGACGCGATGAAGATCACCTGACCCAGACGGTTCGAATCGGCCATCGTTAGGTCCATGAGCGCGTCGGACCAGTCCTTGTGCATCGCCTGCGCGATCTCGGTGAGCCGCTTGCCCTCGTACTTCTTGAGCGAGTCGACGGTGAAGCCCACGACTTCGACGCCCTTTGGCGTCGCCGCCATGCACAGGCTCTCGAACGACGCGTGCTCGCTCGTCATCTCCGTCTTGATCTTCGCGCGCGTCGCGGCGTCGTGGAGCCGATCGAGGAGCTTGCCGTCGGCGTGCGCCCACGGCGGAATGCACGACGACAGGTTGTTCTGTCCCGCGACGTATGGATACTGATCCGCCGCCACGTCCTGCCCCGCCGCGCGAGCGGAGTCGATCTTCGCGACAACCTGCGCTGCTTTGGGCCAGTTGTGCACACCCGCGGCCTTCAAGTGATAGATCTCGACCGGGACGCCGCCATCCTTTCCGATCTTGATCGCCTCGTCGACGGCCTCGATCAATCGATCGCCCTCGGAGCGCATATGGGTGATGTACACGCCGCCGTAGGGCGCCATCGCCTTCGCTTCCTCGATGAGCTCCGCGGTGCTCGCGTAGTTGCCGGGCGGATAGATGAGCGCGCTGCCGACGCCGAACGCGCCATCGAGCATCGCGTCGCGCACGACGCGTCGCATCGTGTCCACCTCCGCCGGGGAAGCGGCGCCCTCGGTCATACCTTTCGCGTAAGCCCGGACAGTGCCCGCCCCGACGAACGAGCCGACGTTCACGGACATGGTGTGCTTCTCCATCGCGCGCAACCACGCGTCGAAGCCGCGCGGACCCGTGAAGCCGCGGAGCACGCGTTGCAGCGACGTGTCCATCGCGATCGCCGCCGACGACTGAAAGATCTTGTCGTTCGCCGGAGCGGGCGTGTCGCCTTCGCCGAGGATCATCGTCGTCACGCCCTGCGTGGTCATGCTCACCACACGGCTATCGCCGTTGAGGAGCTCGGCGTATGATTGCGCCTGGATGTCGATGACCCCCGGCGCGACGACGAGCCCCTTGGCGTCGACGCGCGTCTTCGCCGCGGCATCGCGGAGCATTCCCGGCGGCGTCACGCGCGCGATATGATCGCCGCTGATCGCGACATCGCCGTAGAACCAGGGGTTGCCGGTACCGTCGACGATCTTCCCGTTGGTGATCACGACGTCGTATTGTGGAGAGCTGCCCTGTTGCCGGGCCTGCGGCTCCGGCCGCACGGTGCAGCCAGCGAGGACAGCAACGACGAAGAACGAAAGTTTGATGCGCATTGTGGATTGGCGAGGTGGGGACAGTCGTTAGGCCACCCGGCGTGTGCGTCGGGGGCGACGCACACAGTCTGGCCCAGAAAACCGTGCTCGTCCAGTGTGCGCGCCTCCAATTTGCATTCGACGCAGGCTGCCTTGGGACGAGACGGCGATGCTTGGCTCACACGGAAAATCCGATCGGACGGGAAGAAGTCACGCGTTGGCGACGGAGTTGCGGCAACGTGCTCGGCCGCTCCGGCAAGCGTCCGATCTCGCGCCGCTCGTCGAGCGGATCGGAGACGCGCGCTATGTGCTCCTCGGCGAGGCGTCGCACGGGACCTCGGAGTACTACACTTGGCGCACTGAGCTGTCGAAGCGGCTGATTCGAGAAAAAGACTTCTCCTTCATCGCCGTGGAAGGTGATTGGCCCGACTGCTATCGCGTCAATCGCTACGAGAAGAGCTATCCGGACTCCGGCGCGCGCGCGCGCGATGTGCTACACGCCTTCGAGCGCTGGCCAACATGGATGTGGGCCAATGAGGAGATCGTCGAGCTCGTGGAATGGATGCGGCAGTACAACGAAAAGCGTCGCTTGGTGGATGACCGTAAGCTCGGCTTCTACGGGCTCGACGTGTATTCGCTCTGGGACTCCATGCGCGCGGTCGTCGAATACCTCGAACGAATCGATCCACAATTGGCGACCGGCGCGAAGCGCGCCTATCGCTGCTTCGAGCCGTTCGGCGAGGACGAGCAGGAATACGCGCGCGCGACCTATCTCGTCCCGACGTCATGCGAAGACGAGGCGGTCTCAGTGCTGCGCACGCTGCGCGGCCGCGCGCCGGAGTACATCCAGGACGGTCGCGAGGCGTACTTCAACGCCGAACAGAATGCGTTCGTCGCTCAGAACGCCGAGCGGTACTACCGAACGATGGTTCGCGGCGGATCGCAGTCGTGGAACGTGCGCGACCACCACATGGTGGACACGCTCGAGCGGCTGATGGCGCACCATCGGCAATTCAATCCGGACGCCAAGGCGATCGTGTGGGAACACAACACGCACATCGGCGACGCGCGCTTCACGAACATGGCGACGGCGGGCATGGTCAACGTCGGCCAACTCGTGAGGCAGGCGCACGACGAGGACGGCGTCGTGCTCGTTGGCTTCGGTTCACATCGCGGCACCGTGATCGCCGGCGACGAGTGGGGCGCGCCGATGCAGCGCATGCACGTTCCCGACGCGCGCCCGGAGAGTTTTGAAGACGTGATGCACGAGGCGATGGCCGCCGACTCCGATGCCAGTGGCGCGGCGCTCCTCATCTTCGACGACGCCGACGACGGCGGCGTCGTCGGGCTCGACGAGCCGATTGCGCATCGTGCAATCGGCGTCGTCTACGACCCGCGCGGCGAGCACTGGGGCAACTATGTGCCCACCGTCATCCCTCGTCGGTATGACGCCTTCGTCTTCATCGACGAGACGCACGCGCTCTCACCGCTGCATGTGCCGGTGCGTGTCGGCGAGGTGCCGGAAACTTTTCCGAGTGGAGAATGAGGCGGAGACGGCGTTAACGGCGGGTACCGCGTGAACGGCGGAGACCGCGTGAACGGCGGAGACCGCGTGAACGGCGGAGACCGCGTGAACGGCGGGTACCGCGTAAACGGCGGATACCGCGTGAACGGCGGGTACCGCGTAAACGGCGGGTACCGC
>DATBHD010000345.1:0-11458 GCA_036557635.1 Gemmatimonadaceae bacterium
ACCTCGGCTGGCACGGGACGGAGGCAGTGTTCGTCGCCGACGTCGCGACGTATCTGTTGAAAGGCCTGACGGGACGCGCGCGCCCGTTCGCCGCGGGCGACACGCTGCCGAACGATTTCAAATTCTTGAAAGGTTTCAAGAGCAGTGACCGGCAGTCGTTTCCGTCCGGCCACGCCACGTCGGCGTTTGCGGCTGCTGCGGCGGTCACCGCGGAGACGGGAATGTGGTGGCCAAAGTCGACGTGGGTGATCGGGCCGCTGATGTACGGCGGCGCGACGATGGTCGGCCTCTCCCGCATGTATCACAACAAGCACTGGGCGTCGGATGTCGTGCTCGGCGCCGCCATCGGCACGTTCAGCGGACAGAAGATCGTGCAGTATTCTCACGCGCACCCGACGCGGCTCGACAAGATCATGCTGAACGTTTCGGTCCTACCGGACGGCGACGGCCGCTGGGCGATCGCGTGGTCGGGGACGCTGCCCTGACCGTTGTCATCGTGCGGTCAGGTACGCGCCCTACGTTCCCGGGAGAGGTCGCAAACACTCAACTCCTCGAGGGAACGACGATGAAAGCTGTCAGGTACGCAACGTTGCTCGTGGTGATGCTGGCGTTCGGCGTGGCGGCGCGCGCCTCGGCGCAGGAAGCAAAGCCGGCGCCGAAGAGAGCGGAAACGAGCCAGGCCGCGCTGCAGAAGGAAGCGAAGATCGCCGAGGCCGACGCGCGCAAAACGGCGCTCGCCGCGGTGCCCGGCGGCAACGTGCAATCGCATGAGCTCGAGCGGGAGAACGGAAAGCTCATCCACTCCTACGACATCAAAGTCGCGGGCAAGTCGGGCGTCGAAGAGGTGAACGTCGACGCAATGACGGGCGCGATCGTCGCGCACGAGCACGAAGACGCCAAGGCCGAGGCGAAAGAGAAGAAGGCGGAATCGAAAGCGAAGAAGCCTTAGCGGCGGCGAACGTTGATGGAGGATCGCGCGCGGCCCGGCCCGCAAAGGATGGAGCGCGTGAGGGAGTTCCTCACGGCGCGCTTCGATCCCGAGTCACAAGTCGGGCTGGGCCTAACGATCAGCGTCGTCATCTTCGCCCTGGCCGTCTGGGCGCTGAGCGGTCTGCTCGACGCGATCCTCGACAACGATACGCTCGTTCTCACGGACGCGCTCGTCGAGTCCTGGTTTCACGCCAACGCGACACCGGGCGGCCTCCGGATCTTCACCGCGATCACGCAGCTCGGCTCGGTTGTCCTGTTTGTGGTGGCGGTGGTGGTCGCCGCTTACCTCTGGCGGCGACGCCAGATGCTGCTGCTATGGAACTGGCTCGGGGCATTGCTCGGATACATGCTCGTTGAGTATGTGCTCAAACTCACGGTCCAGCGGCCCCGGCCGCAGTACAGCGCGGCATATCTCCATGGCCGCTCCTACAGCTTTCCGAGTGGGCACACGATGGCGGCAACGGTGTGTTATCTGCTGCTGGCGTATTTCATTGCGTCGCGCCCACGGACGACGCCGACTGTGCGCATCACTGTGTTCGTCGTCGCCAGTGTTCTCATACTGGCCGTCGCCTTGAGCCGTCTGTATCTCGGCGTGCACTATCCGAGCGACGTTATCGGCGGGATGGCCGCGGGACTGGCGTGGTTGTCGGTGTGCGGGGCGACGCGTCGAATTCTTGCCCCGAGGGCTTCGTAGTCGGCGCGCAAGCACCCCTGAACTACATCTTGGGGCCGCGCGCGGGCGTCGGCGCCACGCCCCCCATGTTCTCGACGCCCATCTCGCGCGCCATCGAGAGCCACTCCTCTCGCGAGACGACCTCGGTTGTGGAATCACGAAACGTCGCCAGCGCCCGGAGAATCGCCGCCCGCTTCTCTCGCGATGGCACGATCGGGGACGCCAGGATATCGGCGACGACGTCGTGAAGGGAGTGGAGATTGTCGAAGATGATCGCCGCGTCGGGATAGCGCGCGGAGAACAGCGGGGCGACCGCGGCCGAGAGCGGCATCGTCGTCGGCATGTGCGTCGGCGCGTCGGCGATGAGCGCCCAGAAGCGCGTCGTGGCTGCGTCGACGTTTTGATGACGCCCACCGGCGTCGTCCGCCGCGAGCAGCGCGTCGTACACCGCCATCTGGTACCAGTGATACGACCACAGGAGGCCATTGAACTTCGGATCCTGTCGGCGGAAGACGAGCGAATAGGGGGCGCCTTCCATGAGGGCCATACTTTTCGGATGTCGACTCAGCGCGATGTCGCGCCGGCTCTCGTAGTAGCGGAGCAATTGGGCGACGCGCGCGTCGCGCGCCGCGCTGTCGAGCCTGTCGTCGGAGAGCACGTCGTAGAGCTGACGATGCAGGATGTGTGTCCAGTCGAATACCTCGGCCAGCTCCGGAACGAGTGTCGTGTACGCGGGGCCTATGGCGTGCTCCTCGAGCGGCAGCTCCGGCGGATCGACGAGCAGCTTGGTGGTGATGAATTGGAACTCGCGTCCGTCGATGTCGCGGACGGCGACGTCGGGCCGACCGGCATCGCGCAGCAATCGTTCGTAGAGTATCGCGTGTCCGTAGTCGAACGCATTGAACAGACGATCGGAACGCTGGTACTGATTGCGATAGGCCCAGTTATAGGAGGCGCCGAGGTAGGTCTGCTCCGACACGCGCGAGATGGAGCCGCACCCGGCAAGGAGCGTGGCGGCGCAGAGCGCGGCGCGTAGCGGTATCGGCCGAGGGCCGCTGCATCGTCCTCGCATGGATCGTTAGGATCGGCCCCAATCGACTGGGACGGCGTACGTTGCGCCGAGCGTGATCGAAGTCGAGAGTAGGAACCCGGCGAAGTGTCGTGCAACGCCGGCGTCCAGCACGAGAAAGGGGGACCATTGGTGGCGCAGGCCGACTTCGGCTGTCCAATCGACGAGAGGGGTGAGGCCGATGAAGCGTTCGGCGAACAGGTCGGCGCCGACTAGAGTGGAGGACAATGCGAACGTGTGGTCGATCGCGGCACCGGCGAACCAGCGAGTGCCGATGGTTCGCGGAGCCGGCGCCGCGGCCGTGGTCGTCGTTAGGCACGCGGTCGCCGGCCGCGGAGCAAAGGGAACCGACACGATCCGTGCGTCGGAGATCTCTTCCATCGCGACGCCAGCCGCCGCGACGCGCGTGCACGGCACGTCCGGAATCGAGGGTTGGCCGTTGCAGCCTGGCGCGCCGGGTGGCAGCAGCCGGCAGGTTGCCGACACCGGCGCCGCGGGAATCACGCTGTACGTCCCGTACGCCGCGTTCACGCTGAGGCGGCCGAGCACCGCCGTCTTGGTGAGTAAGCCCTTGATCGCGTACGATGTGCGGGGTGGGGCAAGCAGGCCGATGGGTGGCAGCACCTCGCCGGACAGCGCAAGCGCCGGCACATGCGACGTCTCGGTATTGAAGGCGTGCATCCCACCGATCCCGATCGTCGTCAGGCCGAGCGTCGTCGGCCCGCCGCCGCCCGGCTGCAGAACGAGAACGGGCAGTCGCACCTCGACTTCTGTCAACGCGGCGATGCCATACGAGAGCTTGGGCTCCATGCGCCAGCGCCGCCTTCCCTCGGTGAGCTCATCGAGTCGCAACGGCGCAAATTGGATGTCCAATGATCGGCGTTCGGTCGGCACCGCGTCCTCGACACGCAGCGGTCGATTGGAATCTAGATTGTAGAACTGGGTTTGACACACCGCGCGACTGAACGGAATCGCGGTCAGCAGCGCCGTTAGCGCGACACGAGTGACGCTCGCGTATCGTTGCGGGCCGTTCATGGGCGATTCGCATCCAATCATTGGTGTGCGCCTCCCGTCCGCGCGCTTCGCATTGCAATAGCGGCCTCTCGCACTACACTCAGCATACCGACATCACGCGTCGCCCTTACGTCACAACATGAACGCTCCCGATCTCGTCACGCTGGTCCATCTCGTCGGTTTCGTTACCGGCATCGCGCTTTATGGCATGCTGGCGGTGATGATCTGGCGGGGCGCGCGGCGCGGCGCGGCGGTGGCGCCCGGCGGAATTCCGCTGCTCGCCGCGATTCTCGGATTGATCTGGAATGCGGGAGCGCTGGTTGTGTTCGGGTCGCACGACTTCGGGCTGGGCGAGCTCAGTCCGTGGTACTCGGCGCTCGCGTACACCGCGCTTGGATTCCTGCCGGCGGTCGTCGTCGATGCCGCGACGCGGACGCCGCAGCGACGGGCCGTCCCTCGCCCGCTCGCGATCTTCGCCTACGGGCTGAGCGGCACCGGTGGTGTACTGCAAGCCATCTCCGTCGTTAGGCGTGACGCGCTGTCGACGAACGGCCTGCTCCTGCTCACGCTCGGCTACGCGCTCGTCATTCTCTTCTTCGCCGTGTCGGCCCGGCGGCGGCGTGAATCGTCACGGGCGCTCACCGCCGTCGCGCTCGCCGCCTTCGCGGTGTCGGCGCTGCACTTGAGCCGCCATTCGAGCGCGAACGACTCGTGGGTCGTGGAGCTCATCGGCCACCACGCCTCGCTCCCGCTCGTCTTCGTCATTCTGTATCAGGACTTCCGTTTCGCGCTCGCCGATCTCTTTCTCAAACGGGCGCTCTCCGTCCTCGCCCTCATCGCCGTCGTCGTCGCCGCGTACGTGATGCTCATCGCGCCGCTCATCGGGCGCGATCCCGACGCGCTGCGCATCGGTGTCCCCGGCACGCTCCTGACGGTCTGGGTCGGGACGGCGTTGCTCTATCCCCTGCTGCGTCGAACGACCGATCACTTTGTCGATCGCGTGATGCTGCACCGCGTCGACTACCGGGAGGTCCGCCACGCCATCGCGCGGGGGCTCTCGGCGGCGTCGGCACCTAACGAGGCGCTGGACGAGGTCTGCCGGCGTCTGGCCTCGGCGCTGGCGCCAGCGACGGTGCGCTGGCGCGAGGTACCGGACCAGGTCGCCGGTCTTCACGGCGGCGCGCTCGCCGCCGCCGCAGGACCGCGCAATGCCGAGGTTCTCGTCCCGACGAACGACGCGCCGGGATATATCCTCGACGTCGCGTCGCTTGGCGCCGGCCGCCGTCTGATGTCGGATGACATCGCGCTCCTCGACACCGCCGCGATGTTCGCCGGACGCCGCATCGACGAGCTGCGCGTGAGCGAGGAACGGTACGAGCGCGACCTCCGCGAGAACGACATGCGGCGGCTCGCGAGCGAGGCCGAGCTCAGGGCACTCCGCGCGCAGCTCAATCCGCACTTCTTGTTCAATGCCCTAACGACGGTCGGGCACCTCATCACCACATCCCCGCCGCGCGCGATCGACACCCTGTACCAGCTCACCTCGCTGCTACGCGCCGTGCTGCGGCGAACGGCCGACTTCGTGACTCTCCGCGAGGAGCTGCAGTTGGTCGACGCCTATCTCGCGATCGAGCAGGCGCGGTTCGAGGAGCGTCTTCGGATCGAGCGAGATGTCCCCTGGGAGCTCGGCGACGTGCTCGTCCCGCCGTTCATTCTGCAGCCGATCGTCGAGAACGCGGTGAAGCACGGCATCTCGCCGCTGCGGCGCGGCGGGACGATCTCGATCCGAGCGCGCATCGAGCCCGATGTGTCGGGCGACGGCGAGCGGCTGCGTCTCAGCGTGCGTGATACCGGGGGCGGAATCGCCTCGGATCGGCTGGCCGCCGGCCGCCGCCGCGGCGTCGGGATCGCGAACGTGGAGAGCCGGCTGCTGCGATACTATGGCGACGCGGGTCGGCTGTGCATAACGAGCGACGGGGAAGGCGGGACGCTCGTCGAGATCAGGCTCACGGCGAATCGCCGCCCCGCGCTCGCCGGCGCGGTATGAGTCGGCTGCGCGTCGTCGTTGCCGACGACGAACGCCCGGCGCGGTCTTTTCTCGTCGCGTTGCTCCGGCACTACGAGGATGTCGAGGTGGTCGGCGAAGCCACCAACGGGACGGAAGCGGTGGAGCTCATCGAGCGGCTGAGGCCGGATCTCGTGCTGCTCGACCTCCAGATGCCCGAGGTCGACGGCCTCGGGGTCGTGCGCCTCGTGCGCCGCGACCGATTGCCGCTGGTCGCGTTCGTGACCGCGTACGACGAATATGCCGTTCGCGCCTTCGAGATGAATGCTGTTGACTACTTGCTCAAACCGGTCGATGCCGCCCGACTCCGCCAAACTATCAACCGCGCGATCGAGCGACTGGAACAAGCGGAAATGCACACCGGAGACGCCGAGCGGGTTCGCTCCGCGGCGAGCGAGTACGCCGCGCACGCGCCGTCGACGCTGCTGCGGCGCATCCCCGTCCGGAAGAAGGACGACATTTTTCTCGTGCCCGTCGATCAGATCGTATCGATCGTCGCCGACGGTGAGCTGCTGCACCTGCAAACACGCTCCAACGAGCGGTACACAATCACATATCGTCTCAAGGATCTCGAGGCGCGGCTCGATCCGGCGCAGTTCGTACGCCTCTCGCGCGGAACGATCGTCAGTGTGCCATCGATTCAGCGCGTGACGCCGATGCCCGGCGGAACCTACGTGCTCGTGCTGAACAACGGCCAGCAGCACCAGGTGAGCCGTCTGCGCTCCCGGGTCCTGCGCGAGCAGCTCCTGCGGCTCTGAGGAGCGAGCTACGGCACCGGCCTCTTCGATTTCAATCGCGGAGTGAAGGTCGACCCGAGCGCGATCTTCAACTTCAGCGCTGGCTATTCGTTCATTGCCGGTGCCTCGGTGCTGAGGCCCGAGCTGTACATCGAGAACCTCTTCGACAAGAAGTATCTGTTGAAGGCCGCATTTTTCAGCGGCCCTCGGTGGGACGCCCACGGAGCATTCAGCTCCGCGTCAATCTGGGCATGTAGGCGGAGCCGCTCACCAACAAGCGACGCCACGTGCTATGCTGAACGCGCCGAGCTGGTCGGGTTGATTTTTGCATAAGCGGAGGCCGATGACCTCGGCCTTCGCGCGGCACGCCGTCCGCCGCTTCACCGACGCATTGGTGCTGCTGGCGCTCACGGCCGGCAGTGTACGTGCACAGGACGGAACGCCGAGCTCGTTCAGCTGCAACGGAAAGACCGTCCACGAGATTCGCGTGTCATCCCAACGCCCGTCGTTCAAGGGCGAGGTCGCCTATTGGCGCGGTTTTGCGCGCTCGCTCGGCTTGCACCACGCGACCACCGACACCGTCATCATCCGACGTTTTCTCGTTCTCAAAAGCGGCGGCAAATGCTCCGACTTTCGCGTGCGTGAGTCAGCGCGTCTGTTGCGCCAGGAGCCATTTCTCACCGACGTCAGCGTCAAAGCCGTGCCTGACGACTCGGGCGGCGTGACGATCAAGGTCGAAACGGTGGACGAAATCTCCGCCATCGCCGCGGCTTCGGTCGGCGGCGGCCGCGTCTCCTATCTCGAGATCGGCAACGAAAACCTCTTCGGCAGGGCGTGGCTGCTCGCCGTGCACGGCGCCGATCAGCAGATCGAAGGGCACTCGGGCGGATTCCGCGCGAGCAACTACCAGTTCCTCGCGAAGCCGTATCAGCTGGACATCACCGCGGACTGGGGGCAACACGCTTCTTCCTGGGTCGTCGATGCGTTCCATGCCTACCTCACCGACTTGCAGCGCGTCGCCTGGCAGGTCGGAATCGCTCGCGCAAATCCAGCGCTCGTCGCCCTCAGTCGCGGTGAGGACGTGGATGCGCTCGCGCTGGAGTTGCGGACTTTCGGCGGCGACATCGGCGGTGTGGTGAAGCTCGGGAATCTCAGGACTCCGATACTGCTCGGCGGGATGGTGACTATCACGCGTCGTCAGGCAGTCGGTGCTCTCGCCATCACCGACAGCGGCCTCGAATCGGATACGACGCTTCTCGGCCGCTATCCCAAAGTCTCGCGCGCACGCTTTGCGGGAATCGGCGCGTGGCGAAACCTCAACTTCATCACCGTGGAGGGCTTCAATTCCCTCGCCGGAACGGAAGACGTGCCGACGGGCGCCCAATTGTTGGGTCAACTCGGTCGCGGTACACATAGTCTCAATGGCGCGAGCGATGTTTTCCTCCTCGGAGACGTACTCGGTGGAGTCGGTTCGGGAAAGAGCTTCGCCGAGCTTCATCTCATCACCGAAGGACGACATCAGATTGGACAGGCGGACTGGGATGGCATTGTCAGCAGCGGCATGCTCGCGGTGTACTTCAAACCCAGCGATCTCGATCTCGCTCGCGGGTGGGCCGAGTTCGAGGGAGGTTGGCGCGTGCAGACGCCATTTCAGCTTGGCGTCGACATGGAGGGGCAACGGTTGATCGGTTATCGCGCGGCGCTGTTCGGCGGACGCCGCGCGGCAGCGGGGCTGTTGGTGCGGCATGTCGTACCGGGCGCCACGAAGTACGGCGACATCGCGTTCGGCGTCTTCTTGAACGCGGCCAGGCTGTGGGCCGGTGACGCGCCCTTCGGCATGAACACGCCGGTGTTGCCGAGTGCCGGCATCAGCTTCTTCGGCGCGACGCCACAAGGCTCGCAGCGCACGCTGCGGATCGACTTCGGCACGGCGCTCCGCAGAGACGTCGTGCGATCGGGGTGGGAAGTGCGGCTGGTCTACAGTGATTTCACGCGTCGCATTTTGAGTGAGCCGGCCGACATCTTCGGCGCGCGCGAGCCGCTCGTCGGTCCGAACGTATTCAGGCCATGACGCGCGATCGTGGAGCGTTAGGCGAGCGCTTCGCCTGCACCTCGGTCGCTTTTACGGCTTCTTTATGAATGGGCGTCGCGTTTTTATGCCACCTTTGCGCGAGCGGGGCGTAGCTTGCCAATCGACTCCAATGGAGCATCTGGTCAAAGAGGCTCGCGTCCATCCTTCACGTTATCTGACGCCATGTCGACATCGGCTCGGCGCTTGCCCGGCGGCAATGCCCGCGCAGTCGGGATCTTCCTCGAGTGCCTCACCGACATCCCGCTTCGCGCGTGGGTCGAAGCCGCGAGGCGCCGGGTCCTCACCCCTCGGATGGACGAGGCGGAATCGGCACTCCATCTCGTGGCGCGGCAATCCGACGATGCGTCGCAGATCTTCGCGGTGAAGCAAGCCGCTCTCGACACCCTTCAGCGATTTGAATCGGCTGTGGGCGACTTCGCAACCCTCTATGCGCCCTTTGAGCCCGTCATCCCCGAAGCGCTGCTCGTTGGGCTCTCGGAATGAGCGCGACGAACGCAGTGTGAGCCCGCTAACGGCGTTCGGGCTCCTCGCCGTCACCGCGATGCTCGTGTGCTACGCCCTGGAAGGGAGAAGCCACTGGTTCACCCTCGCGTTCGCCACTGCATGTGCGCTCGGCTCCATTTATGGCTTTTTGCAGGGGGCGTGGCCATTCGGTGCCGTCGAAGGAGTCTGGTCGGCCGTGGCCCTTCGGCGATGGTGGCTTCGACGTCTCAGCGACCGATCGCAAGAAGATGTGGAGAGACATCGATCGTGAGTTTCTTATAAACTGCTCCGCACCGAACAAGAGACTGGCAGCGACGACCTGGCCGGGTGTTTGAGTTTATCAACTTATGGATACGATGATTCCTGGTCTCAGCTTCTCCACGCCGATCGCGTTGCTCGCGTTGCTGCTGCTGCCACTTTGGTGGCTCTGGCGCCGCCGGCATCGGCCGCCGGCCATTGTGTTTTCGCGAGTCAGCGTACTCGCGAGCGGACCTCGCGCCGGCAACGTTGTAACGTTCATGCTGTTTGCACTTCGGAACTTGTTGCTCACGGGCACGGTCGTGGCGCTCGCGCGACCTCGTTCCGCAGGTCGCGCCGAAGATGCGCGGAGCGAAGGGATCAACATCGTGATCGCGGTCGACCTCTCGAGCTCGATGCTCGCTCAAGACTTTCAGCCGCAGAACCGAATCGAGGTCGCGAAGGACAAAATCAAGAAGTTCGTTCAGCTCAGAAAGAGCGACCGTATTGGCATCGTCGCTTTCGCTGGCGAAGCGCTGACTCAAGTGCCGTTGACCACCGATTATCCGGTTGTGCTTGCGGCAGTCGATAACCTCGCCCCCGGCCAACTCGAGGACGGCACGGCGATCGGCATGGGCATCGCCACGGCGGCGAATCGGCTTCGCAACGCACCGGGGAAATCGCGCGTGATGATTCTCCTAACGGATGGCGTGAACAATCGCGGCGCGATCGATCCTCGCACGGCGGGGAAGGCAGCTGGCGCAGTCGGGATAAGGATTTATGCGATCGGTGTTGGTTCGCGGGGTGTGGCCGCCGTGCCTGTCGGCCGCGGCCTCTTTGGTCTGCGCTACGAAGAACGTCCGGTCGAGATCGACGACTCGCTTCTCACACACATCGCGAACGAAACTGGGGGGCGCTATTTCCGCGCGACGAATGCGTCCGCGCTCGAGAGCATCACCAAGGAGATTGATGTGCTGGAGCGGGAGCCCGTGCAGACCCGGACCTACACGCGCTACACGGAGCTCTACCGCTGGCCTCTCACCTTCGCGCTCGCCTGCCTCGTCGCGGAGCTCTTGTTCCGTGCGTGGAAAGGTCCGCTACCGTGACACAGCAGCATCATCGGTGGCGTGGCGTTATCCGGCGCTCTAACGCACGTAGCCTTTGACGATGTCGATTAGCTCTTCCGCGGCCCGAGCCTCGGCCGAGGTTCGGCGCCGGCCGGAATCGACCATGTGCTCGCGAATGTGATCCTCGACCACTTCCGCCATCAAACTGCTGATCCCGCCGCGGGCGGCTGAGATGAGATGCATCACGTCGCCGCACTCTTGCTCTTCCTCGAGCGCACGTTGCACCGCTTCGAGTTGTCCCATCACACGCTGTACCCGGCGGATCAGCTTGTCCTTATCACGAACGACATGACTCATAGGGTACCTAAAACCGGTTCTCGTCGCGATTGGCCGGAATGGTTGGCACTGCTCCAATCGTCAGACCAGGAGAGCGGCCAACCGACCTGACGGTGATAATAATGTCACCCGCTCGCCTTTGTCGCTGGACGACGCGCGGAGGCATGGAGAAATCCGCGTACATGTCTTCGCGCTTCCGCCGTTGTCGCAGGGCGAGCAGGCGGCGCGCCGTGTCGGGTGGCAGAGCGCGGCGCAGCGCAACGGCCGCGCGCAACAATCGCGCAACCTGCGGATGCCACGCAGCTGGCATTCCGTGCGCCAACCAGGCTTCGACCGCGTGCCGCGATGTGCCGAGGATCGAAGCGATCTCGCCGATGTCCGCCTCCAGGATGCGCGCGATGTACGCGACGACGTGGCCGTAGGAGCGCGTCCGCTGCGCGCGGCCGGCCGCGATGTACGTACCTCCCGCGACCAGCGCGATCACGACGCTGACGGATGCGTCGACCGAGACGGAGAGCGTGTGCGTCATGGAGAGAGTCGCCCGATCGATGAAGCATGTCATACCGGTAGGGGTATGGATATGATACCCGTAACGGTATCCGCGGCAATGCTTGACTGTCATCGGACGATCGTGTAAACTGCGCACCCTCCGGCGAACCACCCACCGGCGGAGCCAGAAAAGAAGGGATCTCGGT
>DATBHD010000346.1:0-4248 GCA_036557635.1 Gemmatimonadaceae bacterium
GTCGACGACATTCGGTATCGCGAACTCCGGCAAGCGCCGCCGAGTGTGTATTACGCGCTTGCGCAGTCTGATTTCCCGTTTGCGCCGACGACGTTCGTGATTCGCACGTCGGCGCCCGAGGCGGCGATCGTGCCGACGCTCCGTCGCGCGATCGCGGACGCGGCGCCGGGCGTGGAGCTCGCGAGCGCCGCATCCTTCGAGCACTACATGCAAGCGCCACTGGGACAGCCGCGGCTCAATGCGTTCTTGCTCGTTGTGTTTGCCGCATCGGCAGCGCTGCTTGCGGCGGTTGGTCTCGGCGGTGTAGTCGCAACGACGGTGCGGCAGCGAAGGCAGGAGCTCGCGATTCGCATGGCGCTTGGCGCGACTAGCGGCAGCATCCAGCGGATGATCCTGAAACAGGCGCTCGGCGTCGCGGTGCTCGGAGTCGCGATCGGCGTCGGCGCAACGGTGGCGACGAATCGGGCGCTCGAAGCGCTCTTGTATGGTGTGAGCCCGAGCGATCCAGTCGTGCTCTGTTCCGTCGCGGCGCTTCTCACCGGGATCGCCGGACTTGCTGCGCTGCTTCCAGCATGGCGCAGCGGGAAGATCGGCGCGACAACAGCATTGCAATCCGGCGGATAGCCGGCGTTTTTGCTCACGTCGGGTTAGCAGATCGCTCGCGCGCGTGCGCTTGACGTCAGCGTTGCGGACTCCGTACCAGATGCACCTTGATCCTTTCGATCGCATATGTGCGGCCTTTAGACACGAACCGCCTCCGCTAACACTCGCGACTTCATTGGCTCGGCGAGCGAGGCCTCCGTGACGACATCGACCGGGCGTCCGAGAAGGTCCTCGAGTCGAGTTTCAAGGCGCACCAGATCCAAGAGAGTTCGGCCTGGCTCGAGCGGACGACAAAGTCTACGTCACTATCGGGCCGCTCCTCTCCTCTGGCAGCGGAGCCAAACAGACGAACGCTGGATGCGCCACACGCGGCCGCTGCTGCAGCAATGGCTTCCCGAAGGTCTGGAAGGCTGTCTCTAAAGCGCATGTGTCCAAGCTAGGTCTATTCGCTGCTGGACAGAAGTGTTCAGGCTCCAGGAGCCATGCCTCTCTCCAGCCGTCGACTTGCGCCCCCAGACAATCCGAATAGGTTCTCCCATAGACGCGACAGGGAGAGCACGCAGTGGCGATCGCATCGACCGACCTCCTCCAAGGCACGCTCCAAATTCTCATCCTCAAAGCGCTCCTCGCCCAGGGTACTCACGGCTACGGGATCGCGCGCTGGATCGAAGAGACCACGGACGATGTGCTCCGCATCGAGGAAGGGTCGCTCTACCCGGCCCTGCGCCGACTCGAGGACAAAGGGTACGTCACGTCCGACTGGGGCCTCTCCGACAACAATCGTCGTGCACGCTACTACTCGCTGACGGCCTCGGGCCGCGCTCACCTCCGGAAGGAGGCGGCCGCCTGGATTCGATTCTCTGGCGCCATGTCACGCGTGATGCGGGCCGCGCCCGCACTGTCGTGAGTGCGCGCGCAATGAAAGCTTGGCGGCGTTATCTCAGATTCTGGGGAACCGATGTCGCGAGCGACGTCGACGATGAGCTTGGGTTTCATCTCGACCAACGCATCGCGGACTACCAATCGCGCGGTCTTTCTCGCGACGAGGCGGAGCGCGCTGCACACGCGCGCTTCGGCGATCCTGGCGCCGTGGCCGAGTGGGTTCGTGCGCACGACACGCGACGTGTGCGGCGGCGACGTGCGCGAGAGCGTCTATTGACCGTGCGGCAAGATTTGCGATTCGCCATTCGCACGTTGCAGCGCTCACCGGGCTGGTTCATCGGCGTCCTCCTCACGCTCGCCCTCGGCATCGGACTCGCGACGGCAATGTTCACGATTGCGGACGCGTTGCTCATTCGCCCGCTGCCAGTGCGCGCACAGAATCAGCTCGCGTTCGCGACTTGCTCACCGCGCGCTCAGGCGTCTTCCACGCAGCTGCGAACGACGGTGACGATCTTGCACGCGCGCCGGCGCGCGGAACGCAGCGCCCTGGCACCTATTTCCTCTATAACAACTGGGATTTCAATGTGCTCGGGACGATTTTCGAACAGTCGACTCGTCAGAGCATCTTCGATGCATTTCAACGGGACATCGCAACGCCGATCGGCCTTCAGGACTTTCATCGTGAAGACCATCGTCGGACCGGCGACACGACGCGATCCATCCACCTCGCGTACCATTTCTGGCTGTCCGTGCGTGACATGGGGCGACTCGGTTATCTCATGCTCCGGGACGGACGATGGAGGGATCGTCAGATCATCCCGTCGGCGTGGGTGCGGGAGAGCACCCGTCCCATCGTCCCGAAAGCCGCGATGAATCCTGTCGAGCGGCGCAATGATCCGTGGGGATACGGCTATCTGTGGTGGGTCTGGGATGGCGCGAACACTCCAAGCGAGTACCAAGGAGCGTACCTGGCCGCAGGTGCGTTCGGACAATACATCGCGGTGTTGCCAGCACTCGACCTGGTCGTTGCCCACAAGACAGTGCCGGGTTCCGGCGGTGAGGTGTCCGTCGGACAGTTCCTCTCGATTCTCGATCTCATCGTCGCAGCGAAGCATGGAGCCGTTGAGCGCGTCGAAGTACGCGTGGCGGAGAATGTGCTGCGGGAGTACGTCGGGCGGTACGAACTAGCGCCCGGTGCGATCATGACCATCACGCTCGAGAACGGAGGACTGTTCGCCCAACTCACCGGTCAGCGCAGCGCCGCGATCATCGCCGAATCGGAGAGCGAGTTCTTCTACCGTGGCGCGAACGCGCAGATTTCCTTCACGCGCGATGCTTCTGGTTCCGTCACGGGGTTGCTGCTCCATCAGGGTGGGGGGCGAACAACGCCAGCGCAAGGTGCCGGCTGCAGGCGATAGGCGTCAGCGTGTTCATGAGAGTAATCTATTGTAAGCGTTGCCGTATAGGTTGTCGCGTACAAACCCAATGCTCCATCAGGATCGAGATCGCTTACTGTGGAGTTCATGAAGTTCCTACAGACGGCCGATGGCCGATGGCCGATGCGAATAGCTCGACGCGCATAAGCGCGCGAGCCAGCTTGCGGCGCGTGGCACCGCAGACGTCCCGAGACACCGCGGGACGTTGAACCATCGACGACGCGTGGCGGGAGAGTCCTGATGTTGCGACGAAGACGACGGATTTTGCCGACGAGGAGATTTGTCTCAGCCCGCGTCTTTGGTAAGGGCTGTTCCCGGGCTAGATTCCTCGTATGCGCCTCTCGATCGAACTGACACCTAAGCAGGAACAACAGCTCGCCGCCATTGCGGCGCGCTTGAACGTCGCTCCCGAGATCCTCGCCGCCGCAGCGCTGCGCGACTTGCTCGACCGCCGCGAGGATGAGTTCGAGGCAGCTGCGGCCCACGTCCTCGAAAAGAATCGCGGGCTTTATCGCCGGCTTGCGTAGCGCGACCCGGCGGCGATGCGCTACTTGTCGCTAGCAGAAGTCCTGGCTCTGCACGAACGCATCGTCACCCAATCCGGTGGTGCCACGGGGCTCCGCGATTTGGGTGGGCTTCAGTCGGCCATCGCTCAGCCGCGTGCGACTTTCGACGGCGTCGACCTGTATGGTCTCTGGCCGACAAGGCCGCAGCGCTTGCCTTTTCGCTCGTCGCCAACCATCCGTTCATTGACGGAAACAAGCGCATCGGTCACGCTGCACTCGAGACCTTTCTCGTGCTAAACGGATTCGAGTTAACCGCTCCAGTCGATGCGGCCGAACGCACTTTCCTGGCGCTTGCCGCGGGAACGCTCAGCCGGCCCGCGCTAGGCGATTGGATCGAGCGATTTCTCTCCCCGTTTCATTTCGACTCGACGTCGCGCGACGAAGGCTGAAGCCACGCCGTTGCGGCATATCGTTTCTCGAGGTTCTTCCCGGTCGGCATTCCTGCTAGTTCGTTTTCTGATCATCTGGTCGGGGCGTCATACATGGCATCATCTGCTGCGATTGCCCTTCGAACACAGCTGCGCGCAGCTCCACTCGAGACCTCACGCCTGAGGCTTCGACTGCCGCACACCGACGACCCGACGGCGATCTTCCACGGATACGCCTCTGATCCCACCGCTATCCGTTGGATGGGCTTTCTGCCACACGAGACAGTCGCCACCGTCGAGATGGTCGTTGACAGTTGGTGCGGCGCATGGGAGCGAGGCGAGGGCACGCTCGCGTTCGTTGTCGAGGAGCGCGAGACGGCGCAGTTCCTCGGC
>DATBHD010000347.1:0-16811 GCA_036557635.1 Gemmatimonadaceae bacterium
GAGGAAGCGTTCTTCTCCGACTCGACCTACTACACGACCGGCACGAACCTCGTGACCCGCAACAGCTTCAAGAACTCGTCAGGCGTCGGCGTGCCGGCGGTGACGACGGGCGCCGGCTTCTGGCAGGCGACCGTGACGCACAGCCAGCTGGCTGGCGCGACGTGCGGTATCGGCGTCAACACGACGAATCCGATTGTCACAACGGCCGGCGACGGCGAACCGAGCTGCTACGTCCCGTAATGGGACCAAAGGGCTAGGACGTAAGGCCCACGGAAATTTGAGCAGCCCCGCGGATACAATCCCGCGGGGCTGTTTCGTTCGTAAGGCGTCACGACCATCTTGACCGATCGTCCTCAGATTCGGGCCTCACGACAAAATTTCCTTTGTCCCCTAACGGGGCGACACACATGACGAGAGTCTTGACTCTGCCACAGGCATCTGCCGCGTCCGATCAGCGCAACATCGCTGAAGTCATGGACGGCGTCCGCGCGGTCGTTCGAGCGCTTCGCCTCAACACCCGCGCGATCGAAAAGCAACTGGGAATCAGCCTCGCGCAACTCTGGGTGTTGCAGATTCTTTCCGAACGGCCGGCCGAGTCACTGAATGAGCTCGCCGTCGCGACGGCGACGCACCAAAGCTCGGTATCCGTCGTCGTGCGCCGACTCGTGGAGCGCTCGCTTGTCACGCGCACCACGGCGCATCGGGACAAGCGTCGAGTCCGGATCGAGCTCACCGAAGCCGGCCGCAGCTTGTTGCGCAAAGCGCCGCCCACGGTCCAGATGACGCTCGTCGAAGGGCTGCGACGGCTGCCGCACGACCACCGCACTCAGCTCGCGGAGCTGATGCGCGAGTGGCTCACGAAGGCGGGGATCGACATGAAAGCCTCGCCGCCGATGCTCATGGAAGAGGACGTCTGAGCGGCGCCGCCTAACGAACTTCGAGGTCGCGAATCAGCGATTCACGACGCGCGCTCGAGACGCGCCAACTGCTCGCGCACCTCGGCTTCCTCGCGCTTCGCGCCGAGCTCGAAGAACAGCGTCAGCGCGCGGATGTACCAGCGACGCGCCTCGGGGAGATCGCCGGCATCGCCGCGAATCGCGGCAAGCTCGCGCGCGCCCTCGGCCTCGAGCAGTCGCGCATGGGTGCGATGGGCAATCCGCACGGCTTCGCCAAGAAGACGCTCGGCGTGCGCCGCGTTGCCAGCGCGGCGCAGCGCGTGTCCCTTCCACCGCAACGCTTCGCCTCGGCCGACCTCGTCGCCGAGCTGCTCGAAAACGGCGAGTGCCTGATCGCACGACGCGATGGCGGGCGTGAGGTCGCCGCGCTCGATGAGTAGCTCGGAACGATTGACGAGCACATTCGCGACCATCGCCGGGTTGCCGAGTTGCTCGAACAGCTCGAGGCAGCGAAGGTACGCCGCATCGGCCTCGCTCCATTCGGCGAGATCGGCGTGCAGCATCCCGACGTTATGCAGCGCGAGCGCTTCGCCCTCGACGTCCCGCGCCTCGCTGAACACGCGGCGACTCTCGACGTAGTTCGCGCGCGCCTCCTCGAGGTTGCCTTCGATGTTGGCGATGACGCCGAGATTGAGATGGATCCGCGCGCGGATCGCCTTGTCGGACGTGCGCGTGAGCGCGTGGCCGTACCAGGTGCGCGCCTGCTTGTACTCGCCCCGCGCATAGTGCACGGCGCCAATTCCATTTTCGCTCCGCGCGCAGAGCTCGTGCTCGTCGAGTTGCAGCGCCAGGCTGCGGGCGCGCTCGAACGCCGTGAGGGCGGCGTCGTAGCGGCCCTGGCGCCATGAGACTCGTCCGAGGCGAAAGGATGCGTGCGCCGCGGCACGGGGCGCGCCCTGTTCGTCGACGATCTCGTACGCGGCAACGGCCGCGGGCAAATCGCCCGAGAGCTCGGCGCGCTCGCCTTGCTCGAGGATCTCGTCGGCGGCGATCAAGCCGCCGCGAACCGGTTCGGAGCGGTGCGCGGTCAAACGGCGAGGCCGAGCGTGCGCACGGAGCTGCGCTGACCACGCGCCGCGGCGCGGGCGCTGTGCGCGCTTTCCACTTCACGAAAGAAGCGCTGAATGACGAATCGGGCGCCGCCGCGCTGACGAATGTCACGCGGTGTCGCGTGCAGGTAGCGCTGACAGGTGTTGCGGAACGCACTGCCGGACGGAAAATCGAGACTGACGGCGATGCGATCGGCGCTTCGATGAACGTCCTCGAGCAGGTGCGCGGCGACGATGAGCCGTCCCCAGGTGAGGAGGCGCTGGGGCGGCGGAAAGCCCGCGCCGGCGAGCCGCTGCGAGACCGTACGCCGCGGCAACATGAGAAGACGCGCAAGTCCTTCCGGCGAGAGCCGTTCGTGCGCGCGCGTCACGGAAAGCAACACGGCGTCGGTGATGCTTGGATGCACTCCGTGCAGCGAGCGGCGGAGGAGCATGGCGAGGCTGCGCGACTCAGCCTGCTCGACACTCGAGAGGAGGGCGCGCGGCGCGTCGTCGACGTCGGCGATAATGAGACCGTCCACACCTTGACGACCGGCGTCGAAGAGATCGTGCACGCGGTCGGGCGAGAAGGTGACATATGCGAGGAGAGTGATGCGAGGCAGGCGCTGCTTGAGCTGCCGAACCTGCTCGAACGCCGCGTGCCCGCCGGCGAAGAAATCGAACATTGCCACGCGCACGGGGCGTTCTTCACAGATGCGCATGAACTCCGGCCAGTCCTCGGCGCCGACGAGATCGTGACGATCTCGCAGCGCCGAGCGTAGTCGCTGCAGGTGGCCGAGGTTCGGCAGGTAGGTGGCGATGACGCCCATGTCACGATGTGGGTTCGAGATCCATCACTATTCCGGGTGATGTCTCCCTGCGAATGGACGCCAGCCGAAAGGCGTGGGTCACGTTAAGAACCCGCATTCGGAGATAATGACGAAAACTGCCTGCCATGTGACGATGCCATGGGGCGCTCGACGCTAGCGTAGTCGTCGATTCCGTGAGGGTTTCGTTCACTGGCGCACTCCGACGACGGTCTGTGTCGAGGTGTCAACATGGCTTCACTACACAAAATGGAACGCCTGCTCCGCGCGACTCGATCCGGCTTTACCGTGATCGAGCTGATTGTCGTCATGGTCGTCGTGAGTATCGTGATGGCGCTGGCGCTTCCGCGCGTGGATATCACGCGCTACCGCGCCGATGGGCGAGTGCAGATCGTGCGCAAGGCCGTACAGCAAGCGCAACGAACGTCACTCGTGAGGCAGCACGACGTCATCGTGAGCTTCGACACGACCCGGCAGCGCATGCGCGTGGCGCTCGATGCCAACAACGACGGCGCGATCACCGCCGGCGAGATCATCACTTGGCAGGCGCTGAGCGACGGCGGGAAGTTTCTCATTCCTTCAATCCGCGTCGACGGCAGCAGCGCGCCGTCGAATCCGATCGACGCGTCGCAGCTGAAATCCGTCAGTGGAATGCCGAGCATCGTGTTCCACCGCGACGGCTCGGTGAGCGCCGACGTCACCATCTATTTCTCGTCAGGACTCGCGTCGCCAACCGAGTTTCGCGCCGTCCGCGTGCTGCAGGGCACGGGGCGCACCGATTGGTTCCGCTTCAACGGCACCGTATGGAGCCCGGGGGCACTATGAGTCGCGCACGATCCGGCATCACACTCGTCGAAGTCGTCGTCGCCATCTCGCTGCTGAGCGGCGTGTTGCTCGCGCTGGCGGGCTTCGCCTATCGCCTCGCCGTGAGCACCAGCAACTCGCGCGTCGCGGCGATCGCGAGCCAGCTCGTGGCCGACCGTCTCGAGACGGTGAAGGGCGCACAGCGCTACGCCTCGATCGACTCGTTGTTCAAGGGCACGGAGAGTCCCGTGTCCGGCTTCAGTGGCTTCGATCGCCAAACGTGGGTGACGCACATGGGTGGTGGCGTAACCGATTCGGTGGACTACCGAGTCGTGACGGTGGAAGTGCGCAACGCGCGCCTTTCCGCCCCGATGCGCAAAACCACCATCATCGCGGCGTTCTGAGAGGAGAAGCAATGATGCGCACCCGACACTCGACCATTCGCGTTGCCGCTCGATGGCGCTCCGGCTTTACGTTGCTGGAAGTGCTCGTCGCGACGACGCTGCTGCTCTTCATCATTGGCGTGAGCACCCAGTTCATGCGCCGGCAGAGTCAGGGAATTTCGCAGTCCGCCGGCCGCTGGGAAGCGCAACAGAATGCGTACTTCGCGATCTCGAGCCTCGAGCGCGAGCTGCGGACGGCGGGCATTGGTGTCGTCGACAAGCAGCCGATGGTCGTCATGGCCGCGCCGATGGCAATCGTCTTCAACTCGAATCTGGTGTCGCGCGTCCCCGGTGATCTTGCCTCCGTGTACGTCGACACCGACGCGGACAGCGACGCGGTCGAGGCGTTCCGCTCGGCCGACAAGACGACGCTTCCCAATTCGTCGGTTCCCTATCCCGACACGACGTACATGGCGAACGGAGGCGTGCCCACGTCCGCCGAAACGATCGCATTCTGGCTGTCGAAGGATTCGACGAGCAAGGCGAACAACGAGTACATCATGTTCCGTCGCGTGAACGCGATGCCGCCGCGCGTCGTCGCGACGGGGATCATCGCGAACCCGACCGACACGATATTTCAGTATTTCAAGGCCGACACGGCCGGCAATCTGACGGCGATCACACCGGCGACGCTGCCGCTGTACCACAGCGCGCTCATTCACGGGTCGCCGGCCGACACCGGCAAGGGCGCGATGATCGACAGCATCGTGTCGGTGCGCGTCCGCCTGACGACGATCTATCACGACGCGCGGAATGGCGACGCGACGCGGCGCCTCGAACGGACGATTCGCATCATGAACGCCGGGTTGAACAACACGACGACGTGCGGTGATGCGCCGTTAGGCGTTGCGCCGACCGCGCTCGTGGCGATCATCGCCGGCGGTCCGCCGGTCGTGATCATCAACTGGACCCGATCGCTGGACGAAGTCACCGGCGAAAAGGACGTCGAGCGCTACGCGTTGTACAAGCGCTCCGCGAGTCAAACCACATTCTCCGAGCCGTTCTCCAGCGTGCCCGCTGGCACGGCGTCCTACATGTTCACCGATACCGACGTCCACTCCGGCGAGCAGTGGGTGTACGGTGTTACCGCGATCGACTGCACGCCGACGAGCTCCAGTGTCACGGCGACAGGGATCATCACGATTCCATAGAGGATTGATTATGCCGCTCATTCAACGTCGAAGCCGAGCGCGCGCGCGGGTGAAAAAGTCCCGACGCGGTGTCGCGCTGTTCGTCGTGCTTCTGTTCATCGTCGTCTTCGGAGCGCTGGCGCTCTCGGCGACGTTCCTCACCGCCAACTCGAATCTCACGAGCAAGACGTACGACAAGGAGAACGAGTTGCGCTACGCGGCCGAGGCCGGACTGGCCCTCGGCAAGAGCCGCGTGAACATGAGCCCGGGCGTCCTTCCCGATACGGGATACAAGACGCTCGAGAGCGGGTATTCGCTCGTGTCGGCGGACGGGAAGAACATCAACGGCGTGAAGCTCAACCTCTACATCGGTCCGAGCGGCTCGACGACCGGTCAGTTCGGTCGCTTCGCGAGCGTCGTCGCCGACGCGCGTGACCCGTTAGGCAACGGCTACGTGCGCCGCCTCGAGCTGCAGCAGGAGAGCTTCGCGAAGTTCGCCTACTTCAGCAACCAGGAGACGAACTCCTCGGGAACGCAGATCTCGTTCGGTAACGGCGACCAACTCTGGGGGCCGGTCTTCACGAACGACCAGATCAACATTCTGAGCAGCAAGGCCAGCTTCCACGACCAGGTAGAGACGGCCAAGACGATCAGCGGCTCGCAGTACGGAACCTTCTTCAAGGGCTACAAGACCAACGTGAAGAAGATCAGCCTGCCCGACGTGTCGTCGCTGAGCAAGCTCTCCGGCTTTGCGAGCTCCGGTGGCTTCAACTTCACCGCGCCGACGTCGGGTAACGAGACCAACGTCAAGATGCGCATCGAGTTCGTCGCCACGGACCTCGACGGCAACGCTGACTCGTTGGGTGTCGACGAAGGCTTCTTCCGCGTCTATCAGCTCACCGGCTCGGCGCCGGCGACGTGGCTCCGCGCGGACTGGCCGGGCGCGAGCACCCCGGTCACCTCCGTGACGCAGTGCGGCGACTGGCACAAGGTGGCGGGCGACCCGACGCCGAAGTTCTTCCCGGCGTCGGTGCACAAGACGACGTGGTTCCGGGCAATGGTGCAGGCGGGCGGAATGACGCTGGCGCAGGCCCAGGCCGAAAGCTCGGCGACCCTCGCCACGATCATGAAGCACGCCAACGCGCGCTGCTATCTCGGCGGCGACCCGCACCTCGTCGCGGTGCAGCGCACCTCGACCGCGTACCCCAACGCCGCCGACCGGCAAAAGGGCGGCGACGACACCACTTTCACGGCAACCGATCCGAACGGCGCGTGGAAGGTGTTCACGACCACGCCTAACGCGAAGGTGAGCGCAGTCCGCAAGAACGACGCGAACTACCTGTTCCCCATCTACCGCGGCTTGAACCCGGGGGCAATGGGCGTCATCTACGTCAATGGAACCACCGGTCTGAGCGGCGTGCTTCGCGGCCGCGTCACACTGTACGTGACCGGTGACGCCGTCGTCCTCGACGACGTGCGATACGCCAACGACCCCGCGCTTGGCAGTTGCCAGGACATGCTCGGGATCATCGCCGTGAACGAAGTGGTGGTGGCAAACAACGGCATCAACACGCCGCAGAACGTGTCCACGTCGGGATCCACATACACGAACCTCGATGACACGAAGGACTTGTATCTGCACGCCATCATCATGGCGCTGAACACGTCGTTCCGCGTCGAGGATTACAGCAATGCGCCGAGCAACTCGAGCGACTGCCAGGGTACGAGCGACGGCCGCGGATGCCTCTTCCTGACCGGTGGGGTCATCCAATCCATGCGCGGCGCGGTCGGACTCGGTTCGGGTGAAGGGTACGTGAAACGGTACAGCTACGATCGCTGCGCGGCCGACAACCCGCCGCCGTACTTCCCAACCACCGGCCGGTTCGCCGACAATCGCTACTACGAGCTGGATCCGGTGAACTTCAATCCGGCGAACCTCTTCAAGGCGATCTCCTCGGGACCCTAACGAGGGCGAAGGACATCAGGGCCTGGTGTAACAACTGTCGTAAGCAAGAGCCACGATGGCGATGAGGGCGAGTGCGAGGACAACGCCCCACGCCGTGGACCGGAAAGCACCCATGGTACGGCGCGCGTGCAAGCCGCATGCGAGCCGCACCATGGGTGTCTTCTTACGAGCGGGCGGAGCCGTCGCCGGGATAGATTAGCGACATGCGTCTTCTTCTCGTCGAGGATGACCCGGAGCTCGCCTCGGTCCTCGAATCGGGGCTCAGGGAGCAGGGGATTCACGTCGCGCGTGCCGCGACGATGCCGGCCGGCCGAGCCGAGGCGTCGCGAGCGAGCTTCGATGTCATCGTCCTCGATGTCATGCTGCCGGGGGGCTCAGGGCTCGACCTGTGTCGCGACCTCCGCGGCCGCGGCATCGCGACGCCGATCCTCATGCTCACCGCGCGCGACGCGATCGACGACCGCGTTGCGGGACTCGAGGTCGGCGCCGACGACTACGTGACCAAGCCGTTCGCCTTCCGCGAGCTCGTCGCCCGCGTCCGGGCGCTGGCGCGGCGCCAGCCGGCGCTCGTGCCGCGCGTGGTATGCGTTGCCGACCTCGAGGTGGATCTTGGGTCGCGCCACGTGCGCCGCGGCGGCCGCGCGATCGAGCTCACGGCGAAGGAGTTCGCCCTGCTCGAGTTCTTCGTGCTGCACCGCGGCGAGGTCGTGGACCGCGCGGCGATCACGGCCCACGTCTGGGACGACAACCACGATCCGTTCACCAACGTGCTCGAGGTGCTCGTTAGGCGCCTGCGCCGCAAGATCGACGAGGACTTCGAGCCGAAGCTGATTCACACCCTGCGCGGCGCCGGCTACCGCTTCGGCGTATTGAGCGGCCGATGACGCTGCGGCCGATGGCTCGCCTTCGCCTCGGTCTCACCGCCTGGTATCTGGCGACGTTCGGCGCGATCCTCGTCTTCCTCGGCGGCGGTCTGTTCGTCGTGATCGGCCGGCAATACGCGCGACAGCTCGATGATTCGCTCCACGACGCGACGGTGGAGCTCGAGCGCGCCGCGCGTATTCGCGAGATGGAATCCAAAACGGCGCATGGCCAGGTCGTCGACGCGGTGGAAGAGCTGCACATCCCCGATCGGTCGCTCTACCTGTTCGACGGCGCCGGCCACGCGGTGACGCCGCCCCACACCGACTATTGGATCGCGCGCGCCGCGCAGGACGCGTCGCGGTCCGGCAGCGTGCAACGCGACCAGGATCCGCGCCGCGGGAACACGCTGCGGCTGCGGGCGGAGCGTTTCACGCTCGCGAGCGGGGTGCCGATGGTCGCGGTGGCGGTCGCCGACAAGGTCGAGCTCGAGGATCGATACGCGACGCTGATCGCGACCTTCGGGGCGGCCGCGGCCGCGGCGCTACTGCTGGTGGTCGCCGGCGGCTGGTTTCTCGTTCGAAAATCGACCGCCCCCGTCGAGCTGTCGATCGAGCACATGCGCCGATTCATGGCCGACGCCGCGCACGAATTGCGCACCCCCCTCACCGTGCTGCGGAGCCGGGCCGAGATCGCGCTCCAGCAGGCGCGCCCCGCCGGCGAGTACGAGGACGCGCTGCGGAGCATCGAGAACGAAGCCCAGCGCCTCGGCACCATCGTTGAGGATTTGCTCATTCTCGCGCGCGCCGACGCCGGCGAGCGGCCGATCGCGCGCGAGCGCGTCTACCTCGACGACCTGACGCTCGACGCGGCGCGAGCGGCGCAGGCCGTCGCCCAGGCCAAGGGGGTCGCGATCGAGCTGGACGAGTTCGGCGAAGCGCCGGTCCAGGGCGACCCGACGCTGCTCCGGCAACTCGTGATGATCCTCCTCGACAACGCGGTTAAGTTCACCGCGCGCGGCGGGAGTGTGCGCGTCCGCGTTGGCGAGCATAACGAGCGGCCTACTCTCGTCGTCGAAGACACCGGCATCGGCATTTCCGCCGAGCAGCTGCCGCACGTGTTCGAGCGATTCTACCGCGGGGACCCGGCGCGAAGCCGCGGCAACGGATCGCTCGACGGCGCCGGGCTGGGACTCTCGATCGCGAAGTGGATCGCCGACGCGCACGACGCCGAGATCGCGCTCGCCTCGGAGCCAGGCACCGGGACGCGTGTATCGGTGCGATTTGCCGCGCCGACATCCTCGGCGACGTAGCCGACTTGATCAGCGGTGCGTATCGAGGAGTCGCGATTCGACCTCGCGCGCTACCTGGACGGCGAGCATTCCGCTCAGAACGACGTCGCTCGACCAGTGCTGGTCGCGATACACGCGCTGCGCGCCGACGAAGGTGACCGCGGCGCCGGCGAGCGCGGTGACCCATGGGCGGTGCGCCTCGATCGCGATCGCCGTCGCGAGACTCGTGATGTGCACGACGTGGGCGGAGGGGAATGATTCGTAGTCGCCGCCCGTGTTGAATGGACGAAACGTCAATGGCTCGCGTCCGAGAACTGGCCGCGCCCGCCCGACCGCTGGTTTGAGCAACGATTCGAGCGCGTCGGCCGCCGCGTAGCTGAGGCCCACGCGGAGCGTCGCGTCGGCGAACGACCGATGACCCGAAAGACGCGAGCCGAGGTAGGTCGCCGCGAGCGCGGGTACGATGTGGCCGGCCGTCCCGAGGATGTCGGCGGCACCGGCGATTCGGTCGAGGCCCGACGTATGGTTGGCCAGCGCGATCGCCCGCAAGCGCTCGTCGAAGGCAAGCGACGCGGCAAGAAGCGCACTGGATGCCACCCACGCGCCGCGCTCGACGCCGGAGGCACGCACGTTGCCCGAACCCGGTGAAGCTTGCGCACCCAATGCCGTCGGCAGGATGGACAGCCACCAGATGCCGCAAGACGATCGAAAACGAATCAAGTCTGGTCACCTCCGCAGGAAATATGTCGACTGCACCACATCGGCACTCCGGGTGACGCTTCTGTCATCGTCCTGTCAGGTTAGGCGAATAGCGTTCTCGGAGCACTCCAACAAAGGGTATGGGTCTTCGATTCGCTGGAGCGAGTATCGGCGTAGTCATTGCAGCGGTGGCGTGTGCGGATCGAGCGACGGCCCAGCGGCCGGTGACTCGCGCGGAAGCCGTGGATGCCGCGATCACGGTTGGGCCGCGGCTCGCGGTGGCGCAGGCGGATACGGCCGTCGCGCTGGCGGCGCTGATTACGGCGCGCGCGCTGCCCAATCCGATGCTCGCGGCGAGCTACACGAAGGATCAACCGCAGTATCACTCGACACTGGAATTCCCGCTCGATTTCCCGTGGCTGCGCGGACCGCGCATCGGGTCGGCGAGCGCGGCGCGCACGGCGGCGCAGTATCACTACACCTTCCAGCGCGCCGGTGCCGCTCTGGACGCCGACACGACGTACACACGCGCGCTCGCCGCGCGCGAGCACGCAATCCTGTCGCGGCGCAACGCGCTCGATGCGGACAGCGTGCGGCGCATGGCCATTCTGCGTCGCGACGCGGGTGACGCGAGCGACCTCGATGTCGAGCTGGCGACCGTGAACGCGGGACAGCAGGCGAACGTCGCGGCGGCGGATTCGCTGACGTACCTCTCGGCACTGCTCGATTTGCAAACGGTCATGGGCGTGGCAGCGGTGCAAGCCGAGGTCACGCCGAGCGATTCGTTAGGCATTCCGGCGACGACGGACGGTGGCGAGGCGGTCCCGTTATCGTCTACGCTCGAGGTCGCGGCGGCGGAGCAATCGGTGACGTCAGCGACGCTCGCCGCGCGCTTTCAGCGACGCAGCGTCTGGGGCACGCCGAGCATCATCGCGGGGTTCGATTGGGGCGATCCGACGCAACCGGGGTTGCTCCCGACCGTGGGCCTCGCGTTGCCGCTGCCACTTTTTTCGCGCAGTCGCGGTCCGATCCTGCAAGCCGAGGCCGAATTGCAGCGCGCACGGGCGGCGTTGGCGTTGGCGCGCGCGGAAGGCTCGGCGCGCATCTCACGCGCGCAGCGGGAGCGCGACATCGCGTTCGCCAAGGTGAATCGCGATCGCGTGCTCGTCGCGAGCGCGAATCGTGTCGTGGCGATGTCACTCACGGCGTACCGTGAGGGGCAATCGTCGCTGCCGAACATACTCGAGGCGCAGCGGAACGCGCGCGACGTTCTCGGACAATACATCGACGATCTGGCGGCCGCGTGGATCGCGAGCGCGTCACTCCGCGTTTTCCTTCTCACGACGGCGAGCGTACGGCAATGAACCTTCGAACGCGTAGAAGCGCTCGACTCTGGGCCGCGCTGCTGCTGGTGGTGAGCGTTGCCGGCTGCAAGGGCGGCGAGGCGAGTGGCGAGGCGGAGAAGAGCGCGCCGGCGGTGGTGGGCGTGGAAACGGCGCCGGTGACGAAGGGTCCCTTCACCGAGACGTTAGGCGCCATCGGCACCGTGGTGCCGCGGCCGGGCCACGTCGCCGCGCTGTCGGCACCGCAGCCGGCACGCATCACGCAGGTGTTCGTCACCGCCGGCCAGCACGTGACCCAGGGTCAGCCGCTCGTCGAGCTGGACCAGACGCCCTTCCGCGCCGCGATGCAATCGGCCGAGGCGACACTCGCCGCGGCGGAGAACGCCAACGAGCGACAGCAACGACTCGCCAGTGAAGGCATCATCCCGCGCAAGGACGCCGAGCAGGCGGCGGCGGACGTCGCCAGGGCACGCGCCGATGCCGCGAACGCGCGACGCGCCGAGCAACTCTCGATCGTGCGAGCGCCGTTAGGCGGCGTCGTCACGCGCATGGCGGCGGTACTCGGCTCGACAGCGGACGTCACGCAACCGTTGGTCGAGGTCGCCGATCCCGCGGCCGTCGATATCCTGCTCAACGTGACTCCGAACGATGCCGCGCGCTTGCGCCGCGGCGCGAAGGTGACGCTCACCGCCGGCCAGGATGCCGCCGGTGACGCGCTCGGCATCGGCACCGTCGTCGACATCAGTGGCACCGTGGACACGTCGAGTCGAAGCGTGAATGTGCGCGTCCAGGCCTCGGCGACGCGGCGGGCGCTGCGCATCAGCGAAGTCGTCTACGGACAGATCGCCGTCGCCGTGCATCCGAACGCCGTCACCGTCCCGCTGGAGGCGCTCGTGCCCGAGGGCGAGAACTACAAAGTCTTCGTCGTCGACGCCGGCGGAATCGCCCATGAGCGCAAGGTGAGCGTCGGCGGACGGACCGACAAAGTAGCCGAGATAATCGAAGGGCTCGCGGCAGGCGAGCGCGTCGTCACCTACGGCGCGTACGGCGTGTCGGATAGCGCCAAGGTGGTCCCGCTCGGAAGAGGTGCCGCGGAGGCGCCGGAGAAGCCATGAGCGCGACGGTGTCCGAGCCCGTCGACCAGAGCACGACGCGCGAAGCGCCCCGTGTCGGTCTCTTCGGCGTGCTTGCGCAGCAGCGGCGATTCATCTACCTGGCGGTCGTGCTGCTGACGGCGGCGGGGATCTGGGCAGCACTCGGGCTACCGTCGGCCATCTATCCCGAGCTGACGTTCTCGCGCATCACCGTCGTCACCCAGGGCACCTCGCTGGGGGCGCGGCAGGTGTTGTTCACGATCACGCGGCCGCTCGAGGAAGCGGTGAGCATCGTACCGGGCGTGACGCGCGTGCAGTCGCGATCGATTCGCGGCGGCAGCGAGATCAACATCACGTTCGCGCCGAACACCGACATGATCTACTCGCTGCAGCAGGTGCAGGCGCGTGTAAATCAGGTGCGGAGCGACCTGCCGGTGAATCTCGATATCGAGATCGAAAGGCTGTTGCCGTCGCTGTTTCCAATTCTCTCATACAATGTCGAGGGGGGCGATCCGGCGACGCTCTACGACATCGCGCGCTATCAGATCCGGCCGCTCATCTCACGAGTGCCCGGCGTTGGACGGGTGGACGTGATGGGGAGCGACATCCGCGAGATCGAGGTCGTAGCCGACCCCGCGCGCCTCGCCGCTCAGCGAATGACGTACGACGAGCTCGCCAACGCGATCAGGCAAGCGACGACCGTCGACGCGGTCGGCCGCATGCCGGCCAACTACCGGCAGTACCTGATCGTGAGCGCGCAGGAGGCGCGCTCGGCGGACGACATCGCCAACATCGTCGTCGCTCACGGACTGCGCGTTCGCGACCTCGCGACCGTCACGCCGGGCACGGAAGACCACGTGCGCATCATCTCCGGCGACGGCCGGCCCGCGGCATTGCTCAACATCACGCGGAATATCGGCGGCAGCACGCTCGCCATCGCCGACAGTGTGGCCGCGATCGCCGAGGGATTGAAGGGGCACCTCCCACCCGGCGTGCACCTCAAAGCCGTGTACGATCAAGCAGCGCTCGTGCGGGACGCGGTGAAGTCGGTCCGCGACGCGATGATCATCGGCGCCGTTCTCGCGGTGATCATCCTGCTCGTCTTCCTGCGTCACGGACGCATCACGGCGATCAGCGCGTCGTCGATTCCACTCACGATGATGATTACCGTCTTCGTGATGTCGCGCGTCGGGCAGACCTTCAACCTGATGACGCTCGGCGCGATGGCGATCGCGATCGGACTGGTGATCGACGACGCCGTCGTGGTCACGGAGAACATCGTGCGCCACCTCCACCTGAATCCCGACAGCGCCGGGGCGATTCGGGACGCCGTTCAGGAGATCATCTGGCCGGTGACGACATCGACCATCACCACGGTGGTCGTCTTTCTCCCGTTAGGCCTGCTCACTGGCGTCGAAGGACAGTTCTTCCACGCTCTCTCGATTACTCTCACCATCGCGGTACTGGTCTCGCTCCTCCTCGCGCTCACGATCATTCCTCTCTTGAGCGCGCAGTTCCTCACCGCCGCTGACGCCGGAACGGCCGAAGACGATAGCGTGGAAGAGGTCGAGCACGGACAACGTGTCGGCCCCCTCGTGCGGGTGGGGCGCGCCATCGATGCCTTGTCCGAGCACTACCAGCGCTCGCTGGGGGCCTGGCTCCATCACGCGCGCTGGATGATCGCCGTCGCCGTGCTGCTGGTGATCGCGGGCTACATCGTGCACCGCTTCGTGGGCACCGGATTCCTGCCGGAGATGGACGAAGGCGCGTTCGTGCTCGATTACTGGACACCCGGCGGCACGGCGCTGGACGAGACCGACCGCCAGCTGCACGTCGTCGAGCGTATCCTCGCTCGCACACCGGAGGTGAGCGGCACGTCGCGCCGAACCGGCGCCGAGCTCGGCCTCTTTGCGACGCTCCAGAACCGCGGCGACATGGTTGTCCGTCTGGTGCCGGAGAGTGAGCGCAGCCGGTCGAGCTTCGAGATCATCGACGACGCGCGAGACAAGATCGCGGCCGCCGTGCCGCGACTGCACATCGAGTTCGTGCAGATCCTCTCGGACGTCATCAACGATCTGGCGGGTGCGGCCCGTCCGGTGGAGATCCGACTCTACGGGCCGGATCTCGATGGGCTCGAGACGTATGCGCGGAAGCTCGCGCCTCAGCTGGAGAAGGTACCCGGCATCGAGGATCTCTATGACGGCGTCGCCGAGCCGACCGCCGAGATGTCGATGTCGGTCAACGAGCCGGAGGCCAATCGCGTCGGGCTCACTCCGACGCAGGTGCAGGACGAGGTGAGTGGCGCGCTGCTCGGCGTGCCGGCGGGCGAGGTGCGTCTCGAAGATCGGTCGATCGGCGTACGCGTGCGCGCGCCGGATTCGGTGCGGTACAACCCCCTCCAGCTCGGCGCCCTGCCGATCCTGTCGCCGCAGTCGAACACGGCGGTGCCGCTTTCCTCGCTCGCGACGTTCGCGCGCCAGGAGACCCGGAGCGAGCTGCTGCGGTGGAACCAGCAGCAGATGGTCGAGATTCACGCCGATCTGGGCGATCGCTCGTTAGGCGCGGTGATGAGCGATGTGCGCGCCGTCCTCGTGAAGAACCCCGCGCCATCAGGGATTCGAGTCGAGATCGGCGGGCAGTACGCCAGCCAGCAGGAAGCGTTTCGCGCGCTGCTGCTCGTGCTTGCGCTCGCCGCCGCGAGCGTGATCGCGGTGATGGTGCTTCAATTCCAGTCCTTCGTCGAGCCGCTCGTGATTCTGCTCGCCGCGCCGTTGTCGTTCGTCGGCGCGATGCTCCTGCTCCTCGTGACGGGGACGCCGCTCAACGTCGCGAGCTTCATGGGACTGATCCTGCTCGTCGGTCTGATCGTGAAGAACGGCATCATTCTCCTCGACTTCACGCGGCACCGGATGAAGACCGCCGGCATGGCGCTCGAGCCCGCGATTCGCGACGCGGCGCGCATTCGTCTGCGGCCGATTCTCATGACGACGCTGTGCACGCTCTTCGGGCTGCTGCCCCTGGCCCTTGGCCTCGGCGCCGGCAGTGAGCTGCAAAAGCCGCTGGCCCTCGCCGTGATCGGCGGGCTGGCGCTGTCGACACCGATCACGCTCTTCGTTGTGCCAACGCTGCTCGTGGCAATCCGAGGTCGTGAGTATTCACTCAATGGGAGCATCGCCTCTTCATCGGCCGGCAGAACCGCGTGATGGTCGTCGACGAAGCGAGCGGGAAGCTGCTCGGTGAAATCCCGGGGCTCAGCGCCGCGCACGGCACGGCGCTGGACGACGGGACGGGGCACGGCTTCGCGACGTCGGGCCGTGACAGCAGCGTCGTGATGTTCGATCTCAAAACACTCACTGTGCTGGGACGCACGACAGCGGCGGACGACGCCGACGCCATCACCTACGACCCGGTGTCGAAGCTCGTGTTCACCTTCAACGGCGACGCGAACTCGTCGAGTGTGATCGACCCTGAAACCGGCAAGCGCGTCGGTACGATCGGGCTCGGCGGCAAACCCGAGTACGGCGTGCCCGACGGGCGGGGAAAGTTGTACGCGACGCTCCCGATTGGAGCGGGCGTGGACGCCAACGCGTTCGATCCCGGCACCCAGGATGCGTTTGCTTCGAATGGCGATGGCACACTTACTGTCGTGCACGAGGACGCGCCGGACCGTTTTCGCGTCGTGCAGACGGTGACGACGATGCCGGGCGCGCGCACGATGGCGCTCGATCCCCGATCGCACCGCCTGTATCTCGTGAGCGCGCAATTCGGACCGACGCCCACGGAGTCGACCGCGGCGAACCCACGGCGCCGGCCACCGGTGGTGCCCGGCTCGTTCACTCTTCTCGTGCTGGAGAAATGACTCGCTCGGCGGTGCGGCGGAAAGTTAAGACTCTCATAATCGCGAGCCTGCTCGCGCCGGCGGCGGTCGCGTCGGTCCGGGCGCAGCCGGCGCTTCCGCCGAAGGCGAAGGCCGATAGCGCGAAGACGCCGGCAAAGCTCTTCACAAAGAAGGACTACATCATCGGCGCGTCGTTCGTGATCGGCACGTTCGCGATGTTCCCCTTCGACCAACGTTTGGCGAAGCACCTCACCAATCCCGGGGCGCAGGCGAACCAATTCTTCAAGAACGCGTCGACGGGAGTCGAGTGGATCGCGAGCCCCGGCGCGTACATCATTGGTGGCTCGCTCTACGCGGTCGGGCGCATCGGTCACTTCGAACGGGTCGCCGACCTCGGCTGGCACGGGACGGAGGCAGTGTTCGTCGCCGACGTCGCGACGTATCTGTTGAAAGGCCTGACGGGACGCGCGCGCCCGTTCGCCGCGGGCGACACGCTGCCGAACGATTTCAAATTCTTGAAAGGTTTCAAGA
>DATBHD010000348.1:0-4210 GCA_036557635.1 Gemmatimonadaceae bacterium
CCGGCGCAGATTCGCACCGCATCCGTCGAGAGCACGTCGGCGACGATCTCGATCGCCGACGCGTCACCGAGCTCCAGAATCGGCGCACCAGCGGCGGTGACGCGCTCGCTGACCTCGGGGATGCGAAGAACAGTTCCGGTCGTGGGTGACCGAATCACGATCTTGCCGCCGCGCGATGCGTTCGTCCCGACCAATGCGGCGCGCGCCGCGTTCACATCCTCGATCGCCGAACGCGCGCGCGCGTCCGCCGCCGCAAGGTCGTCATCGCGGGCACGTGACTCGAGTGCGAGCTGCTCCCGACTCTCGGGCGAGACGGCTCCCGCCGCGAGCAGCGCGTCCCGCCGCTGCAGCACGCGTCGTGCCTGATCCGCCGCCGCGCGCGCCTGCGCGACGCGCGCGGTGGCCTCCGATGCAATCGCCGCCGCTGAGGCGAGTCGAGCTTCTGCCTGACGACGCGTTGCTTCATCCAGAGGAAGTGGTGCAATCGATGCCACGATCTGTCCACGCGCGATCGAGGTGCCCTCGCGTACCGTGAGGCGCTGCAAATGGCCTGTCACGGGCGCCGTAATCACGAAGCGATCGCGGACCCGTGTCTTGCCTTCAGCGTCGATCGTCTCGCGCAGCGGGCCGCGCGTGACGACCGCGGTTTCGACGTCGAGCACTGTCGGACGCAGCAAATAAACAAGAAGGGCAACCACTGCCAACCCGAGCAGAACGATCGTTGCGAGTCGTCTGAGATTCTTGGGTTTCCACATGGTCACTCCCGCGTCTTGAGCACCGAAACGAGGTCGAGTCCATAGATGCGGCGCCGCATCGTGAGGAATGCGCCGAGTGCCGCCCCAAAGACGACGCCAACAGCGAGCAGATGGGTGCGCGCGCTCACGATGACCGGAAAGCGATAGAGCTCCGATTGAAACGCGCTCGCCACCCAATACGCCAATGCGACGCCGAACAGGAGACCGAGCGCCGTGCCGACGACATCGATCACGCCCTGTTCGGCGAAGAGCAGCGCCGCGACCTCGCGCCGCGTGAAGCCAAGCACGCGCAAGCTCGCGAGCTCGCGCGCGCGTTCGGACAGACTGATGCGAACGCCATTGTAGATCACACCCACCGCGACAACGGCGGCGAGGCTGACGACAATGGTCACCGTGAGCCGCAGGCTCTCCGCGATTTGCCGATCGAAGCTCTGCAGCATCGCGCGCCGCGTCGTCGTTGCGGCCACATATGGCAACGTCGCGAGCCGACCGGTCACGAGACTCTCCTCGCCGATGCCCGTTGACAAGTACGCACCGGACGCAGCAGGCCCTTCGCGCATCACCGCATTCAGCGTACTCAAATCCATATAGGCAGCGAGACCGAGCAACTCGTCGAGTTGCGCGACGACGGTCTCGCGTCGCACCTCGCCACCGCGTTCGAGCAGTTCGAGCGTCACCGTGTCGCCGACGCCGACACCCAGAATACGGGCTAACGTCTTCGTGAGAACAACCCCGCTCGGCGGCATGGAGAACACTCGCCCATTGCGATCGACCAGTCGTCGCAGCTCGCTCCGTTGCTCCAGGCCCATCAGCGCCGTTTGTCGCGAATGCACGCCGGATCGAATGCGAACCGGAACGGCGCGATAGAGCTCGACTCGCGAGACCCCCGCGAGCGCCGCGAGCTCGTGTTTCACGCGTATCGGCCGGTTGGACGAAAAGGCGACCGCGAGGTTCTCGCGTTCGACTGTTCTAAACTGCAGCTCGGACATGTAGCGGGCCGAGTCGAAGGCGAAGGTGCCGACGACGAGAACCGCCGCGGCCAGCGCAACTCCGAGAATCGACGAGAGCGTTCGGATGGGCCGGCGCTCGAGATCGCGAAGCACCATCGACATCGGCGCGGTGAGGAGCGCTCCGAAACCGAGACGCTCGAGCAGCAGCGGCTTGTAAACGGCGGGAGCCACCGGGCGCATTCCTTCCGCTGGCGGCAGCCTGACGGCGAGGTGAACGGCGCCGAGCGCGCCGGTAACCGCCGCTGTCCCGCTGATCAGGATCGCCGTGATGATCAATGACGGTCGCGCGGCATACACGAACTCGGGGAAGCGAAAGAAGCGAAGATAGAGCGCCGCGTATTTTCCGCCGACCCACACGCCGAGCGCGATACCGCCGACAGCGCCTAACGCGACAGCAACGAGCGGATAGCCGAGGAAATGCCGCGCGATGGTGCGATTGCCATACCCGAATGCTTTGAGGGTCGCGATCTCCCCGCGCTGCGTCGCCACCAAGCGCGAGAGCACAACATTGAGCAAAAAGGCGGCGACGCTCAGGAAGATGATCGGCATCGCGGTCCCAAAGACACGAAGCTGCTCGATCTCTCCCTGCACGACACGATGTGAGGGCTGATCGGCGCGGCCGTACGAGTGACCGCCGCCGTATCGCCCGAGCAGGCGATCCACCTCGGCGATGACCGCGCGTTCGCGCGTTTGGTCCGTCAAAAGGATCCCGAGATCGTTGAACGCTCCATCCATGTCATAGAGTCGCGCCAGCGCGTTTCTGCGCATCCAGAGAATTGCGTGATGCTTGCTGTCCGCGAACTGACCGACGCCGGGCGCCGCATCGTGAATGAACTCGGGGGACAGGCCGACGCCGACGACCACGAGTTGACGCCAGCGTCCATTGATGACCGCACCGAGAGTGTCACCAGGGCCGAGCTTGTTCGCCCTCGCGAAATGCTCGTTGATGAGTACTTCATCAAGTGCGCGTGGCATCAGAAAGCGGCCGCTTCGCACATGAATGACGCTGAGAAGCGGCTGTCCATCCTCGGGCACGGAGATGACATACCCTTGGGCCGTCTCCGGCAGGCGCGGCACGCTGAGCAGCGCGGCCGCCGTCACGCGCGTCTCGATGACGGCGACGCCCGGGACTGACAAGAGCCGCCGCGCCAGCGGCTCGGGGGCCCGCTCGAGCGAGGCGAACACGTGGGGGAACCGAGCAGTCGCGTAGTAGTCATCTCGTGCGCGCTCGATCGAATCCAGCGTGCTCCGCATTGCGATCACGGATGCGACACCGCAGGCGACGACGGCGGCGATGGACGCCAGCTGCGCCTTCAGCCGGCGCAAGTCCCGGAACAGCTTACGGTCGATCGCCTTCACCAGGACAACTCCCCGGGCGAGACGCGTCGCGCGTTTCGGTAGTCCTCGGTGATGCGGCCACTCGTCATCCGAACGACGCGATCGGCCATCGCCGCAATCGAGGCGTTGTGGGTGATCACGGCGGTGGTCGTGTGCAGCTCCTCATTCACCCGGGCGATCGCCTCGAGAACCAGCTTGCCCGTCTCGTAATCCAACGCCCCCGTCGGCTCGTCGCAGAGGAGGACGTCCGGTCGCTTCGCAATCGCGCGAGCGATTGCCACCCGCTGCTGCTCGCCGCCCGAGAGTTGCGCGGGGAAATGATTGGCGCGCTCCGTGAGTCCAACCAGAGCCAGCGCCTCAGCCGGTTGCATCGGCTGATCGCTGATCTCCGTCACGAGCGCGACATTCTCGAGTGCCGTTAGGCTCGGAATGAGATTGTAAAACTGAAACACGAAGCCGACATGCTCGCGACGATAGCGCGTGAGACCCGCGTCATCGGCCTTGGTCAGGTCATGGTCCAGAAAGCGAACCGTGCCGGTCGTCGGCGTGTCGAGGCCACCCAGAATGTTCAAGAAGGTGGACTTGCCGCTCCCGGACGCGCCCAGGAGCACCAGTAGCTCGCCGGCGTACAACTCGAGATCGATGGAGCGGAGCGCCTGAACCTGGACCTCGCCCATCTGGTACACCTTCGACAAGCCGCGGACGATGAAGACCGGCTCCGACGTGACGATAGGTGCTCGCGACTGCCTCACGATCTCGCGTCCCTGGTTCCCGGCCATGGTCGCAACCGTCACAGTGCCGCTCCATGCGCGCGCGACGACGCTAGCTCCCGCTGGCGTGCACGGTGTGCGGCCGGAGTGCGACCGGGCCAGTCGTCCGCGCGAGGCCACGCGACTGCCTGGAAAACAGCACCGCCTCGGCGTGCATAACGACTCCGCAGCCCCAGCCTAACAATGGATAGAAGAGCCACGGGCTGCCCCGCGTGAGCATGTCGATCAGGAAGATCAGCAAATTGACGATCGCGAAGATCGCCACGTGCACGGAAAGGCCGCGGAGGGACTCGAGATACTCTCGCTGCCGCCCATCGGTCGCCAATGTCGTCGTCAT
>DATBHD010000349.1:0-1756 GCA_036557635.1 Gemmatimonadaceae bacterium
GCCGAGTACATGACGTACACGCAGTCCATCGCGCAGAGTGGGCATTACAAGGGCGGCAACGCCCTTCAGCCGTCCGCCAGCGCGACCACGGTCCGCGTTCGCAACGGCAAACGCAGCACGACTGACGGCCCCTTCGCCGAAACCCGGGAACAGCTGGGCGGCTACTATCTCGTAGACGCGAACGATCTCGACGAAGCGATTGCGCTCGCCGAGCGGATCCCTGGCGCGCGAATGGGTAGCATCGAAGTCCGGCCGATTCGGCCAATGCCGGTGGTCGACACGGCGCCGACGGTCGCCTCGACGCCGGCGGTCGCCGCGAAGTGAGCGAAGACTGGGTTCAGCGCGAGATCGTCCGGGTCTATCGCGACGACTCGCGCCGCATCCTCGCCACCCTCATCCGCCTCCTCGGCGACTTCGATGCTGCGGAGGAGGCGATGCAGGACGCGTTTGCCGTCGCGGTCGAACAATGGGCCCGCGATGGTGTGCCGTCGAATCCGCGCACGTGGTTGATCAGCACGGGGCGCTTTCGTGCGATCGATCGCCTCCGTCGCGACGCGCGCTCGGAACCGCTCCCGCGCGACGCGATGGCCAATGCCGTCGTGCAGGCGCCACCGGCGATTCTCGACGATGACGGCGGCGTCGAAGACGACCGTCTGCGTCTCATCTTCACGTGCTGCCACCCAGCACTCGCGCGAGAAGCGCAGGTCGCGCTCACGTTGCGGACGATCTGCGGACTGACGACCGAAGAGATCGCACGCGCGTTTCTCGTTCCTGTTTCGACGATGGCGCAGCGTCTCGTGCGTGCGACGAACAAGATTCGCGACGCGCGCATTCCGTACGTCGTCCCCTCGGGCGCCGAGTTGAGCGAGCGACTCGATGCGGTGCTGGCGGTCGTCTATCTCGTGTTCACCGAGGGCTACGCAGCAACGAGCGGTGACGAGTTGGTACGACGTGAGCTCTGCAGTGAAGCAATCCGACTCGCGCGGCTGGTCGTCGAGTTGATGCCACACGCCAGCGAAGGCGAGGGGCTGCTCGCGCTCATGCTGCTCCACGACGCCCGGCGCGCGACTCGTCTGTCGCCCGACGGAAACCTTGTGTTGCTCGAGGACCAGGACCGCTCGATGTGGGCGCGCGATCAGATCACCGAAGGTCTCGAGCGCGTGGACTGCGCGTTACGAGCGGGTCGCGCGGGCCCGCATGCGATTCAAGCGGCGATTGCAGCGCTTCATGCCGCCGCCCCGACGGCTGCGCAGACCGACTGGCGACAGATCGCTGCGCTGTACGCGTTGCTGTTGACGCGCGTTCAAAGCGCAGTGGTCGAGCTGAATCACGCCGTCGCGGTCGCGATGGTCGATGGTCCCAACCAGGGGCTACTGCTCGTCGACGCGATTGCCGCGCGCGGAGATCTACGCGACTACCATCTGCTGCACGCGGTGCGCGCTGATCTGCTCCGTCGAACGGGCGCGCGCGACGAGGCGATCGTCGCGTACGAAAAAGCGCTCGGGCTGGCGATGTTGGAGCCCGAGCGCCGATTTCTCGAGCGGAGAATCAACGAACTACGACCGCTCGGCTCATGTTCAACGTCACCTGCACCGTGAAGTTGATCTGATCGCCTTTCGAGGCGGCGATTGGGCCAGCGAGCGCGCGGCTGCGGCCGTCGGGAGGAATCGCGGTGACGTAGAGTGAGGCCGTTGGAAACAGCTGCGGATCGAGGAGAATGTCCGTGCTGTCGCCTCCGCCGACCGAACCGATGTAT
>DATBHD010000350.1:0-79203 GCA_036557635.1 Gemmatimonadaceae bacterium
CTCGCTCTCAGTTTTCCGTTCTTCTCGGCTCGTCTTTCTAACGGTTTCGAGTGAGATCCAGCTCTACGATCTCGGGCGGATCGGAATTGTAGTCGCTGTAGCGAATCCAGGTCGGGCGAACACGGACGTAGATGAGCCCGGGCCAACTGAGTCGCGTTGGTCCGTCGGGAAAGACTCCGTAGTAGATCTGCTTGAGACGCTCGAGCTCCGCGTCAGACGGCTCGTCGGCGACGCCTTCGTACTGCACTGTGCGCTCGTCGGCCCTGCTCAGGCCGCCGATGACGAATGCCATCCTTGGATTGGCGCGCAGATTCTCTGCCTTGCGAGTCGACGCGAGCGTGTCGAAGACGATCTCTAGATCGTCCGTGACCGCGTAGCCGACGACGGCGGCCTGTGGAGTTCCCTCGATCGACGTGGTTGCTTGCACGGCGAGACGGTGCGCGCGGAGAAACGCGAGTAGCCTGGCTCTATCCATCCATGAATTGTCGCAGCGTTCCGTGCGCGCTTCCAGTGTACGCAGCCGAGCTTCTCCAAGGCGCGCGCACGGACCAGCATCGGGATGACATGGAGCGGCGCCTACGGACCTCGGATCACCGTTATCGGGCTCACCCTCGTCGCGCGGCGCGCGGGGATGAGGCACGCCAACAGCGCCACCGTCAACAACGCGCACGAGGCGACGAAGAGCGTCGGCACGTCGATGGGCGAAACGCCAACGAGCAGCGGGCGGCGAGCCGGTCGCGGTGAAAGTCCATCATCGCGCGTCCATAGCGCGCGCGAAACTCCGCGGGGTAGAGCCGCAGCAACAGGCGATAGAGCTGCTCGTCGCGCGGCGTCATGCGTGGACCGGGGCGACGACATGATTCGCCTCGGCGATCGCGATGATCGCGCGCAGGCGTCGCACTTCGGCCGCCAGCACGCGTCGGCCGAGGGGAAGGAGCCGGTAGTAGATGCGACGCTCGTCGTCGTCGCCGGCGAGCGAGCGTGGTTCGGTCTCCTCGACGAGTCGGTCGGACTCGAGCTGCCGGATGTGGCGGTAGAGATTTCCCGCCTCGAGCGCGATGGAGCCGCGCGTGTGGGCGATGATGTCCTGCCGAATGCCGTAGCCATGCCGCTCACCGGCGCTCAGCATCGTGAGAATGAGCAGCTCGAGCGGCTTGAGGGGAAGCAGGTCGGCGGGGTCGGGGTCGGGATCGCGGCGCGGCACGGAGGCTCCTGGTCCGATATGATCAGAATGATCATAGTACTGGACAGCGTCACCGCGAGAAGGGTTGCCTCCGGCGCGAGACGCCGGCTAATCGATGAACCGGGCCCGTTGGTCGGGCGTCGGGACGAGGCACGCCTCAGGGGCGAGCTCGGTGCGATGCCGGGCGATCCACGCGTAGGCGGCATCCATGATCGCGCGGGGGACGATCATGCCTAACGAGCCGAGTGCTCCCCAGAGGCCGCCGAGATAGCGGGCGATGCGCAGGACGCCGCGCGATTGCCAATAGAGTCGCTCGGGCGCGCCCGGTGTAACCGGCTCGTACCAGATCAGCGAGTCGATCGCGGCGAGCTCGGGATGTCGCGCGCGCAACGCGGTCCCGAAGGGACCCTCCAGGCGGGCGAATCGGAGCGTGCGTCGCCTCCCCTCATGGCTCAACACGAACTGCACCGATCGCGCGCAGAATCCGCAGGTTCCGTCGTAGAGCAGGACCGGTTCACCGCTGGCGCGGGCGGCGGCGTCAGCGGTTGAAGGGGAGCTCGTTGATCCAGTGATATCCACGACTCAGGAGAAGGAACCTGTTTTCGTCGACGCGGTGCAGACGAAGATGCAGCGAGTCGCCGCCAAACGTTCCGTCGAGCTGCAATTGTTCATTGAACAAGCCAGCGCGCGTGTAGCTGAATGGGAACTTCTTCGAGGAATCCGCCATCGTCGACAGCACCAGCGTGTGCCTAACGCTGTCGGCCTGGACGCGGTAGCCGCGCGTCGAATCATTCAACAGGCGTACCGAGAGGAACCCGGGATAGTTGACGACCATCCGCCGCCAACGAACCGAATCACCGACGAGCGCGGGGATCGCATCGTGACCGCGCACGAAAGAATCTACCTCCCAGATGCCATAGAGCGGCGGACGTCGAGCGGCCGATCCGAAGAGTCTGCTCTGCTGCCACGATGCCCACAGGGGCGACAGCACGCCGAGCGCGACGAAGCTGGCCTTCGCGACGCCCAACGCGATGCGACGGCCGCCCGCGGGCCAGGCCGGACCGAGATCCGCCGGCGGCACCGGTCGATTGAGGACGAAGGCCCCGACGAGGCGTTTGAGATCCGACGCAAGGAGGAAGATCGCCATGAGCAAGAGGTGCGACGAATACAGTTTCACCGGCACGTCGTACGCGAAGTTGATCATGACGACATTGGCCAATACGGCGACGCCGCAGAAAGCACCTAACGAGACCGTGCGTCGGAAGAACAGCAGGAAGCCGCTCCCCATCTCGGCCAGCCCGGCGAAGATGTTGTAGGCGTACGACACGCCCATCCACGACCAGATGACGCCCATCGGCGAGAAATCACCAAAGGGCTCGACGAGCTTCCCGAGCGACACGTCCGGGAACTGGCTCTTGATGACCTTGAATCCGCCGTATCCCAATAGGATGAAGCCGAGCGAGTAGCGAACGTACACGCGAAGCCAGTACGCCAGACGTGGATACGCGGCGCGTCGCCGATCCAAAAGCGACCAGACGACGGTGATCGCCGACGCAACGATCAGAAAGAGGAGGAGCTGGACATAGTCGTACGTCTTGTCCCCGCTGCCGCTGGGGAAAATCGTGATCGGCTTGGCGAGATGGAGCACATGCGCGCCGAACCAGGGCACCAGTGCGTTCCAGATTGCCTGGTACCACCCCTGGATCGCGCTCGTGTACGGAATCGTGCCGATCGGGAAGGGGAGGTTGTACAACACCAGATAAGCAAAGACGAAACGAAAACCGATTCGTCGGCCGGTGCTCCACGTACGCGCGGTCGGGCTGGGCGACTCGCCGGGGGGACGGACTGGCGTCGTGCGCCGCGGAAGAGCGTCGGTGTACGGCTGGGACGCCGGTGCCTGACGAGTCGGGTCGAGCTGTGGCGTCGACATCTGCGTCCCGGGTCGGGGAAAGTGCGCACAATGATACGGCCCGGGAGCGAGCTTCGCATCCCGGACCGTATCTCCCTCCCCCCCCTCACAACCCTATCCACCTCGAGCCTGCAACTACGAACTACCCACGCCACCAACCACTGACTTCCATTTCCATTTCCACGCCTGATCTGGAAACGCAGCGTGGCCGGGAATGCGGCCACTCGTGTCCCGCGTAGCCTGGACCACCGGTCATTGGACCGACACCTTTCGCGATGTGAGACTGGACCAGGACCGGCCGCGCTTTCGCCTCGCCAAGGCGTACGGCGTCACGCTGCGCGTGCTCGCGAGCTACCTCGCGCTCCGACTGCGCCGTCCATTCCTGACGCCCGATGGCTACGAGCGACGGCTGATGGAGCGACACCGCGTCAACGCCCGGCGGATCGAACGCGCGATCATTCACCTCGACGGCCTGTTCATCAAGGTCGGGCAGCTCATCAGCATTCTCGCGAATTTTCTACCCGAGGAGTTCCGTCGAGAGCTGGAAGGGCTTCAGGACTCGATTCCCGCTCGTCCGATCGAGCAGATCGTCGACCGGCTGGAGCGCGAATTCGGGCGAGGACCGCAGACGTTGTTCGCGTGGTGGAGTCCGGAGCCGATGGCGAGCGCGTCGCTCGCCCAGGTGCACGAAGCGCGGCTGCAGAACGGGCGCCGCGTCGCCGTGAAGGTGCAGCACGCCGACATCGATGAGATCGCGCAGCTCGACCTGAGGGCGATCCGGCGCATTCTCGCGATCGTGCAGTTCGTCACGCGCGTGCGCGGTCTCGAGTCGTATCACGACGAGATCAGCGCGATGATTCGCGAGGAGCTCGACTTCCGGAAAGAGGCCGAGCACATCGCACTCATCGCATCGCATTTCGAGAACGATCCGATGGTCGAGTTCCCGGTCGTGATACAAGAGCTCTCGACCGACAAGGTGCTCACGACAGAGTTCGTGGAGGGAACGAAGGTCACCGATCTCGCGCAGCTCGAACGGCGCGGCGTCAATCGTCCAGCGCTCGCACAGCGCATACTGACGGCATACTGTCAAATGATCTTCGTCGACGGCGTGTATCACGCCGATCCGCACCCCGGCAACATCCTCGTTCGCGACGACGGCAGCATCGTGTTCGTGGACTTCGGCGCCGTCGGCGAGCTGTCGCGCGACATGAAGGAGGGCATTCCGCAATTCCTCGACGGAGTCATCAAACGCGAGTCCGCCAAGATCACCGGGGCGCTCCGTCGCATGGGGTTCGTCGCCCGTGCCGAGTCGAATGGCCGCGCGCCTGACGAGGAGGACGTCGCCGAGCGCGTCATCGAATACTTTCAGCGCCGCTTCCTCGAGCAGGTCTCGCTCGAGTCGTTCAGCCTCAAGGACGTGCAGGTGGACGTCCGCTCGAAGGCAGAAATGCTCGCCGACTTGAGGAAGCTCGACGTCTCCTTTCGCGAGTTGACTCGCACCTTCCAGGTGCCGAAGGATTGGGTGCTGCTCGAACGCACGATGCTACTGCTGCTCGGACTCTGCACGACCCTCGATCCTTCGATGGCGCCGATGCGGACGATTCAACCGTACCTGGAGGAGTTCGTGCTCGGCCGCGGGCAGGATTGGGTGGCGCTCGTTAGGTCTGCGGTGAAGGACATGGCGCTGTCGGCGTTGACGTTACCCGAAGGGGTGGCGCGCCTCGTCGCTCGGGCGAATCGGGGGGATCTCGAGGTCCGCGTGCAAGGACTGCGGGAGAGCGCCGATCTGGTGTACGCCGCGGCGCAGCAACTGGTATTCGGCGTGCTCGCGGCGGGTTCGGGGGTGATCGCCTATCTGGCGCGCGTGCGCGGCGATCATCTCGTGGAGACGACAGCGGCGATCGCGGGGGGCGTGTTGTTGTTAGGCCTCGTGGGATCGATGTGGCGGGCGAAGCGCTGAGTCCGACGTGGGTAGCGAAAGCCAGCGCGGGGATCCCCTTTGACACGGTGAAGGGCGAACGAAGTGACACACCGCGCACGCCGCGGCGCGCCGGTGAAAATCCGAAGCTCTGACCCGACGCGAAGTTGCGCGAATGTGAATGTCCAGAAGGACACGGCATCACTCTCGCATTGGGGCGCGGTCGAACGAATCTCATTCGGAGAGCCTCATGCAACGCGTTCTTGCCGCAGCGCTGCTGCTCGTTGCCGTTTCCGGTTGTGTCATCGTCGGTGATCCCACTTGTGGAGGGAGCAGCGCCTCGGTGGTGGTCGCGCCAGGCGTCGTCGTGGTCGCGGTCGGCGAGTCGTTCACGCCTAACGGGAGCGACAATTGGTGCGACGGCGGACACCAGGGACACGGGTCGCCGTCCTGGAGCCTCAGTCAGGCGAGCGACGGCGGCATCGTCACCCTCGATGCGTCGACGGGTCGTGTCACCGGTCTCCGGCCGGGCGTCGTGACGGTCGTGGCGCGCTCCGAGCACTCGACCGCGACGTCTTCGATCCAGGTAACGGTGAGATAGGGCGCAAAAGCAGATCCCTCGTCGCTGCGCTCCTCGGGATGACCGTCCTGTTATTTCTGGATGACACTCCTGGGATCATCGGGGAATTTCGGGAAAAGGTCTCAAGCGGTGATCCGTGTCCCAGGAATTCCGGACTCTCGAGGTGCCGCGGGCTTGGAGAGCTGGGGGGACGCGAATGGCGCGAATTGCGAGCGAATCCAAACTTGCGCATCTGGGCATCGATCGCGCGCCGCCACTCGGAATTTGGTGTGCCCGGATCGAGATGTTCGCCCCAATGAAGGTTCTTCGCTTGTCGAATTTCAACCAAGAACACGATGGACAAGAACCGGTGCGACAGAGTCGTTACGCCACTCGGTTGGATTCGCTCAGATTCGCGGCATTCGCGTCCCAAGCACTCTGGACTCTTTCGGTGCCGTAGGCTCACGGCTGATCACCTTTTTTCCCGAAATTCCACGAAGAACCCAAATTTGGCATGGTGCCGCCTGTCACGAGCTCCCAACCTCGCAGCCAAGCTCGGTATGACACTCTACGAGGCAAGCAGGTGGCCGAGCTTGTCCCGCTTCGTGCGCATGTACCCCGCGCTCTCGCTGTGCTCCGGCTGCACGATCGGCACGCGATCGTGCACGCGCAATCCGTAGCCCTCGAGGCCCACGAGCTTGCGGGGGTTGTTGGTGATGGGTCGAATCGAGCGCAGGCCGAGATCGAGCAGGATCTGCGCGCCGATGCCGTAGTTTCGCAGGTCCGGCTTGAAGCCGAGCTGCTCGTTCGCTTCGACGGTGTCCGCGCCATGATCCTGCAGCTCGTACGCCTTGAGCTTGTTGAGGAGGCCGATACCCCGCCCCTCCTGATCCAGGTACACGACGACGCCGCGTCCCTCGACGGCGATCATCGCCATCGCCGTGTCGAGCTGCCAGCCGCAATCACAGCGAAGCGAGTGGAACACATCTCCCGTTAGGCACTTGGAGTGCATGCGCACGAGGATGTTCTCACCATCGCCGATGTCGCCGAACACCAGCGCGACGTGTTCGTGCTGGTCCACGTCGTTCTTGTAGCCGACGATGCGCCACGGTCCGTGCTCCGTCGGCAACCGCGCCTCGGCGATGCGATGCACGAGCCGTTCGGTCTTCAGCCGATGAGCGACGAGCTGGGCGACGGTGAGGAACGCGATGTCGTGCTCGCGCGCGAAGCGTTCGAGCTGCGGCCGACGCGCCGCCGAGCCATCTTCGCTGAGGATCTCGCAAATCACGCCCGCCGGCGTGAGTCCGGCGAGACGCGCCAGATCGATCGCCGCCTCGGTGTGACCGACGCGCTGCAACACGCCGCCCTCGCGCGCGCGCAGAGGAAAGACGTGTCCGCCGTGGCGCAGGTCGGACGCCGTCGTATCGGGATCGACGGCGACGCGAATCGTGGTCGCCCGATCCTGCGCGCTGATGCCGGTCGTCACGCCAAACCGCGCCGACGCGTCGATGCTCACGGTGTATGCGGTGCGGTACGCGTCCAGATTCGTTTCCGCCATCGGCGAGAGGCCGAGCTGATCGACGCGCGCGGCGTCCATGGCGAGACAGATCAAACCGCCCGCCTTCTTGATCATGAAGTTCACCATCTCGGGCGTCACGAGCTCCGCGGCGCAAATGAGGTCACCCTCATTCTCGCGGTCCTCGTCGTCGGCGACGATCACGAATTTTCCAGCGTGAATGTCGCGCACGGCCTGTTCTACGGTTGCAAAAGAAGAAGACATTTGGATGGAAATGAGATTGATCCAACCCCTATCACCTACTCTGGTATGCCCCCATCAGCCGCTGCACGTACTTCCCAATCATGTCGGCTTCGACGTGAACGTCGTCGCCCTCTCCCAGGGTATCGAGCGCCGTGTGCCGTAACGTGTACTCGATCAGCGAGAGTTGCACGATGTCGGAGCCCGGCATGTCGTTGATCGTCAGGCTCACGCCGTCCACGGCAACGGACCCATGGCGCACCATAAGGTCGGCCAGTCCCTGTGGGAGGGCAAGATCGATCAAACGTGCGTCCCCCACTGTACGAACGCCGGTGACGCGTGCCACCCCATCCACGTGCCCTTGAACCATATGGCCGCCAAAGCGGTCGCCCGCGCGAATCGCGCGCTCGAGATTGACACGGCGTCCCGGCTGCCATGTGGCCATCGTCGTCCTGCCGAGCGTCGTGATCACGGCCGCCGCGGTAAACCAATGCGGGCCGCGCCCCCGCACCGTGAGGCACGCGCCGTTCACGGCGACGCTCTCGCCCTCGGCCAGGTCGTCGTAGCGACAGCGAATCCGAAACTCCCTTCCCGCGGCGATCGGCGCGATGCGCTCGATGGTACCGACGTCGTCGACGAGACCAGTAAACACTACCGTGCTCCTAGCGCGTAGGTCGTCTTCAGGTCGTCGCCGAATGCGATTCGCTCGATCACTGGGAGTCGCGCGAGACGCTCGGCCGTCGTCGGCGAGACGTGGGCAAACGCGTTCAGTGCCCCCGAGCCGAGCACGACTGGAGCCTGAAAGATAACGAGCCGGTCCAGAAGTCCCTGTTCGATGAGCGATGCGGCGAGGCGCGCGCCACCCTCGACGAGCAGCGAATGCACGCCGTCCCTGGCGAAGGCGATCAACGCCGATTGCAGAGTTTCGTGTATGCGCACGTCGACGCCGGCGGTCTCGAACAGCTCGCGGCGCGCCGGATTGTCGTGACGCGCGACGATCGTGGTGGGAACGATGCGAGCACCGCGCACCACGGCCGCGCCGAGCGGCGTGCGGTATTCCGAGTCGAAGATGATTCGCCGTGGAGGAACCCGCGGCGGCGGCGCGTCACGCACCGTGAGCATCGGATCGTCGACGAGCACGGTGCCGACGCCGACAGCGATTGCGTCGACTCCAGCCCGCATGCGATGCACCTCCTGGCGTGCCGCGCTCCCGGTGAGCCAGCCTCCGGGCGTTCCTCGCGTGCGTTCGGCGTTCGCGATCGCGCCGTCGAGCGACGTCGCGACCTTCAGCGTGATGAAAGGTCGATCGCTCGCGAATCGGTGAAAGAACGCGGCATTCAGCTCGCGCGCGGCCTGTCGCTCGATGCCGATGTCGAGCGGGATCCCGGCATCGCGGAGTCGCGTCGCACCGCCGGCGGCTTGCGGATTGACGTCTTCGGTCGCGGCGACGACGCGAGCGATCCCGGCGGCGATGATCGCGTCCGCGCACGGCGGGGTCTGGCCGTGGTGTCCGCAAGGCTCGAGGGTGATGTAGAGCGTGGCGCCACGGGCGTTCTCACCCGCCTGCCGGAGCGCGGCGATCTCCGCGTGCTCCTCGCCGTAGCGCGCGTGATGTCCCTCGCCGACGATTTGGCCATCCCGAACGACGACGGCGCCGACCATGGGATTCGGCGCCGCGTGTCCCCAGCCGCGACGGGCCAAATCGAGCGCCCGGCGCATGTACGCGCGATCGTCCTCGCGTTGCGGCGCCGGGCGCTCGTTAGGCATCTCTCATCAGAAACCGATGCGCACGCCCACCGATCCGTACAACCGCGACTTGTCGGGCGCCGAATCAAACTTGTTGTACGTCGTGATCGTCCCCCCACTCACCATGCCGATCTCGCCGACGATCTTCGCGAGCAACATGTTCAGCGACACGTCCGCGAAATAGTTCGTCCGGGTAAGCTTCTGGCTCAGCGGGATGACCGCGGAGCGGGGATTGGTGAGAGTCCCGAACGTGCCCTGGACGACGCCCTGGACGCTGGTCTTCGCGTCGTACGTGTCCTGGCCGACGCCGGCTGCAAGGCTGAAAAGAATGAGGCTCTTGCTCGCGACAATACGCCACGAGGTCGTGTTGTCCTGAAGATCGCGGACGACGAGCGAGTCGCCGCCACTGGTGCCTGTGATCGTCGTCGTCGGGAGATCCCGCTTCATGTACGTGAGCGAAACGCCAGGCGTGAGCAGCGATTCCTGCAACGCACCGATCCGCACGCCGTAGCCAATCTTGAGCGGTGAATCCGGTGAAACCGTGACATTATCCGCGGTGAAACTGGGGACGTAGAACGCGCTCAACAACAGGTCGACTCCGCCGACATTCGTTAGGGGCAGAGGTATGCCCTTGAATATGCCGATGCTGCCATCGACGGATGGCAGTCCGAGAATCTGCGTCTTGGTGGGGTAATTCGGTCGCGCCACCGCGCCGTTGGTCGACGGCGTCTGCAGTTGCGGGACGCTACCCAGCAGTCCGTTGGCGCGGAGCTCGACGACAAAGTGTCCAAGACCGCCGAGCGTACCGCCCTGCCCCAGCGTCGCGTTGCCGCCAGTGATCGAAACACCGAGCTGCGGCGCCATCAGCTGAAAAAGGTCGATCGCTTGCTGACACGCATCCTGCGTCGCCTTAGCCTGATCGGGAATTCCAGCGGTTGCGCTTCCCGGCGGACAGGCCGACGACGTCTGCGCGAGTGCAGGCGCGGAAAACCCCAGCGACAAACAGACTACGAGCAACCGCTTCATGATGATCATCTCCTAGGTGATGACAACCTGCCCCTCGCCCCGGATGACACGCCCCAGACGCCAGGCCCTTACCCCTTCTGACTGTGCCGCTCGTACGATGGTTTCAGCGTCCCCGGGCGCGGCGATCACCACCATTCCTACCCCCATGTTGAACGCGCGGAACATCTCCTCGCGCGCCACTCCGCCCGCCTGCCGCAACTGCGTGAACAGATTCGGAACCTGCCAACTGTCGGTGTCGATCTCCGCGTCCAGAGTCGGCGGCAGCGCGCGATTCACATTCCCGGGGAGCCCGCCGCCGGTGATGTGGGCCATCGCGTGAATCGTGCCCAGAACCGGACGCAGCGCGGGGAGATACGAGCGGTGCACGCGCAACAAGACGTCCGCCGTCGACGCCGATTCCCCCGGAAAGGGATCAGTGGGCCGTAGTCGCATGCGTTCCGACACGATCCGACGCGCGAGCGAGTATCCGTTCGTGTGCAAACCACTGCTTTCGAGTCCAATCAACACGTCTCCTTCGCGCACGCGCTCGGCGCCGAGGATCGCGTCCTCTTCCACCCAACCGACCACGAAACCGGCCAGGTCGTAGTCCGGCGGGGTGTACACACCGGGCATCTCGGCGGTCTCTCCACCGATGAGTGAACACTCATTTTCGCGGCACCCCGCGGCGACGCCGGCCACCACCGCTTCGGCGACCATCGGCTCGAGCACGCCGAAGGCGACGTAGTCGAGGAAGAACATCGGCCGCGCGCCCTGCACGAGAATGTCATTCGTGCAGTGATTCACGAGATCGTGACCAATGGTGTCGTGACGTCCGCTCTCGATCGCGACCTTGATCTTCGTCCCGACGCCGTCGGCGCTGGCGACGAGCACGGGTCGCTTCGCCTCGGGCGGCATGCGGAACATCCCGCCGAAGCCACCGAAGCGGCCGCGCGCGCCGGCGGTGAACGTCGACTCCACGAGCCGCTTGATGCGCGATTTCGCGTCGTCGGCCGCGTCGATGTCGACGCCGGCTCCGCGATAGTCGAGCGCGTTGTCACTCACGCATCCATCTCCTGTTCGAACGCGACGAGTCGATGGAACTCGCGCACGCGCGCGGCGACGTCGGCCGGCTTGACTTCGAGCAAACGCTCAATCGAGAACTTTTCGACCGCGAAGGAGCCCATCGCCGAGCCATACACCACCGCGCGCCGAAGGCTCCGCTCCGATATGTCGCCCGATCTCGCGAGGTAGCCCATGAAGCCGCCGGCGAAGGAGTCGCCGGCTCCCGTGGGATCGAACACGTCTTCCAACGGATACGCGGGCGCGAAGAAGATTTCACGTTCGCTGAACATGAACGCGCCATGCTCTCCCTTCTTCACGATCACCAGCTTCGGGCCCCGGCTCATGATCCAGCGCGCGGCCTTGATGAGGTTGTACTTCTCGGTGAGCTGGCGTGCCTCGCCCTCGTTGAGCGTGATCAGGTCGACGTGCGAGAGGAGATCGAGCAGCTCGGGGCGCCGGCTCTCGATCCAGAAATTCATCGTGTCGCAGGCGACGAGCTTCGGACGCTCGACCTGCGTCAACACATCGAGCTGAAGACGCGGGTCGATGTTGCCGAGGAATACAAACTCCGGGCGACGGAACTGATCCGGGATCTTCGGCCGGAAATTGGAGAACACGCCCAGGTGCGTCTCGAGCGTCTCGGCGGAATTGAGATCGTGCCGGTAGCGCCCGCGCCAGCGAAAGGACCGTCCATCGGCGCGCTCGAGTCCCGCGAGATCGACACCGCGCTGCGTGAGCGGCTCGAGCTTCTGTACGGGATAGTCGCTGCCGATGACGCCGACGAGCTGGACGCCGCACAGATGGCTGGCCGACGCCGAAAAGAATGTCGCCGAGCCACCGAGGACGTCCTCGGCTTTGCCGAAGGGCGTTTCCACGGAATCCAGTGCGACCGATCCGACTACCAGAAGAGACATGTCAACTCACTGTTCCAAAAGCGTCAACACGGACCCACACGGACGACTCCACGGACACACACGGAAAGACAAAGGGTCCGCGACTGCCCGTGGACGTGTCGGTAGTCCGTGAGAACGCTGTAGACCTGCACGGGGACTCCTCACATGCGCTCCGGCGCCGTGATACCCAACGCGCGCAATCCATTGCGCAACACGATCTGCGACGCGCGCGCGAGCACGAGCCGCGCCCGGAGAATCGGCTCGGGCTCGTTCAGCACGTGCGCCTTGTGATACCACAGGTGCACCTTACCGGCCGTGTCGAGCAGGTAAGTCGTTAGGCGCTGCGGCTCGAGGGCCTCCGCCGCGCCCGCGAGCGCCGCCGGGAAATCGAGCAGCGCTTTCATCAGCTCCTGCTCCTCGGGCAGCGACAGCACGTCGAAATCCACGTCCTCGGCGCGGATCGCCGCCACATCGATCTCGCCGACCCGGAATATCCCCGACATCCGGGCGTGCGCCATCTGCACGTAGTACACCGGATTCTCGTCCGACTGCGAGCGCGCCAGATCGATGTCGAATGCGAGCGGCGAGTCGCCCTTCCGCATCAGGAAGAACCACCGCACGGCGTCGCCTCCGACCTCTTCGACCAGCTCGCGAATCGACACGATCGTGCCCGTGCGCTTCGAGAACTTGACCTCTTCCCCGCCGCGCATGAGCGACACCATCTGGTGCAGCACGTAGTCCGGGTACCCTGTCGGGATCCCCATCTCCAGCGCCTGCAACCCGACGCGAACGCGCGTCACCGTGCTGTGATGGTCGGCGCCCTGCACGTTGATCGCACGTGCGAAGCCGCGCTCCCACTTCGTCACGTGATAGGCGACGTCCGGCACGAAGTACGTGTATTCGCTACCGAACTGCGCGCTCTTGCGCATCACGCGGTCCTTGTCGTCGCCGAAGTCCGTCGTGCGCAGCCACAGCGCGCCGTCCTTCTCGTACGTGTGCCCGGCGTCGATCAGGCGTTGGACGGTCTCCTCGACGCGACCCGCCGTGTAGAGCGACGACTCGAGGAAGTACACGTCGAACTTCACGCCAAAAGTCTGGAGATCGATGTCCTGCTCCCTGCGCAGCTCCTGCACGGCGAACCGACGGATCGCCTCGAGGTCCGCGCCGGCGCGGTCCCCGTCATGCGCGGCGACATAGTGCTCGGCGATGTCGCGGATGTACTCGCCGTGGTAGCCGTCAGGGGGAATCGCGGCGTCCTGGCCGTTGAGTTGCCGTACCCGCGCCTGCACGCTCACCGCGAGATTATTGATCTGCGCGCCGGCGTCGTTGTAGTAAAACTCTCGCGTGACCCGCCACCCGGTCCACTCGAGCAACGACGCGATCGCGTCGCCTAACGCGGCCTGCCGGCCGTGCCCGATGTGCAGCGGTCCGGTGGGATTCGCGGAGACGAACTCCACGTTCACCGGACGTCCGTGCCCCTCGTCGCTCCGGCCGTATGTCTCATTCGCGGCGATGATGCCGGCGATGCCCCTCGCGACGACGCCGGCTTCGACACGGAAATTCACGAAGCCCGGCCCGGCGATCTCCGCCGACTTGATCCCCGCGCGCCGAAAGTCCAACTCTTTCACGATTGCCTGCGCGAGGTCACGCGGCTTGGCGTGCAGCGGCTTCGCGAGCACGAGCGCGAGATTCGTCGCCCAGTCGCCGAACGCTGGATCGCGCGGGCGCTCGATGACCGGCTCAATGGTCTCGGGCGCACCCAGCGACCGCGCCGCTCGGGTGAGCTCGGCGCGCAGGAGATCGGTGGCTGACATCAGGTGCCGGACTTCGGGGTGCCTGACGAGGAGGGCTTCTTCGTTGCCTTGGGCTCGCTCGTCGTCTTCGCTTCACTCGGCTTCGGCTCGGCGGGCTTCGCGTCGCTGGTTGTCGCGTCGCTCGATGTACTGCTCGTGCTCTCGCTCGCCTTCGTCTCGCCCTTCGTCGTCCCGTCACCGCCGCTCGATGACGGCGCCGCTTTGCGGTGCGCGTTCTTGCCGTAATCGGTGAGATAGAAGCCGGAGCCCTTGAAGAGCAGTCCCGCGCCGCCCGAAACGAGACGCGTCGCCAGCTTGCCGCACTCCGGACAGGGAAGCTCCATGACGGAGTCGCTTATCTTTCGAAAGAACTTTTCGAACTCGTGGCCGTCCGGACAGCGATAATCGTAAGTTGGCATTCGGCCGTGACTTAAGTGCGGGCAGGCGAAACGGGAAAGCTAGCCTGCGGCAGGGTCCCCTTCAAGTCAAGCAAAGAGCGGAGGACGCCGTCGTTGGCGCCCTCCGCCCTCTCGTACGATCGATTCGCGATGTGCCTAACGAGGCAGCGCGAAGCTCACGCCGAGGCTGAACACGGTGTCGTCGAGGATGTCGGCGCCGGCGAGCACTTGCATCGCCGGCCGGAGCACGAAGGATGGCGAGAACTGGAATCCCGCGCCGAAGCCGAGCACGAGATACGTATCCGACGCCGATGCGCTGGCGCCGCCGGCGCTCGCGTGCGCTGTGGTGTGGCCGAGCGCCACCTCACCGAACGGCAGCAACGTCACGCTCTTGTTGAGTGGCAAAGCGCGACCCATCGACGCGCCGAGGGTGAAGGTCTGTGACGAGTAATGCACGCTGGTGCCCCCGATGTCCTGGGACGGACCGAAGTCGAGACCGAGCGTCGCGCCGGGACAGACTTGCCAGGGGCTGCGATCGGCAAGTGGCATGGCGTAGCCGACGCCGCCGCCAAGCAGGAGGCCGGTGCCGTTCGCCGAACTTGCGTCAAAGTTCATCATGCCGAGTGAGCCGCCGCCGTAGAAGCCACGCGCGTGACCGAAGTTCAGTCCACCGCCGAATGCAGTGGTGTTGTCGGTGATGCCGAGGGTGCCGCCGACGTGAACGGGACTGCCGCGAAAGGAGAGATCTCCCTGACAAACCTGCGCGGCCGCGGCCGACGCGAAGAGCGCGGCGCTGGCGGCCGCACCAGCGAGAATGCGGTACTTCAACATGGCCTCCTGGGTGGGTAGCTCGCGAGCGTGAGCCGGGGGGTCGGGTTGGGGGGGGGGGGAGAGCGAAACAGAGCTCGCACGTCTATCTGACGAGGAGGAGGGTTGGCGCGTCACCTCTGCCCACCGCTTAACGAGGCTGGTATTTGCCCCACACGTCGGTGAGCGTCCCGGCGATCTCCCCAACCGTCGCGCGCCGGCGAACGGCCTCGATGATGAGTGGCATGAGCTCGGGGCGCGACTCCGAAAGTCGACCGTCGGCGTAACACGCCGCGCTCGAGCGCAGCGCGGAGAGGCTGCTCGTCACCGCGGCGTCGTCGCGCTTCGCGCGCGCGGCGCGAACCCGAGCCGTCTGTTCGCGCTCGAGCACCGAATAGTCCGGTGTCGGTACGTCGGGCGTCTCCGTGCCGTCGGAGAAGCGATTGACACCGACGATGACCGTGTCGCCTCGCTCGACGCGCAGCTGAAAGTCGTAGGCGCTGCGCGCGATCTCTTCCTGAAAGAACCCGGCGGCGATGGCCTTGGCCGCGCCTCCCAGGTCGTCGACGCGAACGAGGAGCGCGAGGGCTCGCGTCTCGAGCTCGCTCGTTAGGTGCTCGACGTAGTAGCTCCCACCGAGAGGATCGGCGGTGAGCGTGGCGCCCGATTCGTAGGCGATCACCTGCTGCGTGCGCAGCGCGAGCGTCGCTGCTTGCTCGGTCGGGAGCGCGAGCGCCTCGTCGAAGCCGTTGGTGTGGAGCGATTGCGTACCCCCGAGTACCGCCGCCAACGCCTGAATGGCGACGCGGACGACGTTGTTGAGCGGCTGCTGCGCCTGGAGGGTGACGCCGCCCGTCTGCGTGTGAAAGCGCAGACGGCAGCTCGCGTCGTTGGCGTGGAACCGATCCCGCATGAGGCGCGCGTACAGGCGCCGGGCCGCGCGAAACTTGGCGACTTCCTCGAACAGGTCGTTATGCGCGGCGAAGAAGAACGAGAGCCGGGGCGCGAACCGATCGACCGGCAGCCCGGCGTCGACGGCGCGAGCGACGTACTCCATCGCGTTCGCGAAGGTGAACGCGAGCTCCTGCACCGCGGTCGACCCAGCTTCTCGAATGTGGTAGCCGGAGATGGAGATCGGATTCCAGTTGGGCACCTCCGCCGCGCAGAAGCGGAATACCTCCGCGATGAGAGCGAGGCTTGGCTCGGGCGGATAGATGTATGTGCCGCGAGCGATGTATTCCTTGAGGATGTCGTTCTGAATGGTGCCGCTGATCTTGTCGCGAGTGATTCCCCGCTCCTCGGCGGCGACGATGTACATCGCGAGCAGCGTCGACGCGGTCGCGTTGATCGTCATCGACGTCGACACCTTGTCGAGCGGGAGGCCGTCCAACAGGACGTGCATGTCGTCGACCGTATCGATCGCGACCCCGACGCGCCCGACCTCGCCTAACGCGCGCGGATCGTCGGAGTCGATCCCCATCTGCGTCGGAAGATCGAACGCCACCGACAGGCCGGTCTGCCCCGCGTCGAGGAGCAGCCGAAAGCGCCGATTCGTTTCCGCGGCGGTGCCGAACCCCGCGTACTGCCGCATCGTCCACAGGCGGCCGCGGTACATCGTCGGCTGGACGCCGCGCGTGAATGGGAACGCGCCGGGATCGTTCAGCTCCGACGGATAGTCGACCGGGGCGTTGTCCGGCCGATATACCGCCTCGATCGGAAGGCCCGAGGGCGACCGGAGCTTCTCGTCAGGCATCGGCGCTCGCGCCGGCGATGAGCCTAACGATTGTGACTAGGCTCCGATGAGCTGCGACACGCCCGAGACGAGCTCCTTCGCCATCTCGACGCATGACTTGCTGCCGATATACAGCGGCGTGCGCTGATGCAGCTCGGTCGGCAGCACGTCGAGCACGCGAATCGCCCCGTCGCTCGCCGCGCCCCCCGCCTGCTCGACGATGAACCCGAGCGGGTTCGCCTCGTACAGGAGTCGCAGCTTGCCCTTGGGCGACTTGCGATTCGCCGGATAAGCAAAGATTCCGCCGCCTAACAGATTGCGATGAAAATCCGCGACGAGCGAGCCCACGTATCTGACGCTGAGGGCCCTCGACGCCCCATCCAGCCCGCGATAGCGGCGCATGAGCGTTTTCACATTGTCGTCCCAGAGCTGCTCGTACGAATCGTTCACCGACAGATAGCGGCCGTCGTCGGGGATGCGAATGTTCGGATGCGAGAGCAGGAACTCGCCGATGGATGGATCGAGGGTGAAGCCGTGCACGCCCTGGCCCGTCGTGTACACGAGCATGGTGCTCGAGCCGTAAATCACGTAGCCGGCCGCGACCTGGCGCCGTCCCGGCTGCAACAGATCCTCCATCTCCCCATGGCGGCCGCGCGTGATCTTTCGAACGACGGAAAAAATCGTCCCTACAGGAACGTTGACATCGATGTTGGACGAGCCGTCGAGCGGATCGAAGAGGAGCACGTACTTCCCGCACCGAAAGTGCTCCGGGATCTGAATGATCCCCGGCTCCTCTTCCGACGCCATCGCGCAGAGGCGGCCGGTGTGATCCATCGCCTTGATGATGATCTCGTTCGAGACGACGTCGAGCTTTTGCTGAACCTCTCCCTGAATGTTCTGCGAGTCGGCGGAGCCGAGGATGTCGGCCAGGCCGGCCATGCGCACCTTGCTCGCGATCATTTTGGCGGCGAGTGCGATGTCGTACAGGATCCCGGAGAGCTCGCCGGTCGCCTCGGGGTGCTGGCGCTCCTGCTCGATGATGAACCGCTCGATGGTCACGACCGACGTTGCCGTGTGTCTTACCACGCTGACCCCCTTTTCGCTCGCCTCGCTCGCTGCGAGCTCGTTTGGATGTCGCTCGCGCTCTGCGCTCGCTCCTGCTCCTCTCGCCTGGACGGACGCAGGCTCCCTACTCTTCGATCTCGCGTCGCAGCCGGCGCGCCGCGTAATCCCGCGCGTCGACCTCGAAGCGATTGGCAAAGTAGCCACGCCTGGCGCTCTCCCACAAATACCGCACGGGGAAGGTGACGCTGGACTCAAACTGCTGAACGTGTCTGAATTCGTGCAAGAGCAGCTCGTCGTCGAGCAGGACGGTTGGCGAGAGAAAAACGGTACGCCAGAGCGTGATCGCGGCCGCGGACCCCTGTCCCAAAAACCAGCCGGCAACGTTGACGGCCACGCCCCCTCGTCTCCATGCGACGTCTTCGAGCTCGGGATACCGCGCTCGCACCGTGGGTGACAGCGTGATCCGCCGCCCGATCAGGGCCGCGACGATGTCGGAAGCTCCCATGAATCTCCGTTGGCGTCTACGAACAGCCGTTGCCCGTCGGTGCGCACGACGATCGTTCCGAGCCGGTCCGTGCGCAATACTTGTGCACCTCGCCCCGCCAGCGTCGCCATGACAGCCGCGCTCGGATGACCATAGCTGTTCCCCGCCCCCACCGACACGAGCGCGATGCGCGGCCGGACCTCATCGAGAAACGGCGCGCTGCTGCTCGTCGAGCTGCCGTGATGTCCCACCTTCAGTACATCGGCGTGCAGTGAGTCACCGTAGTGCGCTACCAGCCAGTCCTCTTCGGGACGCTCCGCGTCGCCGACGAGGAGCATCCGCACATTACCGATCCGAACCAGGACGATCGTACTCGCGAGATTCGGATCGCTGAGCCCGGCGGTCCACGACGAATCGGGCCCGAGGAACTGAAGCAACACGCCGTCGACGACCAGTGAGTCGCCGGGATGTACGCGCCGCCAGGCCGCTCCTGCCTGACGAGCGCGGAGCAGCGACTCTCGATAGGCATCGGCGTCGCCGGCGAACGCGGCATCGAAGTAGTACGCGGGATGAAGGGCAGAGATCACCGTAGCCGCGCCTCCTACATGGTCCGTGTGGGGATGCGAGAGGATGAACGCAACGAGCCGTCCACGGCGGCGGGCGAGGTAGGGCAACACGACCGAGCGTCCCGCATCACCTCCGTGCCAGGCGCGACCCGCGTCGATCAACACCCAGCTCCCGTGGGGGGTGCGAAGGCCAATGGCGTCCCCCTGCCCCACGTCGATGAGATGGACCTCCGTGAAGCCGCTGCCGGTTGGCGTGAGCCCGCTCCAAACGAGGCACACGACGGCGACATTGCCGACCAGCAGCGCGCGACCGGGGAATTGACTCACGCACGCGACGATCAACGCCACCGACGCGAGCGCGGCGAAGAGCGCCGCCGGAACCGTCGGCGACACGACGATCCAGCCGTGCGGAATCGACGCGCCGGCGAGCGCGATCGCATCGAAGCTCACGAGGAGCGGATGTACGGCATCGGCGACCATCGAGGCGAGCGATGGGATCGGCGCGAGCACGAGTCCGAGGAACAACATCGGCTGCGCCAGCGTCATCACCGGCGCGGCGACGAGGTTGGTGAGCGGTCCAACCAGGCTGATGCGTCCGAATGTCCAGGCGACGAGCGGCGCGCTGACGATCGTCGCCACCGTCGAGACGACGAGTCCGGCGACGATCGTGCGCCTCCATCCGCCGACGGAGCGCGGGACCGCACGCCTAACGAGCGCGCCCGCGGCGATGAGCGCCGCGACGCCGATCACGCTGAGCTGATACCCGACGTCCGTCACCGAGCGCGGTGACACGAGCGGCGCCGCCGCGCCGATCGCCAGCATCGCCCACGGCGACGTCGGTCGCTGCAGGAGACGCGACGCGCCGAGCGCCGCCAACATCGCCGCCGACCGCACCGCTGCCTCTGGCGCGCCGATCAGCGCCACGTACACCGCGACCACTACGATCGCCGCCACCGTCGCCGTGCGCCGCGCGAGATGGAGCAGCTGAAAAAGAGCCTCCAGCGCGAGCGCGATGATGCCGACGTGCAGGCCGGAGATCGAGAGCATGTGCGCGAGTCCCGCCGCCGCATAACGATCGCGAATCTCCGGCGATAGGTCGCGCATGTCGGCAACGAGCAGCGCCCGCGCCAGCGGCGCGTCGGCGACGAACACATTTCCGACGGCGGCGTCGGCACGCGCCCGCCACCGTGCCCGCCAGCCAGGTCCCTCGACGAGCGTGAGCTTCGCGTTATGCACGACGTACCCGCGCTGCGCCGGTCGGAGCGTGCCGTGCACCGAAACCGTGCTCCCCGCCGGAGCACGTCCGGCGTCCACGGCGAGGGCGATGGCGACCGCTGGACACTCCGAGGGTCGTGCGTGGACGAACGCTCCCGGCGCCGCGGCCTCGTCGAGGAGCGCGCGGTGCACGCCGCGCCGGCCGACCTCCTGCTCGCAGTGGGCGTCGACGAGCCGAGTCCCACCCGCGACGAGCGCGCCCGCGACAAGCGCGGCGCCGCCGGCGAACAGGATCGCATTGCGCCGGACGGCGCCGGCGATCGCGACGGCGAGGCCGGCTGCTCCCGTTATGCCCGCGCCGAGTCCCAGACTGCCTAACAAGCCGGCGGCATAGGTGAGAACGGCAACAGCGACGAGGGGCAAATGGAGCTCCGCGGCAAAGTGTCGCCGCGGAGCCGAGCGCGACTCACGCCCCCGAAGGCTTCGGCTTTCTCGTGACCGCCTCGGATGGCGCGTGGCGCGGCTGCTCGGCGACGCGGTGCATGGCTTCGAACACCAGGACGGAGAGCTGGGCTCGCACCTGATCGGTGTCGAGATCGGCGGTCTCCACCGCCCACCCGAGACCCGTCGTCGTGTATCTCGGGCGAATCTGATTCATGACCATCGCGACGACGTCATCCGCGCATTGCTCGCAGGAGCAAAACTCGTGATGCATCTCCGTGAGCTGTGCGTGCACCTCGCGAACGGCACGTTCGAGCGGGCTTCTCATCCTGCCATGGGGAGGGGAGTTCGCTCGTGCACAATCGAACCCGTGAAGGTCGAACCGGTCGTACCCGTGAGCTCCACGTTGTAGTATCGGCCGATCATCGAATCGTCGCCCGACAGCAGCACCGTCTTGAAGTCGCGCGTCCGCGCCTGGAGCAGCTCGCCGCGGCGCGCCCCTTTCTCGACGAGCACCTCGTACCGGCGCCCGAGAAGCTCGAGGTTTCGCGCGCGCGACATGCCGCGCACGGTTTCGATCAGCCGCGCCATCCGCTCCGACGCGACCTCCTCGGACACGGTCATCTCGGGGGGCAACCTCGTCGCCGGTGTGCCGTCGCGGAGCGAAAAGATGAATGTGAACGCGTCGGCAAAGCCGATCTCGCGCATGGCACTCAAGGTCTCCTCGAAGTCTTCCTCGGTCTCGCCGGGGAAGCCGACAATCACATCCGTGGTGAGGGAGAGCCCCGGGATTGCCTGACGCAGTCGAGCCACGCAGTCGAAATACTGCTCGCGCGAGTAGCGGCGCAGCATGCGCTTGAGGGTACGCGTCGACCCCGACTGCATCGGCAAGTGCACATGTTCGCAGACCGCGTCCACCCCGGCGATGGCATCGATGACGCGATCGCTGAAATCGTTAGGGTGCGGGCTCGTGAATCGCAGGCGTCGAAGGCCCGGCACCGCGCCTACCGCGCGCAGCAGGTCGGCGAAGTCACAGTCGCCGTCGTGATACGAGTTCACCGTCTGCCCGAGGAGCACGACCTCGCTCATCCCATCGGCCACGACCTGCTCCGCCTCGCGCACGACATCGGCGAGGCGCCGACTGCGCTCCGCGCCTCGAGTATACGGCACGATGCAGTACGTGCAGCGATAATCGCAGCCGCGCTGCACGGGGATCCAGGCTTTGACGCGATCGAAGCGCTTCGGTGTGAAGTCCTCGTAATGCTCCTCGAGGTCGAAGCTCGTCGCGATCGCGCGCTCGCCTTCGCGCGCTCGTTCGACGAGCGCCGGGAGCGCGCGGTAGCCGTCCGGGCCGACGACCAGACTGACGTGTTTGGCTTTCTCCAGCAGCTGCGGTCCCAGCCGCTGCGCCATGCAGCCGGTCACGCCCATGATCGACGACGGCTTCATGTGCCGCTTCAACTCGCCCAGCCGGCCGATCACACGTTGCTCCGCGTGATCGCGAATGGCGCACGTGTTGACGAGGATCACGTCCGCACCCTCTGGCCCGTCGACCGGCACGTAGCCATGCGCGGCAAGCTTGCCGAGCATCAGCTCGGAGTCGCTCACGTTCATCTGGCAGCCGTAGGTCTCGACGTAGACGGAAGGCAAAGGGCTGGGGGCTAGGGGCCGGGAGCCAGGGGAACAGCAGAAAGACGGTCGCAGTCTTGGGTGAGTCGCGCTGCGTAGCGAGAGCCGCGTGGGAGAAAGGGTACCGGGAGCACGGAAAGATAGTCTTCGGTCACCCCTTCTCGCTCGCCGCTGGCGGAGCCGCCCCGTACTACGACGACGTCGGCAAGGCCTGCGGCACGCGCGGCCTGATACGCGGCGGCCTTGCGCGCGCCAATCGCACGGAGCTCTCGGGCCCGTTCGCGTGCGATGGCGGGTTGCACGTGAGCGCCCAGCCGTTCCGCGGCGGTGCCTGGGCGAAGCGAGAAGGGGAAGATGTGCAAATACGTAAATGGCAGTCGTTCGACCAGCGCGACGGTCCGGGCGTGATCGGCGTCGCTCTCGCCCGGAAATCCAACGATGATGTCGGCACCGAGGCCGAGCACGGATCGAGAGGCGGCGAGCCGCTCGACGACCCGGGCGTATCGCTCGGCGGTGTACCAGTGCCGGCCCATCCGCTTGAGAACCGAATCCGAGCCGGATTGCAGCGGCGCATGCAGGTGAGGCGCGACGCGCCAGGGTTGGCCGGTGAGCAGAGCGAACAATCGATCGTCGACCTCGGTTGCCTCGAGCGACGAGAGGCGGAATCGAACTCGCGGCACGTCGCGCACGAGGCGTTCGAGCAACTCGCCTAACGATTTGCCGGTGTCCTGACCGTAGCTGCCGATGTGGATGCCGGTGATGACGATTTCGGCGTGGTGCTCGGCGAGGATCAGGGCTTCGCCGACGATGTCGTCCACGGCGCGGCTCCGGTTCTCACCGCGAGCGATGGTCGTCGCGCAGAAGGTGCAGTGCTCGTCGCACCCGTCCTGAATCCGCAGCAGGGCGCGCACGCTCGTCTGGGCGGTCGCGCGAGCGCTCGATACGTCCGAGGGCAGCTCGAGCGCCGCCGCGAGTGAGGCCATGTCGGCGCCGTCGACGAGGTGCTGCACGGTCGGCAGCGACCGAAGCGGGGCGTGGTCGCGGCGGGCGGCGAGGCCGGTCGCGCAGCCCATGATGACGCTTCGCAGTCCTGGCCGCGATCGGGCCGCGCGACGCACGGCGTTGCGGAGATCCGCCTCCGCCTCGGCGGTCACCGCGCAGCTGTTGAAGACGGCGACGTCCGCCTCGGCGACATCGCTGACGACGCCATGTCCGGCGCGCTCGATCATCGCGCGCGCCATTTCGCTGTCGTAGTGATTCGCGCGACAGCCGAACGTCCGCAGATAGACGCGCACGCGTCGCCTCGAGGTCAGACGCTCAGCGACGCGCCGGACACGCGAACGACGCGTTGCTCCGGCTTCACCGGGAGCGTGAAGTGGAAGGAGCTCCCCTGCCCTTCGGCACTCTGCACCCAGATGCGGCCGCCGTGTGCGTCGACGACCATCTTGCAGAAGGCCAGGCCGAGGCCGGAGCTCCGCGTGCGCGGAACGCCCTGCGTCTTCACGCGTTCGAACTTGCGAAAGATCACCTCGTGATACTGCGGCGGAATGCCCGGTCCGTTGTCGGCGACCGTGAACATGACGCCATCGCCGTCCTTCCGCGCCTTGAACTCGATTTTCACCGCCTGCGCTGAATGCGTGACGGCGTTCTGCACGAGATTATTGAGGACGCGCTTGAGCAACTCCTTATCAGCCTCGAATACGGGCGCGTCGTCGGCGACGTCGACCGTCGCGACGACGCCCTCCTGCTTGAAGCGCACCGACCATTCGTGCTCGATCTCGGTGAGCAGCGCGGCCGGCGCGATCGGCTGGAGGTCGAGCTTCAGCTCCGCTTCCTCGATGCGCGACACCTCGAGCACGTCGTTGATCAGCGCGAGCAGATCCTCGGCTTTGCTCTCGGCGTCTCCGACAGCCTTGCGCTGGCTCGAGTGCAGCGACCCGAAGTCGCCGTCGAGCAGCATCTCCATCGTCGCCAGCACCGACGTGAGCGGCGTCTTCAAATCGTGGACGATCATCTTCATGAGATCATCGCGCATCTTCTGCAGCTCACGCTGCTTGCGCAGGCTCTCCTCGAGGGCGTCCGTCGCGGCCTTGAGCTTGAGCAAACTCCTGACACGAGCGCCAAGGACGAGCCGATTGTGCGGCTTCGTCAGAAAGTCATCGCCGCCAGCCTCGATCGCCTTGACGCGATCGGTGGTGTCGTTGAGCGCCGTGACGAAAATGACGGGAATGTTCTTGGTGCGCGGATCGCGCTTGATGCGACGGCAGACCTCGAACCCGGTCGACCGATCGTCGCAGCCGAGATCGCCCGCGGGCATCGAGACATCGAGGATGCAGAGATCCGGTTTGCTCTCGAAGCAAGCGCGGAGTGCCGACGGACCATCGTGCGCGGGGATGGCGCGAAAGCCGAGCACATGCAACTGGTCGAACAACAGCTCCACATTCGCCGGAACGTCGTCGGCGACGAGAATCAGCGGAGCATCGGGAGGTGGCCCGTTGCTCTCCGCACCACGCTGATCGGTCAGGGACGAACGCCCAACCCGATGCTCAACGTCCATGCGCGCTCATTGATGCCGATACCAGCGGTGCGGTTGGAGTGGAGAACCGTGACATCGGTGATCACGCGCCCGGCACCGAACGCGGTTCCGACGCCGCCACTGAAGGTTGTCTCCTTCACCTTTTCATTCGTCGGGCCGGCGCCGTACGGCAACGTACGCCATCTCCCGCCGACGCGCAGCATCAGCGGCTGGCTGCCCATCCTGGGGCCGGCGATATCCGCGCCGACGCTCGTGTCCCAGGCGTCGACGGGCTGTGAGACGCCGGGCGTCAGTCCCTCGAGCGACGACCACTTGTCGTATGAAGTGCGAGCGGCGATCTCCGTTCCGGCCACTCCGACATACGCAAGCGAGAAACCAAGGCGGTCGGGTACACGCGCATGCGCGAGCGAGGTGTCGTTGCGCGTGGCGTTGAGCGACCCACCCTTCCGGAATGACGCCGAGGCGATTGCCAACTTCGGCGCCACGAGTTGAATCCCTCCCGACACGGCGCCCCCGTCGAAGCCGATCGTCGTGCTGTCGGAGAAGCTTCCGAAGGCCGTGCTGTTGAGGAACGTGCGGCCAACGAAAACGCGGTCGTTGCCGCTAATCAGGTGGCCGCCGAGGCCCAGATGCAGCCAATTGTACGGCGTCCACGCGACGGCGAGTCGGAGATCGTTGACGCCGCCACTCGACCCGGAAATGAAATTGGAGGCGACGGTATCGGGAGGAATGACGATGTTGCTGTCGATCGACGTCGTCCACGTGCGGTCGAGCAAGGCCGCCGACGTCACGCCAATCGACCACTGCGAGCCGATTGGAATGATGGCGGCGAACAGCGGATAGCGCGCCGTCGTGGTGTTGTCGGTCGCGGTGCCGGCGAGGACGCTGCGGTACTCCGGCTCGATCTGAAAGAACAGCGTCGTCGTGCCGATGAACGCGAGCGCCGCCGGATTGACGAGCGACAGGGGGTCGATCTCGCCGATCGCGCCGCCGGTCCCTTCGGCGCGCGTGCTCAACTGACCGGTCGTGTACCCGAGTCCCTGACTGCTCAAGTTCGCCTGCGCGTGGAGCGCGAGCGGCGCGGCCGCCACCGCGACGAGCGCGATGACGGCTGGAAATGACAGTCTGCTAATCACGACCCTCGCCGGGCCATGAAAAGATCGCGAGGTCATGGAAGCCCCAGGGTGACTTTCGGAACGTAGGTCAACTGTAATCGAGGTCGCAACGCACTGCTGGCCTCACTCGAGAAAAATGTGGCGATCGCGGGATTCGAGCCTTCCGTGCCGACGGCGAGCACGAGCGCGCGCTGCGTTTGCTCGGGCTTCGTGTTCTTCCAGACGCGGACGAGATTGACGAGCTCGAGTCGTTTCGCTCCGGAATCGGACGGCACGATGCGCAGGGAGTCCGACGCCCCCACGGTAGTGACGTCGACGAGTCCCATGAGCTTCGGAACGTCGGTGATGACGGCGCCCGCCGTGATCGCGAAGGGATACACGCCCAACGAGTCCGTCGCGTTCGCGCTCGTGCGCATCGGCGACTGTGTGAGGAACAACGTGGCGCGCACGACCGTCGACGAGTCCACGATGTGCGACGGCAAGTCGAACCGCATGTACGTGCGACTCGCCGGGAACCCACCGACCGCGATCGTGTTGGGCGGCGGCGCCGCGAGGTTCTTCGCCGTGATCACGTAATCCTCGAGATCGGTGCGAAGCTGCGCCAGCGTCGAATCCGTGGGTGTCTGCGACAGCAGCGCAACCGTCACCGCCGTGTCGGTCGCGGGCTTGAAGCGCAACGTCGCTCCCCCGGTGGCCACTGAGTGAATGCGCAACTGCGTCGACGTGCTCGCGACGAGGCGCAGACCGACGCGCAGACGCAATCCATTCGTGATCTTGTCGAGCACCGTCGCCGGCGCGACGGGAAGAAGCAGCGTGTCCTTCGCGAGCGACTCCGGCTCGAAGGTCTTCGAGCCGATGAGATGGCCAGCGTCGAAGAACGGCAGAATCTGCGACGCGACCGTATCGGTCTGCGCATCGCCGACGTCGTACAGCTCGATCGTCACGGGAGACGTCGGCAAGCCCGGCACGCCGGCAAGGGTCGTCGTGTCGAGGATGACGCTGATCGTCGCGCTGTCGATGTGATCGACGAGCGTGTCCGCCGGCGCGCTGGGATGCGGGTAGCTCTTCGAGATCGAGTCGAAACGGAAAATGACGCGCGTGTCGAGCGTGTCACCTCGTGACGCGAGCAGCAGCGGTTCCTCCTCACCGATGACGGGAAATCCGGCGAGGCTGGAGTCGATGGCGATCGCCTCCACCGTCGTGTCCTTCAGTTGAACGTCCTGCTGCGGACACAGAAGGGGGCATGCCGCTCCCGCCTCGAGCTTCTCGCCGCACGCCACGACGGACACGGCGGCGGCAAAGCCGGCGAGGATGAGCACTCGTGAAACCCAGGGAGCACGCAAATCAAATCTCCGGTTCATCGCCGGTCCAAAGATCTAGGGGTAAACGCGCGCGGGAACAGCTCGTCGAGCGTCCAGCGCGCTTCTCGTCCATCGCTCGTGACACTGACCACGAGCAGATGTGGTGAAAACTCCTCGAGCACCTGCCGGCAAATGCCGCATGGCGGTGTGGGCTCCTCCGCTTCCGTCGCGATCGCAATGGAATCGAAGGCACGCACACCTCGTGCGACGGCCGCCGCGAGAGCACTCCGTTCGGCGCAGATGCCGGCCGGAAACGACGCGTTCTCGACGTTGCAACCTTCCGTAACGCTCCCGTCCGTTCCGAGCAGCGCCGCACCAACGCGAAAGCCCGAATAGGGCGCATAGGCCCGCGTCATCGCGCCGAGTGCGCGCTCGCGCAGCATCGTCAGGACGCGATCACCCTGGGCGTCGACGATCGACGTCTGGTCTGTTGCCATCCTACGCGGCCAGCAATGTCGCGAGGAACGACGCACCCGCGCCGGCAAACGGGACTCCGAACCACTCGGCGACAGTAGCGCCCAGGTCCGAAAAAGTCTCTCGACGGCCGATCGTTACGCCGGCGACCCGCCTTCCCAATGCGAGCAGGGGCACGCATTCACGGGCGTGGTCGGTCGACGGCGTGGTTGGATCGTTTCCGTGGTCGGCGGTGATGAACAGCAGGTCGTCCTCTCGCAGGGCAGACAGGAATGACGGCAGGGCGGCGTCGAACTCGCGTAACGCCTGATAGAACCCCGGAACATCGTTCCGGTGCCCGAATTGTTGGTCGAAATCTACAAGGTTGCCGAACAGCAACCCACTTTGAGCCTTTTCGATCCATGTACGGATCGAGACGATGCCGTCCGCGTTGCTCGCCGTGTGCTGCGAAGTAATCCCTCGACCCGCGAAGAGGTCGTCAACCTTTCCCACTCCTGTGCGCGGTACCCCAGCCGAGGCGAGTGCATCGAGCAGCGTCGCCCGAGGAGGGGCGATCGAGAAATCGCGACGATTCTTCGTGCGTGTATAGGCGCCGGCTGAACCGATGAATGGGCGCGCGATCACTCGCGAAACGTCATTCGGAGCGACGAGCATCCCGCGAGCGATCTCGCACGCCGCGTACAGCTCCGACAGCGGTACGACCCCCTCATGTGCGGCGATCTGAAAGACAGAATCCGCCGAGGTGTACAGGATCCATTTGCCGGTGCGCTCGTGCTCGGCGCCAAACTGATCCATGATCGCGGTCCCGCTGCCAACCACATTGCCCAGAACGCCGCGCCCCGTGCGCTTGGCAAACTCATTCACGAGCTCGCGCGGAAAGCCATTCGGGTAAGTCGGAAAGGGACGCGCGAGTTGCACGCCGGCGATCTCCCAATGTCCGGTGGTGCTGTCTTTTCCCGCCGAGTGGGGAACCATGAGTCCCCAGGCTCCGGCCGGCGCGGACGCCCGCGCTACTCCTTGTAGCGGCGCGATGTTGCCGAGCCCCGCTCGCTGCAGATTCGGCAACTCCATCCCGCCGACCGCTCGCGAAAGGTTGCCGAGTGTGTCGCTGCCGGCATCGCCGTACACGTCGGCATCGGGCGCGGCGCCGATCCCGACGCCATCGAGGACGACGATGATTGCGCGTTTACTCATCGCCTGGTCGTCGAGCGTCGTCGAGATAGCGGCGCGGCAGCCGCGACCGTAACGACGTGAGCACTTCGTACGGCGAGAGGCCCCCCGCCGCGGCGACGCTCGCGACGGTGAGTTGATCCTGCCCGTCCGCGCCGATCAAGGTCGCGACATCTCCGATCGCGCACTCGACATCGGTCACGTCGATCATCGTCATGTCCATCGTCACGAGACCGGCGACGCGCGCCCGGCGGCCGCGAACGAGCACAGTTCCAACGTTGCTCAACGCGCGCCGATATCCGTCGGCGTAGCCGATCGCCAGCGTCGCGATGCGGCGCGGCGAATCGGCGCGAAAGGTCGCGCCGTAGCTCACCGTGTCCCCCGCCTGGATCACCCGCATGTCGACGACGCGCGCTCTGAGCGAGACCACGGGATCGGGCGCGATCGCCGCGTCGTCGCCCGAACCCACTCCGTACAAGAAGATTCCCGGCCGCGCGACCGTCCACGACGTGCCGGAGGCGCGCCGGCGCGCGACCGCGGGACTGTTCTCGGCGTGGATCATCGCCGGACGCACCGGAAGCTCGGCGAGCGCCCTCGCGAACCGCTGCTCCTGCTCCTCCCGCGTTCGGTCGGCGCGCTCGGCGGAGTGAAAATGAGTGAATACTCCTTCCGGCGGCGCGTTCGCGATCGCGTCGCGCAGCGTGCCGACGTCACGCCATGAGACGCCGGCGCGATTCATCCCCGTGTCGATCGCGAGCTGCCACGGGAGTCCCGTTCGCGACCACTCGTGTATGGCGGCGGCGCCGCCGAGGGTCGGCGTCAGGCGCGCTCGGCGTGCCGCGTCGAGCTCCTCGATGAGAAGAGGCGTGAACACCACGATCGGTCGCTCGATACCGGCACGGCGCAGCTCATCGCCTTCGGCAACCGTCGCAACGCCAAATCCCCACGGATCGAGCTCCTCCAATGCGCACGCGATCCGCGTCGCGCCCAGTCCGTAGGCGTCGGCCTTGACCATCGGCAGCAAGCGCGCCGAGGAATACTCGGCGACGCGTGCTGCGTTTCGCAGCAACGCGCCGAGGTCGATTTCGACCCAGGCGCGTGTCAGGGGGCTTTGCATGCGCTATGATTCGCGAGTCTTGAAGGATATCGGAGCCGCGAAAGCCATGCAAGCGAAACCGACACTTGAGGATACGCTATCACTCATGCGCGACCTGCGTCGCCGCTGCGAGTGGGACGCCGCGCAGACCCACGAATCGCTGCGACCGTATCTGATCGAAGAAGCATACGAAGTCGACGACGCAATCCGCGCCGGCAACGATCGCATGCTGCGCGAGGAGCTCGGTGACCTCCTTCTTCAGGTACTCTTCCACGCCGTGGTCGCCGAGGAGCGCGGCGCGTTCGACATCCAGGATGTTGCCGACACGTTTCTCACCAAGATGAAGGGGCGCCATCCGCATCTGTACGGGGAGGGAGCGCGTCAGCCGTGGGAGCGCATGAAGGCCCGAAAGCGCGACAGCATCGTCGATGGATTGCCCGCCGACCTTCCTTCACTGCACCGCGCGTTCCGCCTGCAGGATCGCGCCGCCGGCGTCGGCTTCGATTGGCCGGACGTGCAGGGCCCTATCCAGAAGGTGACTGAGGAGCTGAACGAGGTGACCGAAGAAATCGCCGCGCATCCGGATCTCGAAGCGCGCTCGGCGACGCCGCGGTACGACGTTCATCACGAACGGCTCGAGGATGAACTCGGCGATCTGTTGTTCGCGGTTGTGAATGTGTGTCGCAAGGCAGGTGTGCATCCCGCGCTGGCGCTCGACAGAGCGAACGTCAAGTTCGCGCGCCGCTTCGAGCGTGTGGAGCAAATCGCCGGCGAGCGCGGCATTCGCGTCGGCGAGGCAACGCTCGAGGAGCTGGATCGGATCTGGGATGAGGTGAAAAAGGAAGCCTAGGCTGTCATCGGTCACGGCTTCAGCCGCGCCATCATCCGTGGGAACGCGATCACCTCGCGAATGTGCTGCACGCCACAAATCCACGCGACCGTACGCTCGAGACCGAGGCCGAAGCCCGAGTGCACGAAGGTGCCGTAGCGACGAAGATCCAGGTACCAGTCGTACGCGTCGAGCGGTAAGCCTTCCTCCTTGATTCGTTTGACGAGTCGATCGTAGTCGTCCTCGCGCTGCGACCCTCCTATGATCTCGCCATAGCCTTCGGGCGCGAGACAATCATCGCACAACACCGTGCGCGGATCGTCGGGATTCTCCTTCATGTAGAAGGCCTTCGCCTCCTTCGGGTAGTTCATGACGAAGACCGGCCGATCGTAATCGGCGACGATGAGCGCTTCGTCCTCGGCGCCGAGATCGTCGCCCCACCGTGACGAGCTGCCTTTTTTTCGCACGAGCTCGACGGCCTCCGAGTAGTCGAGTCGCACGAAGGGCGGCTGTACACTCTCGAGCTTCGAGATGTCGCGCTCGAGGAGCTGCAGCGAATCGGCGCAGCGATCGATAGCGCGATGTACCAAATACGAAACAAAGTCTTCCTGGAGGCGCATGTTCGCCGCGGAGTCGTACCATGCGACCTCGGGCTCGATCATCCAGAATTCCGTGAGATGACGCCGCGTTTTCGATTTCTCGGCACGAAACGTCGGGCCGAAGGTATAGATCTTTCCAAACGCGGCGGCCGCCGCTTCGCCGTAGAGTTGACCGGTCTGCGCGAGGTAGGCCTTCCCCTCCTCGAAGTAGTCGGTCTCGAAAAGCCCGCTGCGCTCGCCGATTGCCGCGGTGAGAATCGGCGTATCGATTCGAAGAAAACCCCGCTCGTAAAAGAAATCGTGAATCGCCTGCTCAATTTCGTTGCGCACCGTGAAGATCGCGCGCTGCCGATTGCTGCGAAGCCAGAAGTGGCGGTGGTCGAGCAGAAAATCGATTCCATGCTCCTTCGGCTGAATCGGATAGTCGATCGGACTCGGGCCGACGATCTCGAGGTCGGCGACCGAGATCTCATAGCCGCCAGGCGCGCGCGCGTCGGCTCGGACCTCACCGCGAATGCGAACGGACGTTTCGAGGGTGAGCGAAGAAAAGCGCTCCCATGCCTCCGGGGGGATCGCGGTTTTCACGAATACCGCTTGCGCGATCCCCGTCCCGTCGCGTATGACGGCAAACGCCACCTTACCGGAAGACCTGAGATGGGTGACCCAGCCGTGGAGTGTCACCGTCGAGCCCACGTGGTCGCGGAGCTCGGCGATGCGGGGAATCAAGTCGTGCATTAGAAGCGCGCTCGAAAAGACCTGAACGAACGGAAGATCGAGATACGCTACATGACCAGGAAGCGCATTTGTACCCCGCGAACACGTGACGCGCGCCACGGCGCTGGACTTGCACATACCCGACTCTACCTCATCCACACTAACGCGCCGCGGAAATGACCCTACGATCGCGGCTCATCCTGGGCCTCCTCACCATCGCCGTCATACTCGTCGTACCGCTGTTGATCGCGGTGCAAGCGATGGATCGTCTGCATCGTGACGCTCGTGCCTTGCGGGACAAGGAGTTCGCTGCGTCGCTGTTGCTTGGCCGGCTCCGAGAGGGGCTGAACGACCTCCGGCGAGAGGAGACGGCGCTGCTCTTCGTGCATGACGCGCTCACGCGTGACGTCATGGAGAAGCAGCTCGACGTCGTCGCCGCCATCACGGACTCGCTCAAGACCTTCAACCTGGACAAATCGGCAGACGACGTCTCGCGGAGCATCAGCGACATCGTCGCCTGGGCGCCGCATGAGTACGCCGCCGCTCTCGCCGAACAACGAGACACGGCCGAAAAGATTTCAGCGACGTACCTCGTGCCCGCCCTCACAGCCGCCGACCGCAGTGTCCTCGAGGCCGAGCGAGCTTTGCGGCAGCGGACGGCGGAGCGCGTGGCGTCGGCGGCGATCCAGATTTCACGCGCAAAGAACGTGTCGGCGATGGCCGAGATCGTCGCGCTCATCGTGGCGGCGCTCATCGGCATCTGGCTCACGCGATCGATCGCTCGTCCGGTGCGGGACCTCGAGGAGGGAATGGAGGCGGTCGCGAGTGGTAACCTCGGTCACAAGCTCAAGGTACGGGTGTCTCGCCGCGACGAGTTCGGTCGGCTGGCCGCGAGCTTCGAGGAAATGACGAAGCAGCTCACGGAGCTGGATAAGCTGAAGGCCGAGTTCGTCTCGGTGGCGTCACACGAGCTCAAGACGCCCATCAATGTGGTGCAGGGTTACGTGCAACTACTCGATGAGGGCGTTTATGGCGCGCTCAGCGAGAAGCAGCGCGGTGTGCTGCAGACTCTCGAGATGCAGATTCAGTCGCTGGCGCGGCTCGTTAAGCAGTTGCTCGACGTGAGCCGTTTCGAGGCCGGCGGGAGCAAGCTGGATCTCCGGCGAGTCCAACTCGACCCGTTCCTGGACGAGTTGGAGCGCGCATTTCACGTGTTGGCTGTTCAGCGGTCGATTCGTTTCATCGTGCGCCGCGGCGACGGGTTGCCCGGTGAGGTGATTTGGGACTCGGATCGTATGAACGAAGTGTTGGGGAATCTCCTCTCCAACGCATTCAAGTTCACGCCTCGCGACGGCGAGGTGGAGCTGGGAGTCGAATCGATCGATCATTCGGTGCAGATCGAGGTCCGCGACTCGGGCTCGGGGATACCCCCCGACCAGGTGCCGCATATTTTCGAGAAGTTCTTCCAGGCCGATAATCAGGTAGAAGGTTCGGTCAAGGGATCAGGCCTGGGACTCGCGATCGCGAAGAGCATCGTCGAGGCGCACGGAGGAACCATTCACTGCGAAAGCACGCCGGGCGTTGGAACGATGTTCTGCATCGTGCTTCCGACGCGAACGAACAGCCGCACCTCGGTGCCGCATCGCGAGCCGGCCGAGGCAGCGTGACGCATCGGTATCACGCTGCATGACAATCGTTAGGCGTACGGCGATTCTCGGGGTGCTCGCGGCCCTCGGTTGCATGACGGGACGCGTTCCGGAATCGCCGAGCGGCAGCGCGGACTGGCCGCGCGCGCTCACGCAGGCCGAAGCAGCGGCGTCGGAGCGCCGCTACGCCGACGCCGATCGGATGTTGGCGGAGTTCGCGACGCGCTACCCGGCGACGCAAGGCGCGGTCGAGAGTCTGTATTGGCGCGGCGTGTTCGCGCTCGAGCCGGCGAACCAGGACGGCTCGCCGGTCATCGCCGCGACCCTCTTCGAGACGTACGGCAAGTCCGTGGGCCCGCTCCCGCACCGCGTGGAGGCGGACGTGCTTCGCCATCTGGCCCTCCGGCTTCAGTCGCTCGCGCCGACAGCGGTCGCGACCTCCGTGACCTCTCCGACCGGCACACCCACCGGCGCCGCGACCGCGAGCGCAACGGATCTCAAGGCGAAGGACACCGAGATCCAGCGGCTCAAGGACGAGCTGGCGAAGGCGAACGACGAGCTCGAACGGATCAAGCGCCGCCTAACGGCACCGACGAAGCCGTAGCGCGCCGTCATCCCGAGCGCGGCGAGTAATCTGCTTTGGTATGTCGAAAGACAGACCCCTCGTCGCTACGCTCCTCGGGATGACAAGTCAACCAACCCTGAACAGCTCCAACGACCGCCGATAGCGTTCGCCGAGGACGCGGCGGAGACCGGCTTGTTCCGCCCCGACGAGGTCGGGATCGCGCGCCAACAGCTGCTCGGCGGCGTGACGGGCGCGTTCGACCAGCGCCTCATCCCGCAGCGGATCGGCGACGCGGAAGGTGGGAACACCGCTCTGACGCTCGCCGAACAGATCGCCCATTCCGCGAATGCGCAGGTCGGCGCGCGCGATCTCGAAGCCGTCGTCGGTCGAGCAGAAGATTCTCAATCGATCGGCCACGTCGGGGCTCACATCCCCGAGCAGAATGCAGAAGGACTCGTCGGCGCCGCGGCCGACGCGGCCACGGAGCTGGTGAAGCTGCGAGAGGCCGAATCGCTCGGGGTGCTCGACGAGCATCACGGTCGCGTTAGGCACGTCGATCCCGACTTCGATCACCGTCGTCGCGACGAGGACGTCGATCTCCCGATCGCGAAACTTGCGCATGATCGTATCACGCTCCTCGGCGTCGAGACGTCCGTGAATCAGCGCGACGCGTCGATGGGCGAAGGGCCCCGCGACGAGCGCGTCGTACATCGTCGTCGCCGCCTTGAGGTCCGTCTTCTCGGACTCCTCGATGACGGGGTACACGATGTACGCCTGCCGGCCCTGCTCGAGCTGGCGATCGACGAATGCCAGGACGCGCTCGCGTCCCGACTCGCGGCGCATCGCGGTCATGATCGGCTGTCGCCCCGGCGGACGTTCATCCAACACGCTGAGATCGAGATCTCCATAGAGCGTCAGCGCGAGCGAGCGCGGAATGGGCGTCGCCGTCATGAGCAGGACGTCGGGCGACTCACCCTTGGCGGCGATCGCTTTCCGTTGCTCGACGCCGAAGCGGTGCTGCTCGTCGACGGCGACGAAGCCGAGTTTGGCGAACAACGTTGCCTCCTGCACGAGCGCGTGCGTGCCGACGACGAGCACCGGATCGGTCGACGCGAGCCGCTGGGCGACTTCCTTGCGTTCGCGCGCCGGCAGACTGCCGGTGAGCAGAATCGGCGCGACCCCGGTCGGCGCCAGCAGCGCGGTCATCGTGCGCGCATGCTGCTCGGCGAGCAGCTCGGTCGGGACCATGATCGCCGCTTGATAACCGTTCTCCAACGCCAGGAGAGCGGCGAAGAGCGCGACGATCGTCTTGCCGCTACCGACGTCGCCCTGCAAGAGGCGCTGCATGCGTCGATCGCTGCACATGTCGGCGAAGATCTCGCGCGTCGCGCGCGTCTGAGCCGCCGTGAGCTGGAAGGGCAACACATCCTTCAGCTGCGTCGTGAGCTGACGCTTGTTCTCGAAGCGAATACCGCGACGCGCTTCGCGGGCGAGCGACTTGGCGCGCAGCTGCAGCAGGTTGACGAAGAAGAGCTCCTCGAACGCGAGACGCTCCCGGCCGCGCATCGCCTCGGCGAGCGATGTCGGACGATGCACCATGCGGAGCGCATCGCGAATGCCCGCCACCGGCGCCGAGGCGAGTATCTCGTCAGGCAGATACTCGCTCACCAGCGGCAGCAGCGCCTCGAGATGATTGTCGATGATCGAGCGGATGACCTTGAACGAAAGCCGCTCCGTCGCCGGATACACCGACAGCACACGGCCCTCGGCCGTGGTGCTCTCGTCGTCGCCAAGGTTGATGAACTCGCGCGACTGCAGCTGACGGCCGTGGAAGAAGCGAACGCCGCCCGTCACCAGGAGAGTGTCGCCCTTCGAAATCGTCCGGTCGAGGAAGGGCTGGCCGGGCCACGACACCTCGATCATTCCGGTGTCGTCGCGCAGCACCGCCTGAAAGATCCGCAGACCGCGACGCGTGGGAATGATGCCTTTCGAGATCACGCGGCCGATGACCGTCCCCTGCATTCCAGGCTCGAGAGACGCGATCGGGGCGACGGTGCTGGCGTCTTCGTACCGGTGCGGAATGTGGTACAGCAGATCGCCAGCGGTGATGACCCCGAGCCGGCGAAACGCTTCCGCGCGCGCCGGCCCCACCCCCTTCAGGTAGGCGATGCCCGTGTCCAGGTAGAGGCGCTGGCCCGAACGCGACGGCGAGGGGGGCGCCATGCGATCTATGCTCACTCGTCGCTGAGGAGATCCTCGGAGAAATCAGCGGCGTCGAAGGGTACGAGATCATCGGCGCCTTCTCCGACGGAGAGGAATTTGACCGGGACATCGATCGCCTCGTGCACGGCGACGACGATGCCGCCGCGCGCCGTTCCGTCCAATTTCGTCACCACCAGTCCGGTCACCGGTACGGCAGCAGTGAACGTCTTGGCTTGCTGCACGGCGTTCTGGCCGATGGTTCCGTCGAGGACGAGCAGCGTCTCGTGAGGCGCGCCGGGCAGTCGCTTCGCGATCACGCGCGCCACCTTTTTGAGCTCGTCCATCAGGTTCTCGCTCGTGTGGAGGCGTCCGGCCGTATCGACGATCACGACATCCGCCTGACGAGCGATCGCGGCGTCGATGGCGTCGAAGGCGACCGCCGCCGGGTCGCTGCCGGCGCGCGCGCCCACGAACTCCGCGCCCGTGCGCTCGGCCCAGAGACGCAGCTGATCGATCGCGCCGGCGCGGAACGTGTCGCCCGCCGCGACGAGCACGCGCTTCCGCTCCCGGCGAAAGTGTTCGCTGAGCTTGCCGATGAAAGTCGTCTTCCCGGCGCCATTCACGCCGACGATGAGTATGACGAAAGGCGTCGTCGGTGGCGCCGCGAGGCTCGGGTCGCTCGAGCCAGCGCGCAGCGCGCTCTCGACGCCGCGTCGCAGCGCCTCCTGGAACTGCTCGCGCGTTTTGACGTCGCCACGCTTGGCGAGAAGTTCGACGTCCTCGACGAGTCGCATCGTAACGGGAACGCCGAAGTCCGCCTCGAGCAGCAGCTCCTCGAGTCGCTCCAGCGAGCCCGATTCGACGCCGCGCACGGCGACGCCGACGTCCATCAGCGCAACTTCTTTGATGCGCTGCCAGAGTGAGCGTTTTGGTAACTCGCCTTTCTTGCGGAGAAGTCTCAATTGGAACCTGTTGAGGGTAAGCTCACCAGCTCATTTGCACTCCACTTGGTGCCGGGTGCGAGCAACGCACAGCGCTCTACGCACAACACGTCACCGCATGCCGACTCGGCGTCGCACGACCCATTCCGCGCAGAGGAGCAATAGCAGGAGTGCGTACGCCCAGCCAGCGGTTCGGAGGCGGGGAGCGCTGTCGATGGGGACGCCACCGCCGATCGCGCCGCCACGCACGCGTGGCGCGCGAGGAAGCCATTCTCTCGAGTTGTTCACCGCCAGCATGGTCGTGCCGCCGCGAACCGTAGCCGCATAGAGGCCCGGACTCAACGACGGACTCTCGGCGACGGTAGCGTCATTGCGAAATCGAAGCGTCATCGAATCGACGCGCGTCGAATCTTTGCGGTTCGATGAACCCAGTCGACGCAGCACAACGAGCACCGACGAATCGGAAGCGCTGCCGCGATGCCAGCGAACCGGGTCCCCGGCGCGAAGCACGACGCCCGAGGGTACGGCGGCACGACGATCGGCGCGCTCCGCCGCGAGCCAGTCGAAAAGACTTCCCCAGAGCGCCGTGAACGCGTCGGCGGATGCGCCGCCGCGAAAGCGCCAGCGCCACAGCCCCGACGCGGCGACGACGACGACTCGCCGAGGCGTGTCGCTGCCGGCGATTACGACGCGCCGATCCTCTTCGCGGCCGCGACGCACCTCGAGCGCGCGCCACTGACCAGACGGCGCGGAGCTGCTCACCGTGATCGGCGGCAGGCTATCCCATGGCAAACCGCTCAGCGCGGGCGCGAACGGCGAAGGGGGCGCATCGGCGGCGTACCACTCTCCGTCGGCCGTCGTCGCGGGGACGACGAGCGCCAAGGGACCGGTCGTCGCGCTCCGGGGCGGGCCGAACGCCGACGTGTCGCCGTGCAGAATCGCGACCGGCGCCTCTCGAAAGGCGGTGCGAACGTCGGCTTCGGAGATCGGCGCGAGCGATCCGTCGACGCGCCAGGCGTTCGGCGCGACGCGGAAGTAGCCGCGCGTCGGGACGGCGAGCGCGCCGCGCAGCACGCTGAGTGCATAACGAGCATCCTGATCTGGCGAGGTCGACACGAACACCGCGCTCGCCGCGCGCGACAGATCGACCGCCATCGACAGCGTATCGTTATGCGGCTCGGCGTCGCCGCGGCTCCGGATGATGGCGCGCACCACCGTCGGACCCTCGCGCCCCTCGACGCGCGCTCGAAGCGTGAGCGTCCGTTCCGCGTACGCGCCCAGCGTATCGACCGGGACCGAGAGCACGGGGACGTCGCCCACCGTGAGGGCAAGCGTTCCCGAAGCGGACCCGCGCGCGCCGGCAACGAGCCCGACCCGCACCTCCACGGTGTCGCCACTCACGATCGCGCGCGGCAGCTCGAGCGTCGCGACGGCGAGGTCGGCCGACTGCGCGTGGCTCACGACTACCACGCGCGAGCCGGCGGGGAGGTCGTTGAGCGCTTCGGGGTCGTTGAGCTCGCCATCGGTAACGACGACGAGTGGATGCCCCCGACCGAGCGCGCGCTCGACAGCGGGCCGCACGACCGACGACAGGTCGCCGGGGGTCGTTAGGCTGTCGCTCGGACGGATCCCACGCAGCGAGTCCCCGAAGAGAAAGAGCGATTCGGGGCGCGCGGCGCGAACGTCGCGCCACGCCTCGCGCCACGGCGTGCTATCGCTCGCGCGCCGCCAGCTCGCCGAGGCGTCCAGCGCGACCCACGTCGCCAGCGGCTCACGCGGACCCGCGGGCGCGTCCAGCAGCAGCGCGGCGAGGAGCGTGACGGCGCCAAATCGCAAGAGTGCCGGCGGGATGACACGCGCTCCCAAACGCAAATCGCGCCCCGCGTACTGCAGGAACGCGAACACCAGACCGACGAGCGCGGCGATGAGCCACGGTGACATGCGCGAATGTTAGCCGCCCACGCCCGACCGACGAAGCGCTGGCGAGAGAAGCGTACCAACTACTAACGCGACGCGAGGCCGATTGGGGTCGCCGACGCGCGGCTCTCGAGCAGGGCCAGGAGCTCGGTGCGCTGGCGCTCGAAGGCGGGTCGCTCGATGGAGGGCACGGGATCGCCGCTGCGATCGCGAAGTGCCAGGCGTGGGTCGCGCTGCACTCCATCGACCAGCACCTCGAAATGCAGGTGCGGTCCGGTGGCGAGGCCGGTCATGCCGACGTACGCGATGGTCTGCCCAATCGTCACGCGTGATCCGGCGTGTACGCCGGCGGCGAAGCCTCGGAGATGCCCGTAGCGGGAAACGAATCCGTTGCGGTGGCGAATGTCGAGCACGTTACCGTAGCCATTGCTCCAACCCGCGCGAACGACGACACCGTCGCCAATCGCGCGAACGGGTGTGCCCGCCGAGGCGGCGTAATCGGTGCCCTTGTGCTGCTTCCAGACGCCAAGAATCGGGTGGAAGCGTCCGCCAAAGGTGCTCGAGATGCGCCGGAACTCGAGCGGCGCACGCAGGAAGGCAGCGCGCATCGACTTGCCGCTGGCGTCGAAGAAATCGCCGCGGACGCTGTGGCTCGCGTATCGAATCGCCTGGAGCTCGGTTCCGGAGAGCGTGAACGTCGCGGCGAGAACCTTCCCCATTCGCACTGCGCCGCCCGATGACGTCGACCGCTCCGCCATCACCCGGAACGCATCGCCGGGCTGCAGGTCGCGGCTCATGTCGATCTTGTACTCGAACACGTCAGCCAGCGACCAGGTGAGCTGCTGACGAGCGCTGGCGGGGAGGGTCTTCGCCGCGCTCGAGTCGATGGCATCGTACAAGTTCGACGAGATGCTGCCAGCCACGACGATGGTATCGGTCGTCCACGGCAGCTGCTCTTCGGATTCCGTCCAGGAGTCCCCGTCGCGCTTGAGATGCAGGAGTCGGTCGATCGCCAAATGCAGAACGATCTCCGTCGGCGACGAATCCGCGCTACTCGACCGGAAGGCGATGGGCATACCCGCGCGCACACGACCAGGATCGATGAGCGTGAGCGCCTTGAGAGCCTGAGAGGTGAGCACTTCGCTGAGACCGCCGCGCGCGAACACGCTGCGCAGCGACTCGCCGCTTGCGAGAGTGTCGATGCGTTCGCGGAGCGAGGCCACGGGTAGCACAGCGATGCTCTGCTGCTGCGCTCCGAGTAGCTCCTCAGCCGGTCTCTTTTCTGGGAGCCGGGGCGTGGCATACAGCGCCCCGGCGACGAGAAGCGCCGTCACCGAGTAGGTGACGACGCGTGCGATTGCGCCCTTCAATCCATCTGCCTCCGAATGAACGTCGGGATCTCCATGTCGCTGAGATCTTGAGTACCCTTGTCGAGCGGCGTCGTTCGCGGCGCGCGCGGCAGTTCATTCGGGGACGATGCCCGGCCGTTGCCCGCGCCACCCACACGTGCAGGACGATTGGCCGGGAAAGGAATCACTGGCGAGGTCTTCGCGCCAGGACCGGGGGTGACCGCGAGGGACTGGACGGGCGTGATGAGCGTCGGCTGCATCGCCTTGTCGAACCCGGTCGCGATGACCGTGACGCGGATCTCGCCCTGCATCGCCGGCTCGTGCACGGCGCCGAAGATGATCTCGGCGTCGTCGCCGACGGCGTCGTGGATGATCTCGTTGATCTGGTGGACCTCGCCTAACGTGAGATCCGCGCCGCCGGTGATGTTCACCAATACGCCGGTGGCACCCGAGATGCTCACGTTGTCGAGCAAGGGCGAGCTGATGGCCTGCTGCGCCGCCTCGATCGCGCGATTCTCGCCACGGCCGATGCCCGTACCCATCAGGGCCGAGCCGCCGGCCTGCATAACGGTGCGAACGTCGGCGAAATCGACGTTGACAAGGCCGGTCACACTGATCAGCGACGAGATGCCCTGCGTCGCGTGCAACAAGACTTCATCCGCCTTCTTCAAGGCATCCTGAAACGGAATACCCTTTCCGACCACCGCGAGCAAACGCTCGTTCGGCACGACGATCATCGTGTCGACGTTCTTGCGCATGTCGGCGATACCCTGCTCCGCCTGGCGCATGCGCTTGCGGCCCTCGAAGAGGAACGGCTTCGTGACGATGCCGACGGTGAGCGCGCCCGCTTCTCTGGCCAGCTCGGCGACAACGGGCGCGGCCCCCGTACCCGTTCCACCTCCCATGCCACACGTGATGAAAACGAGATCGGAGTTGGTCAGGGTCCGCGCCACTTCGTCGCGATTCTCCTCGATCGCTTGCCGTCCGATTTCGGGTCGTGCGCCCGCGCCGAGTCCGCGTGTGAGCTTCTTCCCGATTTGAATTTTCACATCGGACTTCGACGCAAGCAGTGCCTGCGCATCCGTGTTCACCGAGATGAACTCGACGCCCTCCAGATGCTCGTCGATCATTCGATTGACGGCATTACCGCCACCGCCACCGACGCCCACGACCTTCATGCGAGCGTTCTGTGTCGCGCTCTCTTCGAACTCGAAGATCATTGAGAGTGAAGCTCCCGTACTGCGTTTGGTGGGGACGGAACTGCGTGGTGAGAAAGGCTAGCGTGTTTCGAAGCGGCCATCGAGGAGGGAGAGGCTGCGTACCGCCGTTGGAAAACGCCCGGGCAATATAATGCTTTCCGTGCGCGCGAGTACACTTTTTCTTCTTGCTTCACGAGACGGCACGAGTCGAAAACACGAGAGGAATTTGCGTGCAAGTTTTCCACAACGACTGCCGCGACGACAGCTTTGTGTGTGCGACAGAGTGAAACAGCGCGCACACTAGTCGAGGAGAATTGCCGCGACAATTTCCGGATTCGCGTTGCATTCCTCGCGCCATGAACTCTCGGCCACAAAAAGCGCGATCACGGACGAACGCGGACGCGTCACGAACGAACACGGAGTATGCGTGAGCGCCCGTGTTGGTCCGTGCTGATGCTTTTTTGTTTGCTGGTTCGGCGGCCTGCGTCGGCGGGATCGAGCGGCGCTACTCAGAAGAAGTCCTGCAACCAGAACTTCACCTTCTCCGCAAGTTTCCCGACGCTGCCGCCGCTCGCTGTGAGCCGGCGCACACCCGCCCCCGCGGCGCCGAGCGCCACGCGGTGGGCGGCGTACTGAGCTAGACCCACCGCGGTCGCGAAGCGCGGTGCTTCCACCGAGTCGCTCAATCCGCCGATGTTCTCCGCCGGCAGACCGACGCGGACGCCTGTCCCGAAGACATCACTCGCCAGTTCCGCGACGCCTTGCATGGCCGCCGCTCCGCCGGTCAATACGACACCCGCACTCAGTTTCCCCGCGTATCCCGCCGACGCGATGTCTCGCTGCACGAGATCGAAAATCTCATCCATGCGCTGATGGATGATGTGCGCGAGCAATTCGCGCGGTATGTGTCGATCGCCCTGCGCAACGGTGCTCGGCAGCTGAATGATGTCCGACGGATCGACGAGGGGCTCGTAGGCGCAGCCGAATCGTTCCTTCAATCGCTCGGCGTCGGCCTGAGTCACGCCCAGGCCGTGCACGATGTCGCTCGTGACGTTGTTGCCGCCGAATGCAACCGTGCCGAGGTGGCGGATTTTTCCCTCGTGAAACAGCGCGAGGTCCGTCGTGCCTGCACCCATCTCCACGAGGGCGACACCCAGCTCCTTCTCGTCTTCCGTGAGCACGGCGAGCGCGCTCGCGAGCGGCTCGAGCACGAGCTCGCGAACTCGGTATCCGGCGCGTTCCACCGACTTGCGCAGATTGAGCGCCGGCGAGCTGCCGATGGTGACGAGATACATCTCTGTCTCGAGACGCGTGCCGATCATGCCGATCGGATCGCGAATGCCGGCGTTGCGATCGACGGTGTATTCCTGCGGGATGGCGTGCAGCAGCTCACGGTCGGGGGGTATCGCCTGCGCGCGCGCGACTTCGTTCGCGCGATCGATATCGTGTTTGTCGATCTCGTCGCCGCTCACGGCCACGATGCCTTTGCTCGTCATCGCCTGGACGTGTTCGCCCGCGATGCCGGCGTAGAGCTCCTGCACCTGCGTGCCCGCCATGCGCTCGGCGTCTTGCAGTGCCTGACGAATCGAGCGCGTGGTCTCTTCGATGTCCGAGACGACACCACGGCGTATGCCCGTCGTCCTGGCCTGTCCGACGCCGAGCAACTTGATCGACGGGTGCTTCGGCAACTCGCCGGTCGTCTCGGCGATGATGGCGGTTGTCTTCGCGGATCCGATATCGAGTCCAGCGACGAGGCGTTCCGGATTCATGGCAGTCTGGCGATGACCTGGTCTCGGTAACGTAAGTCGATCTCCGCGGCGTGCAGCCCGCGGCGGGCGAGGTCCTTCTCAACGGGTTCGATCTCGGCGAGCCGCGCCGGCGTGACGTCGCGCATCGCGCGCACCGGTGTGCCGCCGAGTTGCAAGATCACCTCGTCAGGAGCCGCGATGCGGACTTCGCTCACGCGATCGTAGAGCGCGGGAGCCTCGTTGCGCAAGACATTCAGGAGACGAAGCAGCCCGACGTCGCGCTGTGGGAGAATCGGCGCGTCGATCGGTGTGCGCGCAAGATCGATCGGGAGGAGTGTCCCGCGCGCGTCATAGGCCCGAAGCCCCCCCCCGTCGTCGGATGCGACGAGCGCAACCGGGAGGTTTTCCTGAATCTCGACCACCAGTGTACCCGGGAGCCTGCGCCGCAACGTTACACTGCGAATCTGAGGATGCGTTGCCAGTCGCGCGGCGAGCGGGCCCGTCGGATCCCAGACGGAGGCCGTCGTGTCGACATGGAGGCGATCCAGCACGTCTCCGACGGACAGATAGTGCGCGCCGACGATCTCGACTTTGCGCACCCGAAAGAACGACAGCTGGCGCAGGAGGAGCGGTCCCCAGAGCGGGGAGCCGAGCATCGAGACGATGGCAACCCCGAGCAGCGCGAGCCTAACGCGGCCCTTCGACCAGCCGGCTTCGGCGCCGGCGGCCTCGGGGACGCTCACTCTCGCTCCCTGAGTAGCGCCAGCAGCTCGGGACCCGATTGCGTGATGTCGCCGGCGCCCATGACGATGACGACATCGCCGTCGCGCACCGCCGCGGCGAGCGCCGGCGCCAGATCGCGACGTTCGCCGCGCCAACCGAGACGTCCGCGCAGCGGCAACTCGTCGGCGATGAGCGAAGACGTAACTCCAGCGATGGGTTGTTCGCGCGAGGGATAGATCTCGGTGAGGAACACGAGATCGGCCCTCGCCAAGGCCGCGGCAAAGTCGCCGGCGAAATCGCGCGTGCGCGAAAAGAGGTGCGGCTGGAACGCGACGACGAGACGTCGCGCCGGGAACGCGTCGCGCGCCGCGGCTACGGTGGCGGCGATCTCCGTCGGGTGATGCGCGTAGTCGTCGAGAATCGTGACGCCGCGCGCTTCGCCGATCCGCTCGAATCGCCGCTCCACCCCGCGGAACTTCGCGAGCCCGCGCGCCATCTCGGGTGCTGGCGCGCCGAGCAGCAGACCGCTCCCCAGTGCGGCGAGGGCGTTGAGTATGTTGTGTCGTCCCGGCACGCGGAGGGTAATGCTGCCTAACGGCTCTCCATCGAACTCGAGATCGAAGGCGCTTCCCGAGGCACCATGACGCACGGCTCGGGCGAGGAGTCGCGCGTCGCGCACGGCGGTCGTCTCGCCCTTTCGCCCTTCGTCCGCGATCGCGTAGCGAATCACTTCGGTGCCGGTCGGCAGACGCATTCCCTCGGCGCCCTCGTCCTCGCCGCACAGCACGATGGCCCGCGCGCCGGCGACGAATTGCGAGAAGGCGCCTCGGATGTCGGCGAGCCCCTCGTAAATGTCGAGATGATCGGCGTCGATGTTCGTGACCACGGCCACCGTCGGCGTGAGGGCGAGAAACGAACGATCGTACTCGTCTGCCTCGACGACGTACAACCGATCGCTGCCCGCGCGCAAGTTGCCGGACCATTCGGCAACTCGACCACCGACGAGCGCCGTCGGGTCGCGACCCGCCGCGGCGAGCGCTTCCGCCGTCATGACCGTCGTCGTCGTCTTGCCATGCGTTCCCGCGACACCGACCACCTCGCGCCCCTGCGTGACCTCGCCGAGCGCATCGGCGCGGCGAATGACAGGCAGGCCGCGTTCTCGCGCGCGCTGAAGCTCCGGATGATCCTTGGGCATCGCCGACGTCACGACGAGCGCGCGCGCTCCGTTCACGTGCGCGGGATCGTGTGGACCGACACTGATGCCAAGGCGACGGAGATCGGCGGTGTCACCGGGGTTGGCATCGCAGCCGGTGACCTTCACGCCGCGTCGCACCAGGAGTTCGGCAAGAGCGCTCATGCCGGCGCCGGCAATGCCGACGAAATGCACGGGGCGCTGGTCGGCGGAATCCAGGAGAGGCATCAGCGCGGCAATATAGCGCGAAGGATCAATGCTTCGCGTCGATGATTGCGGCGATGTGCTGTGCGATGTCGACCGCCGCATTGGGGCGCGCGCGGCCAACGGCGCGCTGCGCCAGCCGCTCGAGCTCCGCCGGTTGGTCGATCAGCTCTCGAAGCGTGGCGTCGAGGCGCTTCGCGGTGAAGTCGAATTGCGGGATGTAGATCGCGGCGTCGGCGGCAGCCAGCGTGCGGGCGTTGACCGATTGGTGATCGGCCGCCGCTGTCGGCAAGGGGACCAGGATCGCCGGAATGCCCCACGCGCACATCTCGGCGGTGCCCATCGCGCCCGCGCGTGCGATCGCCAGGTCCGCCGCGGCGTAGGCATCACGCATGGGTGCGATGTAGGGGCGAATCGCCACGCCATCGCCAGCAAGGGATGCAAACTCCTGGTAGGTCCCCTTCCCGGTTGCCCAGATGACGTACAGGTCCCGCGGACGCCGACCGGAGCGCAGCCACTCCGCAACCGCGGAATTGATCGCCCGCGCGCCCTGACTCCCGCCGAAGATCAGTAGCACACGACCGCCCATCGGCGGTATTCCCCACGCGCGGCGTGCATCGGCGTGCGTGGGCCGATTCCGCGGCGGCGGCTCGATCGGGTTGCCCGTATCGATCAGCGCAAGGGGCCTCGCTTTCTTCAGATAGCGCGCCGCTTCCGGGTAGCCGAGATACACCTCGCGCGCCCAACGTGCGAAGAAGCGCATCGTTAGGCCCGGGTAGCTGTTCTGCTCCTGGAGCACGTACGGAACGCGATGCACCGCGGCGTACGCGAGTGCGAGACCCGAAGCGTAGCCCCCCGTGCCGACGACGACCGCCGGTGACGTGTCCTGTGCGAGGCGCGAGAGCTGCCGCCAGGCACGCGCCGCGCCGCCGACCGTTTTCCAGTTGTTCCAGATCTTCGGCCGATACAACGGATGCAGATCGAGCAGCACGTGCGCAAACTCCGTCGTCGGCAGGATGTCGCGCTCGATGCCCCGCTTCGCGCCGATGAAGAAAGGCTCAACATCGGGACGCAGCTGCTTCAGGGCGCGCGCGATCGCGAGGCCGGGATAGAGGTGTCCCCCCGTTCCGCCACCGGCGAAGAACACACGGATTCCCCCTGGCTTACCCGAGCCTGATTCGGTCACCGCGACTTGGGCACGGCGAGAGGGTCTGTCGCGCTGCTCCCGATCACCCGTTCACGAGTGCTGCCGATGTTCACGAGGATGCCGGTGAAGAGCATCGTCAGGACGAGGTTCGACCGGCCATACGACACGAACGGCAATGTCAAACCCGTCGTCGGCAGCAGGCCGATCACGACGCCGACGTGCAGATAGGCGGTGAGCACGGTGACGAACGTGAGGCCGACCGCGACCAGCTGCAGGAACGGTGATCGTGCCTTACGAGCAATGCGGAAGCCGAGCAAGGCGTAGATCGCGAAAGCGATGGTGATCGCCGCAAGCCCGATGAAGCCCCACTCCTCCCCGATGTTGCTCGCGATGAAGTCGCTGTACGGATACGGGAGAAAGCCGGCCTGCTGGCGTCCCTCGCCGAATCCCACGCCGAAGGCGCCGCCCGAGCCTACCGCGAGCAGCGATTGCTTCAGCTGGTAATTCACCACCGACGGCGCGCTGCCGGGATCGAGAAACGTCGTCACCCGCAGGAAGGCGTACTGCAGTCGTTCGATCTTGTGCCAGAGCACCGGGATGGTGAGCGCGCCGAGCGCGACGAAGTGGCTCATGCGCGCCCCGCCGACGAAGAGCAACAGCGCCATCAGCAGCGTGTACAACATCGACACCGACAGGTCCGGCTCGAGCGCGGCGAGCACGTCGAGGAGGCCGATGACGACGAGAAATGGAACCAGGCCTTTCGTTAGGCGGCGGAGCGAGTCGCCCTTGCGCACGACCAGCATCGAGCACCACACGATCACGCCGAGCTTCCCCAGCTCCGATGGCTGGAACGAGCTCCCGAACAGGAAACGCTTGGAGCCGTTGATGCGCGGCGCGATGGAGTCGGGCAGCAGCAACGTCAACAACATCGTCGCGATGGCGAGGAGCATCAGTGGCCAAGCCCAGGCGCGCCACTTCTCGGCGTCGATCTTCGCGACGATCGCGAACGCGACGGCGCCCACCGCCGCGCCCGTGATTTGACGGACGAGGTAGAACGCGCTGCCATGATTTTCGTTCATCGCGACGAGGGCGCTCGCGCTGTAGAGCACCGCCAATCCGTATGCGAGGAGGACGGAGCTCACGAGCACGAGCCACTGCGCCTCGGCGCCCATGCGCCAGCGCGTTCGCTCGCCACGCCGCGACTCCGGCGCGCGCTCGGCGCCGTCGGCGGGACGGCGTCCCTGCGCCGCCACCGCCGCAAAGGCATCCTCGCGCGTGGCGCGTCCCCCCCCTCCCTTCACGATGCCGCTCCTCCGTTCACTGCTGCGTCTCACGCCTTATCGTTGGCGAATGCTTCCGGCTCGCGCCGCTCTGGCTCACGAGTCGCTTGAATTCACGTCCGCGCTGTTCATAGTTCTCGAACATGTCGTAGCTCGAGCACGCCGGCGACAGCAGTACGACGTCGCCCGCCGTCGCCGCTCGACGCGCCGCGGTGATGACATCGTGAAACGACGATCCCAACCGCTCGACGGGGACGATGCTCCCGAGGTCACCCTCGATGATCGGCGCGGCCTCCCCGTACGCCATCACCACTTTCACCGTGCGTCGTATCTCCTTCTCGAGGGCCGTGTACGGCTCGCCTTTGTGCCGGCCGCCGAGTAGGAGCACCGTCGGTCGCGTCATCCCGCGCAGTGCAATTTCCGTGGACGCGAGATTCGTGGACTTCGAATCGTTGATCCAGAGAACGCCGTTGGCTTCCGTCACCGTCTCGATCCGGTGCTCGAGCCCTTGAAATGACCGCAGTCCGCGGGCAATGGCGCCCAGCGCTTCCGGTGTCCGATGCGATTCGCTCGCGAGTACCACGGCCAGGCCGGCGGCGAGCGCGTTGGCGACGTTGTGATCGCCGATCAACTGCAGATCGCTTCGCGCGAGCAGCGGCTCACCGAGGATCTCCAGCATTCCCTTCGATCGATCGAGCCAGGCATCGCTGCGACCGCGCACCGAGAACCGACAGTGAATTCCCGCCGCCGCCTCGGCCAGCGCCTCGACAACCACGTCGTCGCCATTCGTCACCCAGTGCGACGCGGCGGTCGCGTTGCGGAAGAGCAACGCCTTGTCGCCGTAATACTCTTCGATGCTCGCATAACGATCGAGGTGATTCGCGGAGAGATTCGTGAGCACGCCGACGCGCGGGTCGATGCTCGGCGTGTCGTGCAGTTGGAACGACGAAATCTCGAGCGCCACCCAGTCCGGCGGCGTCGGACGGAGCGCTATCTCCGCGAGAGGAAGTCCGATGTTGCCCGCGGCAACGGCGCGATGTCCGAGCGCGGTCAGGAGGTGCCCGGCCAGCGCGGTAGTCGTCGTCTTCCCGTTCGTCCCGGTGATCGCGATGTAGCGAAGATTGGGGAGCAGGCGCAGGGCGATCTCCACTTCGCTGACGATCTCGATTCCCCGCGCCCTGGCCGCCGCGAGCGGTGGCGCCTCCGGCGGCACCCCCGGACTGACCACGAGCAACGACGCGCGAGCAATGCGCTCGAGGTCGTGCGCGCCGACCTGCGCGTCCACCTTCTCCTCACGCAGCGCCGCCGCGGCGGCGTCGAGTGCCTTGCCCGTTCCCGAGTCCGACGCGTAGACATTGCCGCCGGTCCGCGCGAGGAGGGTCGCGACCGCGCGCCCGCTGCGCGCGAGGCCGATGACGGCGATCTCGCCGTTCAGCCATCCGGCCGGCATCGCCGGCTCGGAGACGCGTCGCTGCGGTTGCGCCGTCACCGTTTAGCGGAGTTTGATCGTCGTGAGCGCGAAGAACGCGCAGAGAATTCCGATGATCCAGAAACGCACGACGACTTTCGCCTCATCCCACCCCAGCATCTCGAAGTGGTGATGCAGCGGCGCTTTGCGGAAAACCTTGTGCTTCTGCGCGTACGCCAGGCCATAACGCTTGCGTCGGTACTTGAACACGTAGCGCTGCAAGATGACCGACATCGTTTCGGCGACGAACACCGCGCCGACGAAGGCAAGCAGGAACTCGGACTTGAGCAAAATCGCAACCGCGCCCAACGCGCCGCCGAGGGCGAGCGATCCCGTGTCGCCCATGAACACGTCGGCCGGGTGCGTGTTGAACCAGAGAAACCCGATCAAGGCACCGACGATCGAGAGGCAGAAGATCGTGAGCTCCCCGGCATCGGCGAGGTAGAACATCTGGAGGTATTGGCTCGCGTCGATTCGGCCCATGATGTAGCTGAAGATCGCGAACGTGCCGAAGGCGATCGCGCCGAGACCGGCGGCGAGTCCATCGAGACCGTCGGTCATGTTCACCGCGTTGCTCGTGCCGGTGAGAATGAACGTGGTGAACACGACGTAGAGCCACGCGAACCCCGCGGCCGGAACGACGACGACATACTTGAAGAATGGAACGCCTGTCGACGCGCCCGGTAGATACGGCACCAGGGGATGCTGCCACAGATACCAGCCCAGAGCGACGCCGACGATGACCTGTCCGGCGAGCTTGTACCGCTCGACGAGGCCGCTGTTCTTCTTCCCTTCCCGCTTCTGCTTGAGCTTGAGGTAGTCGTCGAGGAGACCGATCGCGCCCATCCACAGCATGACGAACATCGCGACAAGCACATACGGCCGCCGGAGGCTGAAGCGCGACCAGAGAAGTATCGGAATCATCGAGCAGGCGATGATGATCAACCCGCCCATCGTTGGCGTGGTGCCCTTCGAGGCGTGCGTCTCCGGCGTCCCCTCCCGGACGACCTGGTGGACCGCCTGACGACGCAGCGCGGAGAGAATGATCGGTCCGAGGATGAACGACAGGATCAACCCGGTCACCGCCGCCATCACCGCGCGGAAGGAGATGTAGTTGATCAGGTTGAGAATGCGGTACTTCGGAATGAGAGGGACGAGGAGGTAGTAGAGCAAAGGGCCAGGGTCTACAGGGTTGCCCACTCTCGGATCTTCGGGACGAGCTGCTCCAAGCGCACTCCGCGCGACGCTTTGAGCAGGATAACCGCGTCTTGCTCGAGACGCGAAGAGAGCCGATTCCAGAGACTCTCCACATCGTTCGCCGTCACGAGGCGGTCCCGCGCGGACCCATTCGCTGCTCGCTCCAGCGCCGTCGCAAACTCGCCAAGCCCCGCGATGAGCTCGATCGGCGAGGCAAGCGCGTCGCGCGCCAGGGCCTCGTGCAGCGCCGGGCCGCCCGGACCCAGCTCGAGCATCGTGCCGAGCACCGCGACACGCTGCCTGCCGCGCCCCGCGTGTTGCAGAAGCTCCAGCGCCGCGCGTGCCGACCCCGGATTCGAGTTGTACGCGTCGTTGACCAACGTCACCCGACCCAGCTGCTCCACGTTCGAGCGCATCGGCGGCACGGGCATCGCTCCAATACCGTTCGCGGCGCGCTCCAGCGGAACACCGAGCTCCCGGGCCACGGCCAGCGCGAGCATCGTGTTTCGCAAATTATGAACCCCCCGAAGGGGCACCCGGATCTCGACGCCATCGATTGTGATTCGGCCGCTGCCATCCGCGTTCAGCGACCATCGCTCGGGACGGACGTCGCCTTCGTCGAGTCCCGCGGAGACGACCGTCCGCGCGCGCCGGCGCGCCTCGGCGACGACGTCCGCCTGATTCGACGGAACCACCGCCGTTGCCACCCGATCGCAGCCCGCGAGCTCCTCGCGCATCACCCCCGCGAGATCTCCCAACCCCTCGAGATGCTCCTCGGCGATCGAAGTCACCACCGTGACATTCGGCTCCACGATCGCCCGCAGTCGCGCCACCTCGCCCGGCTGGTTCGTCCCCATCTCGACGACGGCGACGTCGGCGGCGTCGGGGATCGCCAGGAGCGTGAGTGGCACGCCGACGAGGTTGTTGAGATTCCCGTGGGTCGCGTGTGTCTCGAGCGTGCTGCCTAACGTCGCCTTCAGCAGCTCCTTGGTGCTCGTCTTTCCGTTCGTGCCCACGACGCCAACCACCGGGTTTCCCCAGGCGCAGCGGCGATAGCGGCCAAGCGCGCCGAGGGCCGCGAGCGTGTCGCTCACCTCGAACACCGGCACGCCCAAGCCGCGCGCCTTGTCGACGCGCGCGACGACCAGCCCGGCGGCGCCACTCGCGACCGCCTGCGCCAGAAACTCGTGCGCGTCGAATCGCTCGCCGACGAGCGCAACGAACAGGTCGCCCTTCGCGATGGTCCGCGTGTCCGTCCAGACGCGTGAAAATGACGCGGACCCGCGGGGCAGGTTCACACACGCGAGCGGCTGGAGCGCATCGGCGACGCGGTCCCAAGTCCAGAAAGTCATGAGCGCAATTCTAATCGGTCGCGATGAGCGATTTCACGATCTCCTTCTCGTCGAAGGGGTATTTGGTCGTCCCGCGTACCTGGTACGTCTCGTGTCCTTTGCCCGCGAGGAGGACGACGTCGTCGGGTCCGGCGATCGCGAGTGATCGCGAAATCGCCTGGCGGCGATCGGTGATCCGCTCATGCTTGCCGCCGATCATCCCCCGCTCGATGTCGTCGATGATCCGCTCCGGATCCTCGGTGCGTGGGTTGTCACTGGTGACGATCGCGACGTCGGCCAGCCGTTGGGCAATCTCCCCCATCACCGGCCGCTTTTGCCTGTCTCGATCGCCGCCACAGCCGAACACGACGACCAATCGTCCCCGCGTGAACGGACGCACCGCCTGGAGGGCGCGCTCGAGCGCGTCTGGCGTGTGCGCGTAGTCGCGCAGCACGGCGGGCGACTCGTTGAGCAGCTCCAGCCGGCCGGGCACCTGCGGGAGGGAGGAAAGACGTGCGGCGATCTCCGACGTTGCCGCGCCTAACGCGTACGCCGCCGCGGCCGCGCCGAGGGCATTCATGACGTTGAAGTCGCCGATGAGCGGCAAGCGAACCGGCAGGCGATCCCCGCCCAGCGCCAGCGTCCACTGGCTGCCGCGCGGACCGAACTGCGCCTGCTCGGCGTGGACCTCGGCCGTCATCACGCGCTCGCTGAAGGCCACCTTTCGACGGTCGGTGCGCAGATTCGCCCACGTCTTCTCGTCGAGGTTGTACACGACCGTGCCATGTGGCTTGAGATAGTCGAGCAGCCGAGCTTTGGCGCGGAAGTACTCCTCCATCGTGCCATGGTAGTCGAGATGCTCCTGGGTGAGGTTCGTGAAGACGACGACGTCGAACTGCACGCCGTCGACACGGCGCTGGTGCAGCGAGTGCGACGAGACCTCCATCGCCACCTTGCCGATGCCGCGGTCGACGAGCGTGCGCAACAATCGCTGGAGCTCGACCGGCCCGGGCGTCGTTAGGCCGCCGCCCCCCTCGACGGGCTCCCCGGCACTCCCGACGAGCACACCCAGTGTTCCGATCGACGCGCTGCGCGCGTCGCGGCCGTCGAGGATGTGGCGAAGCATGTTCACCGTCGTCGTCTTGCCGTTGGTGCCCGTGACGCCGACGAGCTGGAGGAACCGCGCCGGCCACCCGTATGCCGCGGAGGCGGCGAGCGGCGCGGCACGCCGCCCATCGCCGACGACGAGCGCCGGCAGTCCGGCGGGAACGCGATCCGGCTGCTCGACGATGGCGGCAACCGCGCCCGCGCCGCGCGCGGCGTCGAGGAAGTCGTGGCCGTCCCGCTCCGTCCCCCGGACGGCGATGAAGACCGAGCCGGGACGCACCTGGCGGCTGTCGTCGGTGATGCCGAGCGCCGTCGGCGGCAGCGCGCCCCGCACATCGGAGAGCAATTCCGCCGACGCGAGCGCGGTGCGGACATCCGTGAGCGAAAACTCCGTCACCGTTTAGAAGTCGTGAAATAGCCGCACGAGCGAGCCCGCGGGAGCGAGACTGCCCGCCGCCGGTTCGGTCGCGCCGTTCGTTCCACGCACGAGGCGCACGTGGAAGCCGGCGCTGTGCAACGAGTGCACGGCGTCGCGCAATTCCAGGCCATGAACATCGGGGATGGCCCGCGGCACGTCGGGGGCGCGCGGACCGCCGCGCCGTTGCGAGAGCGAGACGACGTACGGCACGCTGCCCGCGGAGACATCGTCACGGTGCACGGAGCCCAGCGCCGGCGCGGAATCGGGCCGTTGGTCGAGCGCGCCGCCGACGCTGGACGCGAGCTTGTGGCGATCGAGCGCTGCGTCGCGCGCGGCGAGTGCCGCCTGCAGCACCGTCTTCGTGAGCGGCGCCGCGGTGGACGCGCTGTAGAAGCTTCCTCGTCCGTCCCGTGGATTGGTGAGCTTCACGACGATCACGAACTGCGGTGCGTCGCCGGGAAACAGGCCGACGAAATTCGGATTGTACTGCTGCGCCGCGTACCGCCCATTCACCGTGCGACGCGGCGTGCCGGTCTTACCGGCAAGAAGGAAGCTGCTCAGGTCCGCCTGCAGCGCCGTTCCGTTCTCGACGACGTTCAGCAACATCTTACGCATCCGATCGGCGACGCCGGGCGTGAGAACGCGGCGCACGACGCGCTTCTGGTGCTCGTACAACACGGCTCCGCTGGGAGTCCGAATCTCCTTCACCAGGGCGGGCTCGACCAGCTCGCCGCCGTTCGCGAAGGCCGCGTACGCGACCGCGAGCTGCAGGGGCGTCACCGAGATCTCGTAGCCCATCGCGAGTGACGCCGGCGACTGCGGCGACCACTGCGCGGGCGGCCGCAACACGCCATTCGACTCGGAAGGATACGGCACTCCGGTCGCCGTTCCGAATCCAAAGTCGCGCAGCACTTCGAACTCCTCGCGCGGCGTGAGGCGCTGCGCGAACTTCACGATGCCGATGTTGCTCGACCATTGCAGCACGGTTGCGAGCGACGCGCGGCCGACCAGGTGATCGTCGTGGATGACGCGTCCCTCGAGCTCGAGGATGCCGTCACCGGTATTGATCATGTCGTGCTCGCTCGCGCGGCCCCGCGCGAGGAGACCCGCGGCGATGAAGGGCTTCAGCGTCGATCCCGGCTCGAACGGCTCGGTGAGCGCGGTCGCCGACGTCGACCGCGGATCCTGTCGACGGCTCGCCATCGCCAGGATGTCGCCGTCGTGCGGATCGAGCACGACGATGTCGCCTCCGTCCGCATCCATCCTGGACACCGCGTCGGCGAGCGCGTGTTCGGCGATCTCCTGCAACTCGTGATTCAGGGTGAGCACCACGGTGTTGCCCGGACGTGGTGCAACGCGTGGCGCGTTAGGCGACTCGATGCTCCGGCCGCGAATGTCGCGAACGAGGGTCGCGGACCCCGCGGTTCCTCGCAGAATGCTGTCGAGCGCCAACTCGATGCCGTCGACGGCGCTGCCTTGCGCGTCCACGCGACCGACGAGTCGCCGCGTTCCCTCCGACATCTCATAGGCACGAACGCTCGCCGCCGACGCGTGCACGCCGCGAAAACGCGTCGCCGATACGACGTCGGTCGCGAGGTATCGCCCGGGCAAGGTCACCCAGGCCCGCTTGGGATCGAGCGCGCGGTGGATCCATTCCGGCTTCACCTGCACGCGCGCCAGTGCTCGATGGAGGGCCGCCCGCTCCTGCGGCCTCACTTCGCGCGGCGCGACCTCGAGCTGCACCATCTCGCGACTCTGCGCGAGCACCAAACCGGCCGCATCGAGAATCTCGCCGCGCGGAGCCGGCATTTCGCGTGGCGCCAGCTGTTGCCGCGCGGCCCGCGCTCGCCAAGTGTGCCCCTGCAGAAGCTGCACGTGCGCCGACTGACCGATGACGGCCAGCGCAAACAGCGCCAGCAGCGCGTGCACGATCTTGATGCGGCGCGAGCGAATCATGGACGCGGCGTGCGAGCGGCTGCCGACGGATGAGGCAGAACGATGACCTGGTCTGGCGAGGGCACGTGCATGTTGAGTCGTTGTTCGGCGATCGCGGCCAATTTCGCGCGGCTGGAGGCGTCGCGGATCTCGCCGTCGAGCTTCACGCGCTCGGCCTCGAGCGCCTGACGCCGTCGATCCAGATCGCGCAGCTGGCGCGCTTGGCCGATGCCATACGTCCTCCGTGCAATGACGCCCGTGGCCACGAGGACGAAACCAAGCAGCACGAGAGCGACCGCCGAGCGGCGCGTGACTCGTCGCTTCACGTTGCCGCGCTCCGGCGGAATGCGCGCAGCCGCGCGCTGCGCGCGCGCACGTTGCGCGCGAGCTCGTCTGGTGCGGGTGTCGTTGCCTTGCGGCCGACCAGCTCGCCGAGTGCATGACCACGGCACGTGCACTTGGGCTGCCTGGGTGGGCAGACGCAGTCGCTGCTCCAGTCGCGGAACGCGTGCTTCACCAGGCGATCCTCACCTGAGTGGTAGGCGATGATCGCCAGCACGCCGCCGGGCTCCAGACGATCGCGCAAAAGCGGGAGAGCCCGCTCCAACCCGGTGAGCTCGTCGTTGACGGCGATGCGCAACGCTTGGAAGAGTCGCGCGAAATCCGGCGCTCCAGTACGTGGCCCGAACGCGCCGCGAATTGCCCCCACGAGGTCGTCACTGACCGCGAAGGGACGATTCGCGCGCCGGCGGACGATCTCTCGCGCCAGCCGGTGCGCGCGATGCTCGTCGCCATACTCACGAAAGATCGCGGCGAGCGCGTGCTCGTCGAAGGTGTTGAGTACGTCCGCGGCCGTGAGAGCGGTACCTTCCCGGTCGCGATCCATGCGCATGTCGAGCGGGGCCTCCTCGCGGAAGGTGAAGCCGCGACTCGCATCGTCGATCTGGTGCGAGGAGACGCCGAGGTCGAGAAGTATGCCCGAGAATCGGAGCTCGGCGAGAGCGGGGATCTCATCGATGTTGGCGAAGTTGCCCAGGTAACCCTGGAAGCGACCATTCGACGTGAAGGGACCGAGGCGTGCACGAACCGCATCGAGGGCGTCCGGATCGCGATCGATGCCGATCACGCGCCGGACGCCCGCCTCGAGAAGGGCGAGCGAGTGTCCTCCTCCGCCCAGGGTTCCATCCAGAACACAATCGCTCGCTCCCAGGAGGTCGACGACCTCTCTGGCGAGCACAGGCGCGTGATATGCGCTATCCCAGTTGGAACCGTCGGCGTCGGGAGACGGGGCGCACATTCTAATCGCACCTTCCTCGACGCGCCAACTCCCGCGTCCTTTGCCACGTGCTCCTGCTAGCTCCCTGCCCGGTCACCGAGCTCGAGCCTCGATGATTCGCAGTGGTCATCGACACTTCGCGATGATCATTCACGGCGCGCGCGCCGAGCGCGAGGATGTGCGTCATCTGATCGACTGGGTGAGGGCGAAGGGACACGTCGTCGAGCCTCACGTGACACTCGAAGCGGGAGACGCGACGGCGATGGCCGCCGCGGCGGCGCGCGCCGGAGTGGACGCGGTGATCGCCGTCGGAGGGGACGGCACGGTGAACGAAGTCGTGAACGGGCTCGACGGATTCGACACGCCCCTCGGCATCATTCCCCTCGGCACGGCGAACGATTTCGCGACGCAGGCCGGCATTCCCGCCGACGCCGATCATGCGATGGATGTTATCCTGCATCGCAAGCCGGTGCGTATCGATACAGGGACGCTCAACGGTCGCCGGTTCGTGAACATGTCGACCGGTGGCGTTGGCGCCGAGGCGACGGCGGAGACGCCGCCGGAGGTGAAGGAGACACTCGGGCCGGTGGCGTACGCCATCTCCGGCGTTCGCAAGCTCGCCGACCTCGAACCGCACCGCGCGACCTTCCGCGGGCGCGGTTTCGATTTCAGCGGGGAGTTCCTGATGTTCGCGGTGGGCGTGACGCGCGCCTCCGGTGGCGGGACGCTCGTGACGCCTAACGCGTCGGTCACCGACGGTTTGCTCGACGTGTGCGTCGTGGAATCGATGGGGCGCGCGGATTTCGCTCGATTGGCGTTGAAGATCAAGCGCGGCGAGCATCTCGCTGAACCAGGCGTGCACTACGCGCAGGTGCCTTCGCTCGTCGTCGATTCCGTCGCGGCGTTGAGCGTGAACGTCGATGGTGAGAGCGTCGAAGGGCAGAGGCTCGACTACGCCGCGCGGGCGAAAGATCTCTGGGTTCACGTTATGCACCTGCCCGACGCGTCGGGCGAGCCCACGTCGTCAGCATGAAAAAAAAAAGCCCGCCGTCTCGTGACGGCGGGCTTCTCGTTTCAATACGACCTAACGACTAGTGCTTGGTGCCGGATCGCGTCGCCGTCTTGCACAACGCCTTCTTCGCCGGCGGAATGGTTGGATAGTACTGCTGAATCGCGCCCATCAACTGGCCGGCCGTATTGCGGTCGAACGCGGCGGCTTGCGGCAGGACGATCTGCGAAGCCGACCACATGTCGTCGGCGAGCTGAGCATCCGAGCAAAGGCGGGACTTATTGAGGTTCTGCAGTGCGTTCAAACCGACCTGGAACGCCGCCAAGCCGATGTAGAGCTTGAGCTGCGGCGACGGTGCGATGCTGTCCACCGTGCTCGAAAGTTGGTACGCGTTCATCCACCCCTGACGGACGCCGGCGGCATCCTTGCCCGCCGTATCCTGCGCCGCCTTCACGGCCACGCCGACGATCGGCAGAAGGCCCTGGCCAACGGCAGCCTTGTCGGCGCCGCCCGCGACCGCGCGACGGCCCCAGGCCATGGCGCTATCCGTCTGCTTCAAGTCGCCGTAGGTCACGAGCACGAACTGAATCCCGTTCTCGACCTTCGGGTTGAGCTCGACGGCGCGCTTCGCCGCATCGAGCGACTGCTGCAGCTGACCCGACTTTCGCAGCGTCTGCGCGTACAGCATGTGCAGGTCGGCGTTGTTATTGAACTTCTGCACGGCGCGCGCGGCGTACTGCGACGCCAGCTGCGGCTGGCTGTCGGCGGAGGCAATCGCAATCATGCGCGTGTGGAGATCCGCCGTCGCCGCGGCCGTGTCGGCCTTCATCCACTCTTCACCCGCGGCGAGCGCCTTCTTGTATTCCTTGGCGCTCGCGAGGAGCAGGAAGCGGAGGCGAAGGAGCTGCGGGTCGCCCGGATTGTCCTGCAACATTTCGGCGATGAACGGAAGCGCGACATCGGGCTTGTTCATCGCGCCGAGCATGCCGACCAGCTGCTGACGAACGCTCGGGTCGAAGCGTGCGAGGCGCTGCATCGTTTGCACGGCATGCGTCGTGTCGTTCTTCGCCATGTAGGCGTCGACGGCATTGCGCATCGCGAGGGTGTTGGTCGAGTCGGCATGCATGATCTCTTCGGCGACCTTGAGCACCGAATCCGGTCCGCTCTTGCCGTATTGATAGGCAGACATCAGGCACAGCCGCGACAATGTGCTGCTCGCGTCCTTCGCGAGGCCGGCGCGCGCGGCCGCGGCTGCCTCGGCCCACTTCTGATCGCGGAGCGCGGTCTCGCACTTGTGGTATTCGGGGAGCGCCTTACGCGCATCGGTGAGCTCGCGCTCCAGCTTCTTCGCGGCGTCACCCGCATCCCGCGCGTCGACCGCGGGAAGCGGCTGCGCGAGCGATACGTCGCGCGCCAGCAGGAGGCGCGCGTCGACGCGAACGCCGTTAGGCGTCTTCGCGCCCAAGCAGTCGAGGATCTCGTCCGCTCGCATCAGCTTCGCGAGCTCCTTGAGGTCGGAGACGCTGAGCGCCGAATCCGCCTTGTAGCCCGAGGACGTCAGATAGTTGTTGATGTCGTTGCGCGACAGCACGTACAGCTGCCGGATCGACGTTTCCTGTTGCACACGGCTACGCACCGCTTCAGCGATGTCGACACCGAGGGCGCTGGTCGCCGCAGTGGGCGTGTGACAGGTCGCGATCAGAATGCGCGGTGTATCGGCGCCAGGCTGCTGGCCACGAGCTTGCGCCCGAACGATCCGCGTTGCGCTTACCGCGGTAATCGCGATTGCGCCGGCCGCCGTGAGCGCACGGCGTCGAGATGCCATCACTGTCGGAGCTCCTCCCAAACGTTTGACGAGAATTACCCGAGATCGCCCTACAAAGATCCCTCACGCAACCTCAAACTGCCCGACTGCATAACCACGCTGCCGATCACTCGTTGTGCAACCGCCAGGCATGGGCGAAGAGGGACTCGAACCCCCGACATCCCGCGTGTAAGGCGGGTGCTCTAACCAACTGAGCTATTCGCCCTCTCGAGCGCACGTCCTTTGGGTTCTTGCGACGCGCGCGCCGCGGCTGGTTGTCGCTCGACTTCGACCAAGTGGGCGGGCGCCCACCTTCATGTCTACTACATCAGGATTTGAGGATGGCAAGCGGAACAAGCACGCAATAACCGGCAACGAGCAGCAGCGGAGCTACCGTTTCGCTGCCGCTCGCAAGGGTCGCGTAACCCGCGAGGAGAGTCAATGCCGCCGCACCCCACCACACTATGCCGCGGGTCCGCGTACTCGTCTCGCTATTCGCCATAGGGCCGTAGGATAGGCCGGCACGAAATCGCTGTCAAGCGACGTTACGAAGCGAAGTTACGTGAATTCAAGGTTAAGGTTCGATGAATCTGCGTCCTGGAGCCCCGCCGCGCTCACTCGGGGTGCCAATCGTCATCCGGACCGACTCTTCCCGTCTGATCGTCCGGTGGCGGTGCGTCGTCGCCAGGGTTGTCTTTCGAATCCACCGACTCAATGAACACATCGAGCGGGCTCGGCGTCACTCGCGCTTCGAGATTGTCGGCGGCGACGAGCGCGGCCATCCGGCGCCTGTCCCGCCGGCGGCGCGCGACGTAGAGCGGGGCGATGAGCAAAAGCACAACGAGGCTCGCGATTGTCAAGTCGCTGAACAACGCGAGTCCACCGTAGCGTCGCCGCGTGCGCTGCTGCCAGTCATGCTCGAACATCGCGAGCGTCACGCCGAACGCGGAGCGGATCGCGCGATCGAGCGATCCGCTCTGCTTCCAGTCGCGAAAGAAGAGGACCAGTCCGTGCGATGGATCGATCGTCGCCAGATCGTCGACGGCGCGATAGGCGAGCGCGTACGCGGCCTGTGCACTCGTCGCGCCCTCACCGAAGCGCTCATCGAGCTCGTCGAAGGTCGGTGTCCCGCGTATGGCAAGCGCAAGGTTCGCCGCGAGCACGTCGTTGCGGCCGAGCTCTCGTGCGGCGTAGCTCGCATACCCTTCATCGAACCATCGGGGCGCGAGGTCGCCGAGATACTCGTTCAGCGCGAGGTGCGCGAGCTCGTGGCGCAGCACCTCGAACGGATCCCCGGCATCCGAGCTCGCGCTGTGTCCCTGCATCACGATGCGTCGTGATTCCGGGAAGGCGAGCGCTGCTCCCCACTCGGGCGCGCCCGGTCCGGCCCACTGACGAAAGCGTTGCTGGTCCGGCGCGATCGCGATGATCACGCGCTGCGATGGACGCGGCAGCCCCGGGAAGGTGTCTGTAGCGAGCGCACGCGCGAGCAGCGCGGCCGCGAGCTTCGCGTCGCCAGGATAACTGACCACCGTGAATCGTCCGCGATCGATGCGAATGGGGGCGCCGTCTTGCGCGGAGGCCGGCGCGTGGAGAGCAGAGCGTGGAGGGTGGAGGGTAGAGGATGGAGGGTAGAGGGTGGAGGGTGGAGGGTGTAACGGCGCGAGGAGAGCCATGGTACTGGAGAACAACCACGCTTTGCGCACTACGCTCCACCCTCCACCCTCGACCCACAGTCCTCTACCCCTTAGGGTTCTCCCCCTTTCTCCACGGTCGCCAGGACCTCCTCGCAGCGCTTTCCCCATGGATTAAACTTGTTCGCCGCGAAGCCGCTCTTCCATGTCTCGATCGCCTCGTCGCGCTGCCCATTGAACCAGAACGCGCGGCCAAGCTCGAAGTAGGCTTCGATCAAACCGGGCCCCAGCGCGATCGTCTTGCGGAAAAAGGTCTGCGCATCCTCGAACATGTCGCGCTCGAGGTACACGAGCCCCAAATAGAAGTGCGCATAGAGCATCGCCTTCTTGTCATTGTCGAGGCGAATGGCCCGCGAGAGGTGTTCGATCGCCTCGCCGAAGATGCGCTTCTTGAGGCAGATGTAGCCCACGTTGATGCGCGCCAGCGCATTCTGGGGCTGCCGCATCAGCACCTTCTGGAACATGAGGAGGGCGTCGTCGTACTTCTCCTGCAGCATCAGCGCCCACCCGAGGAGCGCGTCGGCTTGAGGATCGTTAGGCGAGAGCTCCAGCGCCTTTCGGAGCGCGACCTCGGCGCCGCCGTGATCGCCGAGTGAGAGTTTACTCCATCCCTTTTCGATGAACGTCGACGCCCCGATGTGATCGGCGCGCACGACCGGCCGCTCGCCGGTGAATTGCGGCGCGTTCGACGGCGCGACGGCGGCGGCGTGAACGCCGGAGTTGCCGTTGCCCCCGTGCTGCGCGCGGAGCGTCTTCCATCGCTCGACGAGTTGCTTCACGTCGTCGCGCAGCGTGCTGAGCTCACCGATCTCCTGTTCGAGGTGCTTGAACAGCGCGCCGATCTCCGCCTTGAGCGCGTCGAGCTCTTTCGCCGCGTCCTGGCCGGCGAGCCGTTGCTGCAGCGCGCCGTACCGTTCGCGAAAGGACGGCGCCGGCCCGCTCCCGTTAGGCATCGACGGCGGCGTTACTCACGATCGGCGTTCCGCGAGCGCTCCCGAGCTGCAGCGCGATGCGCTCCGTGGACGACAGCAGCTGCTCGACGTCGAGCACGATCACGAGACGCTGCCCCTCCCCGCGCCGCACGATCCCCTTGAGATACTCGCCGGCAAGGCCGCGAAAGAACGTCGGCGCCATCGAGATGCTTCCCGGCTCCACCGTCGAGACTTCCACCACCGAGTCCACGACGATGCCGATCCAGTCGCCGCGCGCATTGAGGACGACGATGCGCGTGTCCGGCGCCGGCTCGCGATCGGCGAGCTCGAAGCGTCGGCGCAGATTCACCACCGGAATGACGCGGTTTTGGTACTCGATCACCCCTTCGATCCAGCTGGGCACGTCGGGAAGCACGCGTGGCGCTTGGTAGCGCAGCACGCGCTCGACGGCGAAGATGTCGGCGGCGAACAGATCGTCGCCGAGTCGAAAGTTCACGAGCTTGGTCGCCTCGCTGTTCATACAGTCTCCTCGGCCGGCTCCTCGAGCACGGCAGTGGCCGACCGATGCGCGGCAACGAGTGCCTCCGCATCGAGGAGGGCAATGAGGTCCGAATCGCGGTGGACGATCCCGAGCAGGGCGCCGTCCTTGCCTTGCGCGCCGGGTGCTTCGCGAACGTTGCGCAGGTCGACGGTCACGACATCGTCGACGTCGTCGGTCGCGATCGCGACGCGTCGTTCGCCGCCGCAGAACACCACCGCCGTGGCGGCGTTGGCGCACGGAATGCCGAGCGTACCCCGCGGCTCGAATACGGAAACGAGCGCTCCGCGCAGGGTGAACACGCCCAGCATCGCCGGTGGCATTTCCGGCAGCCGATGCAATGTCGGCATGTCGATCGCTTCCTCGGCGGTGATCAGCTCGACGGCGAACAGCTCGCCCGCGACGCGAAACACGAGCAATTGGGCAATGCCGGCGCGACGGCGCACTCGCTCGCGAAACGACAGTGTCTCGGTGGCGCCGTCGGACCCGTTTTCGACCGCGGACGCCGCCTGCGCCGACGCCGCGAGCGACGCCGCGATCGAGGCGGCAAAGTCCTCGATCGAGAGTACGGATGCGCTGTCGTCGCCGGCTCGTGATGTCATGGCATGAGTATGACAGTCGGCCCCGGTGGGCAGTCACGGGACACGGGGTTGGGGCCAGGGGAATAGGGCTACGGACCTGCTCCCGCCCGGCCCCCCCTCGGCCCCAACCCCTGCAGCATCGCCACGATCGTGGGCGCGATCTCCCCGAGGGCTGCAACGCGATCGGCGCCGGCGATCTGGAGCGCCGCGTTAGGCATACCGAAAATCGTGGACGTGGCCCGGTCCTGCAGCACCGCGCGTCCACCCGCTTGACGGATGAGGCGCGTCCCATCGGCCCCGTCGCGACCCATGCCGGTGAGCACCACCGCCACAACCTCGTTTCCGAATCGCTCCGCGACCGATCGGAAGAGTGGATCCGCGGACGGACGGACGCCCCAGATTGCGGGCGAATTCTCGAGCGAAATCGTCGCCGAGCCGGACGCGCCCGTCACCGCCATGTGGAGCCCGCCAGGCGCCAGATACACGCGATCGGAGAGGACCGGCTCCCCCGCCTCGGCTTCGCTCACCGGAAGTCTGCTCATCGCGTGGAGCCGTTGCGCCAGGCTCTTCGTGAATCCGGCCGGCATGTGCTGGACGACGAGCACCGCCGCCCCCAACTCCCGCGGGAGATTCGGCAAGACTTCCGCGAGCGCGCGTGGACCGCCGGTGGAGGAGGCGATCGCGACGACACGCGTCGCACCGCTGCCGGGCACGACGGAGCGCGCCGAGGCGAGCGGCGGCACCACAGGCATCGGTCGCGCGGGCGTGCCGCGCACCGGCAGGCGCGTGAGAGCCAGCATGCGAACGCCGCGCACGTTCGCTTGCGCGGCGGCGCGCAGCGCGGCGAGCAGCCGGTCGGTGATGCGCGCGAGATCGAGGCTGATCGCCCCCGACGGCTTGCGGACGAAGTCGACCGCGCCCAACTCGAGCGCCCGAAGCGTGGCGTCGTGACCGGAGTGCGTCGTCGCCGCGCTCAGCATGACGACGGGTCGCGGCGTCTCGCTCATGATGTAGCCTAACGCCTGCAGCCCGTCGAGCTCGGGCATGTCGACGTCCATCGTCACGAGCTCCGGATCGAGCGCGTGGACCTTCTGGAGCGCGTCCAGCCCGTTGCGCGCCGTTCCGGCGACGCGAAACTCGCCGGAGCTCTCGAGAATCTGCGTGATGAGGCGGCGCATGAACGCGCTGTCGTCGACGACGAGCACGGAGAGCGGCGCACCGCCCTCGGCGCGGCGCGGGCCCACGGAGGCGGCGCTAGAGGACACGATTCCCCTTTTTCAGCGAGCGGACTTCGACGCGCCCGTCGTCGAGAAAGAAGTGCACGCTGCGACCGTAGTCGCTCCCGACGTCCTCGGCGACGATCGGCACGCCGCGCGCGTGCAAGGCCTGACGCGCGGCGGCGACGTTGCGATCGCCGATGTTGATGCCGCCGGCGGGAATCAGATTCGAGAACATGCTGGCGCCGCCGACGAGCTTCGCGCGCATGCGGCGGACGTCGGCGCCGAGCCGGGTCATTTCGGCGAGCAGCAGCGCGATCGCGGGGCCGGCGAACTTGGCGGGATTGGAGCGGTCGCGCGCCATCGATTCGTCGGGGAGGAGGGTGTGCGCGAGGCCACCGACGCGGGCGACGTGGTCGTAGAGCGCGATCGCGACACACGACCCGAGGCCGATCGTAATGAGCGTTTGCTCATCACGGCCGACGCCGCAGTCGGCGACCTTGACGCGGATCTCGGTCGTCGAATCGGCGTCGATCATGCGCGGCGGAAGATACGCTCGCGCGCATCGATCGAAGCGAAGCGGGAGCGCACCGGACCGAGCAGCGTCTCCACCTTGCCCAGCACGAGATACCCGCCCGGCGCGAGCGCCTCGTGAAAGCGCATCAACAGCCGCTCCTGCGTCTCGCGGTCGAAATAGATGAGCACATTCCGACAGCTGACGAGCTGAAAGCCACCGGGCGCCTTCGGGAACTCCTCCAACAGATCGCGTCGCTCGAAGCGGACGAGCCGCCGGATGTCGGGGACGATCGTGAAGGGCGACGCCCCGGTGAAATAGCGTTCGCGCAGCTCCGGCGGCGTCTCCTCGAAGGCGCCTTCCGCGAACTCACCCCGCTCGGCCGCGGCGAGGCTCGCGCGATCGATGTCGGTCCCGCGCACGTCGATCCGAGAGGCGCGCGCGAGATGATTGTGGATTGCCGCATAACGATGAAAGAGCATCGCGAGCGAGTACGGCTCTTCCCCGCTCGAGCACCCGGCGGACCAGATGTGCAGCGCCCCGGTGTCCACCTTCCACAGCGTCGGGACGACGACGCCGGCGAGCACCTCGTACATCGACCAATTGCGAAACAGCTTGGTGACGTTGATGGTGAGCGCGTCGAGCAGCCGGTCGTACTCGGCGCCATCGCTGTCCAGGACGCGAGCATAGTCCGCGTATGTGTGCACGCCGCGCGCGCGCATCCGCACGGCGATGCGCCGGCGAAGGCATTTCTCCTTGTAGCTCGCGCAGGCGAAGCCCCGATCGCGTGAGATCTTTCGCGTCAGCTCCTCGAACTCGTGGTCGAGCTGCGCCGCCGGTGGCGGCGGCGCCGCCGCGGCGACCTGTTGGCGGCGAATCATCCGAGCACCTGGCGCACCGACTCGAGATTGGTACGGACAATCGCGTTGTCCGGATCCAGCTCGAGGGCGCGCTCCCAACAGCGCACGGCTTCGTCACGATCGTGACGCCGGAATCGAATGTTGCCCAGCTTGAGGTAGACGTCGCCGCCAATGTCCGGGTTCGCCTTCACCGCGCGCTGATACGCCTCGAATGCGTCGTCGTACCGCCCGGTGCGATAGAGAAGGTCGCCCAGATTCTTCTGCAGTTGCGCGAGGCCGGGATCTTCCTGCATGCCCTTCTCCACCGTCTCGAGCGCCACCTCGTACTTGCCCTGTCGTTCGCGCACGACGGCAAGATTGTTGTGGAGGGCGGCGGCGTGCGGATGCGCGGTGATTCCCTCGGTGAGAAGCTCCGCGGCGCGTTGATGATCGCCGAGCAGCGCCGCGGTGAGGGCGGCATAGTGGAACCACGCCGCGGTCGGCGGACGATTCCCGAACAGTGGCCGCGCCGCGCATAACGCGCTGTCGGCGCTCGCGACGTCGCCGGCCAGCAGAGCGACGACACCGATCGAGGTCTGCACGCGCGCGTCCGTCGCGCCGCCGCGACGCGCGGCCTCCTGCAGCGCGGTCAGCGCTTCGGCGTAGCGCCCCTGGCGCTCGAGCACGTAGGCCAGATTGTGAAGCACGGCGTATCGGACCCCCGCCTGAGCCGACGCTTCCTTGAGCGCAGTCGTTGCCTCGGCCCACTTGGATTGGCGCGCCAGCGCCAGCCCGATGAAGAAGCGGGCCGATGAATCGTTCGGGCGTAGCTCGAGTACGCGGCGCAGCTCGCGCAACGCCTCGTCGAGCATGCCGGTCTTGTAGAACGCGATGCCGAGGTTGCGATGTTCTTCGATGCGCGTTTCCGAAACCTGCGGATCGGCGTGCGCCTTCGTGCGCCCGACGCGGTGCACGAAGCCGGCGGTGATCAAACCATAAAGCGCCTTGCCGACCTCGAACTCCACCAATCCCGACTCCTCGATGATGGCCTGCACGTCGCGCTGGCCGTCGACGAGCTCGAGCACGGTGCGCTGCTCCTCGGTGAGCTCCGCTTCCATGGCTTTGACCTGCGACTGATCGATCTCGAAGACGAGATCGAAGCTCGGAATCTTCTTCTCGACGAGATTCCACTCGTCCATGCGCCGCGCGCCCTCGAGGAGCAGCGATTCCGGATTGATCGAGACGAGGAGGTCCTGCTCTTCCGGATGGACGTCGGCCTCGAAGTTGAACGTCCCCTGCATCCACGTGAAGAGGAAGTACACGGCCTCTTCGATTTGGCGACGGACGTATTGATGCAGCTCCTCGCGTGTGAGGGCACTCTGCTCGACGAGGAGCTCGCCGATCCGCTTCTCCCGCGTCTTCGACTGCTCGGCGACTGCGTTGTCGAGCTGCTGCTGCGAGATCACGGCGTTCTTCACCAGCATGTCGCCGAGCCGATCGCGACGATTCACGATCGACGCGTAGGAGATCCGCCCCTTCTCGAAGAAGATGTAGCCGAAGTTGCTTCGATGCGTGACCGCGAGGCAGCCGGTCTTCTTCCCCATCGCGAGGAGCTGCAACACGTCGGGGAGGCTTGCCTCCTTGAGGGAGCCTTTAATGGCCATGGCGAGCCTCTGCCGGTACCGGGTAGAGGGTGATGGGTAGAGAGTGGCCTTTGGCCGCTTCACGCAACCCTCTACCCGCAACCCACAGCCCTCTGCTCATTTCAGCTCCTCCATCATCCGCGTCGACGCGTCCGTCCACTCCCACACCACCTTTTCGTCGTCGAGGAAGAACGTGTCGGCGGCGGCGCGCGCCACCACCGGCGTCGTCGGACGGGCGGCGGCGGATGAGTCGGGATCCAGCTCGGCGCGCGCCACCGAGAGCGTCAGCGGCGCGCCGGCGACGTCGGCGGCGGCGACGAGTCGGTTTACAATTCCTATAATTTCGCGAACGCTCGCCGCGGACCGTTCCGCCAGGTATGACAGCAGCTCCGGTCCCGGTTCGTGCTCAGTCGCGGCGAGATACCGCGCGTAGAGTTTCTCGCGCAGCGCGCGATCCGGCGACTGCATTTCGACCACGAGGCCGCCCTCGAAGCGCGACCGCAGTCGATCCTCGAGTCCGTCGAGCTCGCGGGGCAGCCGGTCGCTGCAGAAGACCAGCTGCTTGCCCTCGGAGTGCAAGGAGTTGAAGACGTGAAAGAGCTCCTCCTGCGTGCGCTCCTTGCCGGCGACGAACTGCACGTCGTCGATGAGAAGCGCGTCCGCCGAGCGATAGCGGGCGCGCCACCGCTCGACCGTGCCGTCCTGGAGCGCTTCGATCAGCTCGTCCATGAACAGCTGCGCGCTCACGCAGGCGACGGCGGAGGCGCCGCCGCTTCCGTCGACCAGCTCGTTGCCGATCGCGTTGAGCAGGTGGGTCTTGCCGACGCCGCTCGGTCCGTGAATGAACAGCGGGCTGTATCGCTTACCCGGCGCGGCGACGATGTCGTCCGCGGCGCGTACGGCGAGCTGGTTGCTCGAGGAGACCTCGAAGCCCTGACGCGTGAACGCGGCCGACGGGCCGGGTGGTGGCGTCGCGCCGGCGAGCGCGCGGTCGAGGAGGACCTCCGCCTCGCGCAGGCGCTCCGGATCGCGGAAGACGTCGTCGCCGCCTAACGCGCCATCGACCTCGGTCGCTTGCTGCTCGAGGGCCTTGAGTCGCTCGACGGTCGCGCCGAATCCGCGCAGCAGCGACTCCCAGTTCGTCGGCGGCGCCGATTCCTGCAGGAGCCGCTCGAGCTGCGTCGTCCGATACCCTTCGCCGGTCCAATAGGCGATCGCTTCGGCGACGCGCGCCTTCCACGATTCCACGTGCTGCGCGACCGCCGACGCGACGTCGGTGAGAAAGCTCTGAAACTCGTTCTCCTTCGGCGCGCCGGGCGACTCCTCGCGGGCGACGCTCCTGGCTTCGGGCAAATCGCCGAGCACCGTCAACACGTCCTCGGGCCGGATCTGTTCGCCGCCTAACGTCTGGAAGGCGATGAGCCGGTTCAGCGCGCCCTGCAGCTCGCGAACGTTGCGGAACTCGAGGCGCCCGAGCTCCTCGATCACGCCGGGCCAGAACTTCACGCCCCGCTCCTCGCACTTCGCGCGCATGATCGCGATGCGTGTCTCGAAGTCGGGCGTCCCGATGTCGACGATCAGCCCGCCGGAGAGTCGTGTGATGAGTCGCTCGTCGACGTCGGCGATTTCGGCCGGCGGGCGATCGCTCGACATGACGATCTGCCGGCCGCTTCCCTGCATTGCGTTGAGCAAACGCAAAAGCTCGGTCTGCGTTTCGCGGCGCCCGGTGAGAAACTGCATGTCGTCGATGAGCAGCACGTCGACGCGCTGATAGCGCTGCTTGAAGCGCTCCCCCTCGCCGCTCGCGATCGCCGCGTGCAGCTGCTCGACGAAGTCGTCGAGCGACACGTACTCGATGTCGAGCGATTCGGCGCGACCGCTCACGTGGTTGCCGATCGCGCCCATCAGGTGCGTCTTGCCGAGCCCCGAGCTGCTGTAGATGAAGAGCGGGTTGTACACCGCGCCCGGCGACTCGGCGACCGCGCGCGCCGCGGCGACGGCGAGCCGGTTCGCGGAGCCGACGACGAAGTTGTCGAAGCGGTGGCGGGGATCGACTTGCATGGCGCTATCGCGTGGGCTGGCTCAATCGCTTGAGCACGAGCTCGGAGATGCTGCGCAGCGTCTCGAACACGCCGGGGCCGTGCAGGGCATCGGCGCCGAATTCGGGGACACCGCGAAAATTCAGCGCGTCATTGAGCTCGTTCGGCGTCAGAATGAGCTCGCGCGGCAGGTCCTGCTTGTTGTATTGAATCACGAGCGGCACGCCGCGCGCGTCGATCCCCTGCTCGGCGAGATTCGCGTGCAGGTCCTGGAAGCTCTCGATGTTCTCCTCCAGTTGGCGCGCCTGCGAATCGGCGACGAACACCACGCCGTCGGCGCCCTGGAGCACGAGCTTTCGCGTCGTCTGGTAGTACACCTGGCCCGGCACGGTGTACAGCTGAAACTTGGTCGTGAACCCGGAGATGGTGCCGAGGTCGAGCGGCAGGAAATCGAAGAAGAGCGTGCGATCGGTCTGCGTCGCCAGGGAAACCATCTTGCCCTTTCTCTCCTCGGGCACCTGCCCGTATATGTAGTGCAAGTTCGTCGTCTTTCCGGACCGACCCGGCCCGTAGTAGACGATCTTGCACGTGATCTCGCGCGTCGCGTAGTTGACGAGAGACATGGGAGAGAGGGCTATCCCCTTCCAAAGAGCGCAGCGAGGTTTCTGTTCAGCTCATGCTCAAATCGCTCTTCGAGCACGGGCTCAACGCGACGCGGAGCGGGCGGAGCGGCGGCCGCGAGACTCTTGCCGAATTCGTCGAAGTACAACCGAACGAGACCGAGTGAGCTCTCCTGATCGAACACGGTGAGGAAGATGAACGTGCCGCGAGGCGTCGCTGCCTCGGCGAGGAACAACTGCCGGTCGCGACCCGGGTGGTGCAGGCCGCGAAAGGGCTTGCCATCGAGCTGCTTGCCTAACTCTCCAGCGGACGCGTGAATCGCGGCCGCGAGCGCGCACGCGGACATCACGTCCACGGCGCGCGCGAAGCCGAATTGCGCGATCACCTGGCCGCTCGGGTGCAGCAGCAGACCAAGAACGGTGCGCGCTTCCTCCACAAACTTGCGCAGCGGGATCTCGACCCATGGCTCGACGGCCGTGATACTCATGGGAGACCTCCCGCTGCCTTGATCATCTCGACCCGGATCATGCCGATGTTCGCTGCCGGGTCGGCGACTACTACGAGGACGAGGTCGTTGCGTCCAGCGGCACAGATTCGGCCGCGCTGCGCCTCCAACTGCATGAACGTGGCGGTTCCGAGGCGAGCTGCCCGGGCCGACAATCGCGCCTTACGATAGAGCGACGCGGCAAGCGCAGCGACGCGATCGCCGTCCTGGCCGATCTGCAGGTTGGAGTCGACGACAATACCGTCGTTCTCGTCGACGACGAGGCTCGCGCGCACGCCGCGTTGGCGCGTCAGCGCGTCAAGGATGGAGGCGAATGGGCTCTTCATCGCGCCTCCTCGAGCCACTGCCGGGCGCGCTCGAGACAGCGTTCGAGCACTCGACGCACGAGGCCGAGTGGCGTTGCCTTCGACGCGGCGACGAGCAGGAGCCCGTCATTCACCGATGGCGCCATCGTCACGACGGCGACTTCCGTCTCGAGCACGATCGAGCGCCAGTCACCGATGTCGAGGTGCCGCGACGCTCGCCGTGCCGCGTCGGTGACGCCGCTCAGCTCCGCGCCGACCTCGTCGCCCACGTCGATGCCGTTGCCGTCGAGGTAGATGCCGGCGAGGACGAGTCCCTGACCATCGAGGAGCAGCGCCGTCTGTTCGTGGTCGCCGAGAATGTCGGCGAAGAGCGCCCGCGCGTCGTTAGGCGCGGGGTGCGGAGCGCGCGATGCGGGATGCGCGCCGTTCTCGGCGGCGCCCGCCGAACCGCTTTCAAACGCCAAGGCTTCCCGCGGCCCGCGACCCGCACCCCGCATGTTCGCCAGTGCCGCCTCGACCTCGGGGTCGCCACCGCGCAACGCGGCGCGGCGGAGGAACTGTTCCGCTTCCTCGGCATTCCCCTGCTGAAAGCGTACGAACGCCATCCCCTTGAGCGCGCCGATGTGCTCCGGCGTCAGGCGCAGCACCACGTCCCACTCGTCGAACGCGCGCTGCAGCTCGCCCCGGTCGACGGCGATGCGGGCGAGCAGATCGTGCGCATCCGCGTTGTGCGAATGCCGCTCGAGGCCGCGCATCGCGATCTTGAGCGCGAGGGCGAGCTGCCCCTGCCGCCGCAGCGTCTCTCCGAGCGGGAGAAACACGAGGCTGGCCGGGTCGCGCGCGAGCTCGTCGCTCCAGCGGCGGACGTCGTCAGCCATGCGTCGGAACCTCCGCGTGCGCCTCGAGTACGTGCATCAACTTGGTGACCGCCTCGATCGCGGCACGCACGCGGCCCACCTCGGCGCCGTTAGGTGCGAGACGGAGGTAATGCTCGAAGCTCCCGCGCGCCGTCGCGAAATCACCGGTGTGCATCGAGGCGAATCCGAGCTCGAGGTGCACTTCGGGGGTGAGCGGATCAGCGCGGACGGCGCGCCGCAGCTCGTCGACGACCTCGGCGCGCCGGTTGAGCGCGGTGAGCGCGCGCGCCACGAGCAGCCGCGCCGGCGTGTTGGCCGGCTCCTGGACGAGTGCCGCGCGCGCGATCGTGAGCACCTCGTCGTGGGCGCCGCGCGCGAGCGCCGCACGCGCTTGCTCGAGCGCCGGTTCCGTTCCTCCGCCGAGCTCCAGTGTCTTCCTGGTGAACTCGGGTGTGCGCACCTCGACGACGCCTGTCGTGACGAGGCCGTATACGACGCGCGCGATGTCGAACTCCGCGCGCCCGAGGGTGCCGGCGATGCCGCGCAGATCGCGCACGCCATCGATCATCGACAAGACCTCCCACTCGGGAGGCAGGAGATCGAGCTGTGACGCCTGGCCATCCTCGCGCATCGGCGCGAGGATGGGCACGACGCCGAGGCTCGGAACCTTGTCGGCGATGCGCGACCACTCGTCAATGCGCCGGGCCCCTTCCATGAGCAGCGATTCGGTGGACACCCGAATGCGTGCCTCGCGCGAGCCACCGATGTCGATTGCCGCGCGTTCCTCGAACGAGAAGAATCCCTCGCGCCACGACATCATCTCGAACACAACGCTTTCGATCTGCAAGCGAAGCTGGCGCTCGATCTCCTTCGGCGTGACGGCGCCGCCCTGGATGAGCAAGTCGATCATGTCGGCATCGGCGCGGCCATTCGTGCGTTTCGCGCGCGCCGACTCCAGATCGTCTTTCGAGATCTTGCCGGATTGAAGCAGCGTGAGCTCGAGCGGGATCGCTTTGGATCGCACGTGCGCGTGCACGACGCGTCCCGAGTCGAAGTGGACGACGCCTTCGTCGTCGCGGAGCTCGGAGGTGACCCGCAACACGCCGGTCTTCCGGCTCAGGTCGAGCAGCTGGAAGACGTCGTGAATCCCCAGTTCGCGAAGCGGTCCCTCGATCGCCATGCGTCAGCTCCGCGTTGGGGAGGGTGTCGGACCACTCACGCGGCGTTCCTTCCCATTCGTGTTCCGATCTCCGAAGATCCGCGCGAGATCGGCGGCCGTGCGCATCTCGCGCTTGGCGCGCTTGGCGTATTCGCTTGCCGGCGCGGCGGCGACGACGCGCTCCCAGCGCGTGATCGCTTCGCGATACCGCTTCTGCTCCGCGAGGAGCGCACCTTCGTGATAGAGTGCCCCCGCGTGCGCCGGATCGAAGCGCAGCACCCGCGTGAAGGCGGTGACCGCGTCGCGCTTTCGGCCGAGCGACAGCAGCGTCTCGCCTAACGCGATCAGGGCGTCGAAGTGATAGGGATCGCGCCGGAGCAGCTCGATCAAGAGCGGCAGGCCGTCGCTCGCTCGCCCTACCTGGCGGCGCAGTGCCGCGAGCTCGAGTGTCGCCTCGGCGTACGTCGGCACGGCGTCCAGTGCCGCGACCAGTTCCTGCTCCGCGTCCTTCAACGCACCCTTCGCGGCGAGCAGGCGCGCGAGTTGATAGCGCACGATCGCGAAATCCTGGTCGAGCTCGAGCGCGTGGCGATAGGCGGTGATCGCGCCTTCGAAATCGCCGAGTGAGCGGGCGATGTCGCCGATCTTCTGTTGCACGTCGGCGCGCACCGGCGCGACGCGGCGCGCCGTCTCGAGCGCGGCCAGCGCCGCCGCCGGATCACCACCGTCGCTCCGGGCGGTGGCGGCGAGCATCAGGATCTCGATGTCGTTAGGCTCCTGCGCGAGGAGCCCGTCGGCGATGGGGCGCGCTTCCGAGGCGCGACCCAGCCGGACGAGCGCCCACGCCTCGCCGATCAGCGCGAGCCGTGGCGCCGCGGCCTCTCCCGCCTCGCGCCGAGCTTCCCGATACCGTTCGAGCGCCTCGCCATGGAGACCCTGCTTCGCGAAGACGTTGCCGAGGAGCGCCTGCCCTTCGGCCCGCCCCGCCCCACGGGCCATGGCGCGGCGAATTTCGGCCGCGGCGCGATCGTGCATACCCTTCGTGAGGTAGTCCGTCGCCATCTTGTAGCCCGCCGCCTCGCCCCCCCGCACCGGCGCCGGACCATTCGCCGCAGGCGTCGGCGCGAGCTCGGTGAAGAGCGTATCGAGCAACTTTGAATCGAAGCTGAATTCTTCGATCGGCTCGTCGGCGCGTTTTTCCGTGCCGAGGTCGGGCTGAATCGAGAGATCGGGATCCTCGTGCTGAAGGTCGATCGCAAGCTCGAACTTCTGCGCCACGTAGTACGGATCGATCTCGAGTGCGAGCTTGGTTTCCCGCAGCGCGCCCTCGAAATCGCCCAGGCTCGAGAGGGTGAAGCTCAAGTTGTAGTGGGCCTCGGCGTACGTCGGCCGCGCCTGGATCGCGCGCGCGAAGGCGTTGCGCGCGTCTTCGTGCTTCTTCAGGTCGCCGAGCACGAGGCCGATCCCATTCCACGCAACCGGATGCTCGGGCTCCGTCGACAGCGCGTGCCGGTAGGCCTCGAGCGCCTTTTGCAGCCGCTTCCCCTTGTACAGCAGCAGGGCGAGATTGAGCCGCGCCTTGACGAACGCCGGCTCGACCTCGAGCGCCGAGCCTAACGACGTGAGCGCGCCCTCGACGTCGCCGCGGTGATAGAGCGCGATCCCGAGGTTGTTCCGCGCCAGCGCGTACTGCGGGTCGGCGGCGATCGCCTTCCGATAGCTCGCTTCGGCATCCTCGAAGCGGCCGTCCTGGTGCAACGTCACGCCGCGCTCGTTCCACAGCTTCGGGCTGGCCGGCTGCGACTTTATCAATTGCTCATAGATCGCGAGCGCCGCTTTCGGGTCCTTGCTCAGGATGTGGACTTCGGCCATCGCCTGCAGGACGAGATCCCGATCCTCCACCTGCTCGAGCGCGAGACGATACTCGCGCAGCGCTTCCGCGAAGTAGCCCTTCTGCCGAAACGCGAGACCGAGATTGTATCGCGCGAGCCCCCCTTCGCCGGCGACCTGCATCTCCCGACCGCCACGCTCCTCGCGCGCGGCGACGGCATCCTCGTACCGTTGCGGGCGGCCTTGCTCGAGCGAGAGGTTCGCCTGTGCGCGCGACAGCGTCGGATTGAGCTTGATCGCTCGCTTGGTGACGTCCCGCGCCTCCTCGTGGCGGCCGATGTCGCCGAGCACGAACCCCATCAGGTACAGGGCGTCGTGATTCTCGGGATTCAGCTCCATCGCGCGCTTGAGCGCCGCGAGCGCTTCGTCGTTCAAGCCGCGGTTGTACAATACCTCGCCGAGATAGAAGTGCAGGATCGAGCTGTCCGCGTCGAGCTCGAGCGCGCGCTGCAGCCACTCCTGCGCGCGGCCGATGTCCCCCGCCTGCTTCTCCGCCATCGCGAGCTGCAGGAGCGCGCCCACGTCGTTCGGGTGGTATTGCAGCAGCGCGGTGAACTCTTCGACGGCCTGCGGCTGCTTGCCAAGGAGTGCGTAGGTGCGTCCGAGCTCCCAGCGCGCCTCACGATCCTGCGGCTGCAGTCGCAGGCGCTCGCGCAGCTCCGGGATGCGCTTGTCGTAGTAGCCGGTGTTGAAGTACGCGATCTCGAGGTTGCGCTGCGCGACCTGCATCTTCTGGTCGAGCTCGAGCGCGCGCATGAAGGCGGCGACCGCTTCCTCGTGCAGCCCCTTGTTGTAGTACAGGACGCCGAGGTTGTTGTGCGCGCCCGCGTCGGCCGGATCGATGCGCTGGGCGAACGATCGCAGCACGTCCCGGTCGCGCTGGGACGTGAGCGAAGGCGTTCGGCCAACAGGCACCGAGGCGGTCATCATCCCGTGTCCGGGTCGTTAGGCGACGCGCACCGCGCGCAGCAGGGCCTGCAGCGACGCCGGATCGGGCAGCAACAGGAAGAACCCGCGCAGCCTCTCGGACATGTTCAGCATCATGAACTCGCTCTCGACGCAGAACACGTAGTCCTTCTGTGAGCTGAACTGCAGATACGCCGTCGTCAACACCGCCGTCGACATGTCCACCGCGAGGCTCGGCGGCGAGGGAATCAGCATCAGGTGCATGAACTCACTCAACGCGTTCATGTACGCCGAGCTGAGAATGTTTCCCGCTTCCTTGAGCGCCGACTGCTCCATCTCGCCGAAGTCCATCGACGATCCGGCGTCGCGATGCAGCATCAGCTCCGCGATGCGCAAAGCCGACGGCCGCGGGAACACGAGCATCGTGCGACCCGTGAGGTCGCCGAGCATGTGCATCAAGACCGCGGCGACGGGCTCGTCGGGCTCGGCGACTTGCGGCGGGATCTCCTCGAGTCGCGAGATGTTGATCGTTGGCACGCTGATCATGATCGTGCCGCCGATCATCTGTGACAGCGCGGTGGCGGCGTGCCCGGCCCCGATGTTCGCCACTTCCTTCAGCGCATCGAGCTGGATCGCCTTGAGCGAGCGGATGTCGTCTATACCTGTTGTCATGGAAAGCTGCTGACGTCGACGATGAGTGCCGGCGAGCCGTTCCCGAGAATCGTCGCCCCGCCGAAGAAGGAGAGTCCGTCTTTCACGCCGTCGAACTGCTTGACGACGATTTCCTGCTGTCCCGCGAGCTCGTCGACGACGAGCCCGACGCGCCGGTCCGGGAGATCGATGATCACCACTTGCTCGCTCGGTTGCCCCGGTCCGGTCACCTCGCGCCGACCGAGTCCGACGAGGTCGCGCAATCGCAGCACCGGGAGGACGGCGGAACGCAGCACGAGCACCTCGCGACCCTGCAGCGTGCGCAGCGCCGCCCCGTGCAGCTCGACCGTCTCGCTCACGTGGGTGAGCGGGATCGCGTACACCTCGTCCGCCGCGCGGGCCAGGAGGGCGCGAACGATCGCGAGCGTCAGCGGCAGCCGCAGCGTCGCCGTCGTCCCCTTCCCCGCCTGCGACCGAATGTCCACCGCGCCGCCTAACGCGCGGACGCGCGTGTACACCGCGTCGATGCCGACGCCGCGGCCGGACATGTCGGTGACTCGGTCCGCCGTCGAGAAGCCGGGGCGCCCGATGATGCGCAGCAGCTCCTCGTCGTTGAGGGACGTCTTGTTCGCGTCGACGAGCCCCATCGTCTTGGCCTTCACTAACACGCGCTCGCGATCGATGCCTTTTCCGTCGTCGCTCACGCGAATCACCACCGCGGAACGGTCGCGCTCGGCGCTGAGACGCAGCTTGCCGGCCGCGGCCTTCCCCGCCCCGGTCCGCTCCTCGGGCGTCTCGATCCCGTGATCGATCGCGTTGCGGAGCAGGTGCACGATCGGATCGCCGATCTCATCGAGCATCGAGCGATCCAATTCGATGTCCTTCCCCTCGATGGTGAACTCGATCCGTTTGCCGAGCGAGCGCGACGCATCGCGCACCAGCCGGGGGAACCGGTCGAACACCTGCCACACCGGAACCATCCGGCTCGTCATGATCTCATCGCGCAAATCGCCGATCAGTCGCGACGCTTGCGTCACACTGTCGGCGAGCGCGGGGTCTTCCAGGCCAATCGAGATCTGTTGCAGGCGACCGCGCGTGATCACGAGCTCGCCGATGAGATTCATCAACGAGTCGAGCCGTCGAAGGTCGATGCGCACGTGACGCGACTGGCGAACGATCGCCGTGTCGGTGGCGTCGGCGACGAGCTCCAGTGCACGCTGCGCGTTAGGCGCGGCCGGCGACGGGGCGTTGGTACCCGGCGCTTGGGTCGCGCTCGCCGCGATCACCTCGGTGACGTCCGCGGGCGCCGCCGAGCGGCCGGCACGAGGCGCACTATCCTCACCGACACGCACCGCGGCGACGTCTCCCGCGCCGCGAGCGACGCGCTCGATCTCCGCATCCGCGACGCTCGTCACCAGTCGCAGGGCGAAGTCGTGCCCAAACTGCTCCGCCTGGAGCGACGCGATGGGCGGATTCACGACGAGCACGTCCCCGAGGCGACGGAGCGCCTGCACGATCAGAAAGGCGCGAACGCCTTTGAGCGGCGCCTCGTTGACCAGCCGCACGCGCACGAGCGTCCCCGAGCCAATGGGCGCCGGGACGCTCCACTCGTTAGGTGACGAAGCGGCGGCATGGACCTCCGATTCCGCCGATCGTGTCTCAGCGAACGCGCGCAGCCTCCGCAGCACGTCGTCCGTCGCCACCGATCGGCCGGTGACCGCGCCCTCGATCGCCGCCTCCAGCACGTCGGCGCAGCGGAACAGCAGGTCCATCAGCTCCGCGTTCACGGCGATCTCGTCCCGCCGCACGCGATCGAGCAGCGTCTCGAGCTCGTGCGAGAGCTCCGCGACCGTGGCGTATCCCATCGTCGCGCTCATTCCCTTCACGGTGTGCACCGCGCGGAAAATCGCGCTCACCGGCTCGGCGCTACCCGCGGCTCCGTCTCGCTCGAGCTGGAGGAGCCACTGGTTGATCGCCGAGACGTGCTCGCGACTCTCCGTCAAGAAGAGGTCGGCGTACTGGGAGGCGTCCATTTGAGCCTAGAGGGCGGGAACTGCTTGAACGGCGGGTACCGCGTGAACGGCGGGTACCGCGTGAACGGCGGAGACCGCGTGAACGGCGGAGACCGCGTGAACGGCGGAGACCGCGTGAACTGCGGATGCCGCGTGAACGGCGGAGACCGCGTGAACGGCGGAGACCGCGTGAACGGCGGAGACCGCGTGAACGGCGGAGACCGCGTGAACGGCGGGTGCCGCGTGAACAGCGGATACCGCGTGAACAGCGGATACCGCTTGAACAGCGGTACGAATTCGGACTCGGCGCGCGCAGAGCGCGCGCATTCCGTATCCGCAGCGCCGTCTACGCGGTACCCGCCTCATACGCGGTACCCGCCTCATACGCGGTACCCGCCTCATACGCGGTACCCGCCTCATACGCGGTACCCGCCTCATACGCGGTTCCCGCCCCATACGCGGTTGCCGCCGCATACGCGGTACCCGCCTCATACGCGGTTCCCGCCCCATACGCGGTCCCGCCGTTTTAGTGGGCGTGATGCGTTGACACTCCTTTCCTGGACGTCTAAACTCCGCCGCGCCACGACTTACACGAACCAAGTGTCTGATATTCCGAAAGATCTCCTCTACACCGAGGAGCACGAATA
>DATBHD010000351.1:0-22543 GCA_036557635.1 Gemmatimonadaceae bacterium
GCCGGAGGAACGCGAGGCGACCCCGATCGTGGATCTGATGGCCCGATTGCAGGAAAGTCTGGCGCAGGGGAAGGCGCGGCCGCGCCGCGGCGGGAAGGCGACGGAGGGAAGCCATCCGGCGCGCCGACGCACGCGCCGCAAGACTGCCTAACGCTCATCGATGACGATACCGGCCGCGATCGGACGGAAGCTCACCACCTCTCGGCGCAAGCGCGACGTGCGGGTTACTACGTCGGCGTCGGTCGCCCGCTCGCTGACGCCCATGCTCGCCAGTGTCGCTGACGAGATCCCGCACGGCGGGGAGTGGACATTCGAGCCGAAGTACGACGGCATTCGCATCCTGGCTTTCGTCACCGATGGCTCGGTGTCCCTCCTCAGCCGAAACGGCAATTCCAAAACGGCACAGTTTCCCGAGATCGTCGAGGCGCTCGCCGGACTGTCGCGCGCGCGAAAGAAGCCGTTCGTCCTCGATGGCGAGCTGGTGGCGCTCGACCGCGACGCGCCGGCGCGATTTCAACAGTTGCAAAGCCGAATGCACGCGACCGAGCGGGCGCACATCGACGCCCGTGTCGCCGACACGCCAGTCGCGTACATGATTTTTGATGTTCTCATCGACGGTGACGAGTCGCTCGTTCATGAGACGCAGCGCGTGCGGAGAGCACATCTGCTCCAGTTGTTGATCCCCCCGGTACCGCACGTGTTGCGTCTCAGCGACTCGCTCTCCGGCGACCCGACGAAACTGTTGAAAAAAGCACGCGCGCAGGGCTGGGAAGGCCTGATCGCGAAGCGCGACGACGCGATCTACGAGCCCGGCAAGCGCTCCCGTGCCTGGCTCAAGCTCAAGGTCGAGCAGCAGCAGGAGTTCGTCGTCGGCGGATACACCGAGCCGCGCAACTCGCGACAGCATCTCGGAGCGATTCTACTCGGCTACTACGACGAAGAGGGAAATCTCATCTATGCCGGCCATACCGGCGGCGGATTCTCTCGCGCGTCGTTGAGCGACACCTACCGCCGCCTCAAGCCGCTCGAGCGCAAGACGTCTCCTTTCATGAAGGAACCGCGAACGAACGAACGCGCGCACTGGGTGAAGCCGCGCGTCGTCGTCGAGGTGAAGTTCAACGAGTGGACCGCCGACGGAAAGCTTCGACAGCCGATCTTTCTCGGCCTTCGCGACGACAAGGACGCGCGCGACGTGCGGCGCGAGCCGGTGTCGGCGGGGTTGCGTTCGCGGGGGCGCGCGGCGAAGCAAGGCCGTGTCGCCACACGACGGCGAGCGTCCGCATGATGAGTGCATTCTCATCACCGAAGCGGCGGACGACTCCGCGGCGGCCGCGGGCGCGCGCCAGCGCGCGACCGCTCTCGGGGTCGCGCATTCGCACCGTGATCGGCGCGATCGCCAATCTCGAGGAACATGGCGCGACGGGGACGCTCGACCTGGGCGGCGACCAACGGCTCGAGGTCACGAACCTCGACCGGCGCTTCTTCCCGAAGCCCGGTTATACGAAGGGCGACCTCATGGCGTATTACGTCAGCGTGTCGCCCTTCCTCCTCCCCGCGATCGCCGACCGGCCGCTGGTGATGAAGCGGTTTCCTCACGGCATTGCCGGACAATCGTTCTATCAGCAACGCGCTCCGGACGCGCCGCCGCCCGGCGTGCGCGTCGAGTCCGTCGCCGACGAGGGACTGAAGACGCAGCCACGCCTCGTCGGGGGCGATCTCCTGACGCTTCTCTACCTCGTGCAGCTCGGCGCAATCTCGATCGATCCGTGGCACTCGCGGACGCAATCGATCGGGTTCGCCGACTACACGATCGTCGATCTCGATCCCGGGCCGCGCGCGGCGTTCCGCAAGGTCGTCGACGCGGCACAGTGGGTGGGCGAGGAGCTGGACCGGCTGGGGCTGCACGGCGTGCCGAAGACGTCGGGAGCCTCGGGAATCCACATCGTGCTCCCGCTGGTTGCCGGCACACCTAACGAGACAGCACGCCTCGTGGCCGAGATCGTCGCCACACGAGTGGCGGATCGCCATCCCGGGAAGGCGACGGTGACGCGCTGGGTCCAGTCGCGACCGACGACGTCCGTGTACGTCGATTTCCTCCAGAACATCCGCGGCAAGACGGTCGCCGGCCCCTATTCCGCGCGCGCGACGCCGGACGCAACGGTCTCGGCGCCGCTCCGTTGGAGCGAGCTCACGCCGGATCTCGATCCTCGCGATTTTACGATCGAATCGATGGGCGCGCGGCTGCGTGAAACCGGTGATCTCTGGCGTGAAGGAATGCGCCGCCCCAACGACCCCCGACGACTTCTCGGCGATGCCTAACGTGACGGCGATGCGGCCGACATGAGGCAAACACCCATGGCCAGCCTTCTCCTCGAGTATCTCGATCAGGTGTACCGCGCCGCGATGCGCCGCGATCAGGCGCGGATGCGCGAGCTGCTCGACCACGGACTCGCGATCCAGCTGCCCGGCGACGTGCGTGCCGAAGCGCTGGCGATCGTCAACTCTCCGCGTGCGAATCTGCGGGCGCCGATCCGCATGCTGCAGCACCGGCAGCGCATCGTCCAATTGGAGATGGACCTGCCTGACGAGGACGACACCCAGCTCGAGCTGGATCTGCGCGGCCAGCGCCGAGCGACGGCCGGACTCGGCGCGGACGACTGACGGCTAATCGCCCTCGGACCGCGTCGCGTCGACGGAGACGTTGAGATCCTGATGGAGCGACGCGTCGCCGCTGATGATGGCGCGCCAAGACAGCTCCTGCCCCTTCCGGTGCCCCTTCTCGGTGACTTTCACGCCGTCGGGTCCCATCTGCACGGTGTAGAGGCGTCCGTCGAGCTCGAGCTCGCGCTTGATTGTCTTTTCGAGCCTCGTGGTCATGCTGCGTTCTCCTTGCAAGGGCTGAGAGCGCCTGTCGCCGAGTGGTGTGAGCGTGCGCCTAGGGCGGCAAGCTAGATAGCCCGGGGCCGTGACGATAGGGCCGCCCCGAGGCTAGCGCCGTAGTTCCCAGAAGTCGCCGGTGAGCCCCACCGAGGCGAGCACGGCTTGTGATTCGTCGCGAGTTCGCGGGCGCCAGCTTGCCGAGCGCGGATCATTGTACCACGCTCTCGCGAGACGCCACACCTGCGAAAGCGGCACCACGGCTCCCATCTGGTAATCGTGCGCGCGGATCCATTGGCGAACGTGCTCTTCCGACCGGAAGATCGACATCGTCGCTCAGGTGAATCCGATGTCGTCGTACCAGTGGCTCGCCGGCAACAGGAAATGGACGACGGCGTCGTCGCTCGGCTCGACGGCGGGATCGCAGGCGATCGTCATCGGTTCCGCACAGTCGGTGCACCGCGTTTCGATGAGCACGCGTTCGTTCGCGATCATCGAGACGCCGAACATGTCCCAGGCGCAGTTTGCCCACCAATCGCGGGAGCCGCTCACGACGCGATACGCCGACGCGACGGCGGAGAAGGGGCCGGCCATCCAGATCTCGCCCGAACGCGGGTCGACGAGAACAGTCTTGCCGATATTCAAACTCGCTAACGCCCGCCGCGCTTCTCGCGGCGACGTGTCGAACCGGGCGCCGATCACGGCGCTCGACGGCGGCCGCCCGCGAGCGAGCGTCTCGTCGTAGACGAAGACGCGCAGCGCGACGGGATCGATTGCCGGCTCCCGCGTCAGGGGAGTCGCCAAATGTTGAACACGTCCGTTGTGGAGTGATCGTTCGCGCTGCCCTGCGGCAGCGCGATACGCCCATCGGCGACAATCGGGCTGTTCCAGTGTCCCGAGCCCACCGCCAGGTCCGCGATCTCGCGTCCGGTCGCTGGATCGTAGACGCGGAGCGTGCCGCCGGGATCATAGATGAAGAGCAGACCGCCGGCGGTGATCGGGCTGGTGCCCGCGTGCGAGTTGCTCCACGCCGCCGTTAGGTGGCCGGCGCTGTACGTATAGGCGGCGGTACCGCCGCCGGTGGCGGCGAACAGCCACGTCGTGCCGCCCTGGCGAAGGACGGCCGGTGCGGTGAAAACCTGGCGCCCGTTAGGCGTGATCACCGTTTGCGACTCCCCGCCCTTGTGCGCCGTGGTGCCCGACAGCGCCGCCAGGTCGAGGACGCGGATCGTGCCGTCCTTCCCCCCCTGAGCGACGTGAGTCGCATCGAGAAGCACCGGTGACGTGGACCCGACGTCCACGTCCCCGTTGTCGAGGTCCGCGGTATTCGTCGGCGTGTAGTTCGCCAACATTGTCGTGCCCGTGGGATTGAGCTTGATGACGGCGTCTCCCCAATACTTCACGCCGTCCCAGAGCCCGTTCCCGGTGGCGACATAGATGTTGCCGCTCGCGTCGACGGGGGCGCCGGCTCGACCCCAGATCGCCGATCCGCTCTGGGCACACGACGTCGGATCGATGAGCCCCGCGCGGTCGCTGCATAACGAGTTCCAGGTGCTCGAGAGGTGTCCGTTGGACGCGTCGAGGACGCTCACGTGGCCCTGATAGGATGGCGCGTCGCCGACGTATCCGCCGGTGACGGCTATGATGTGGCCATTGAAGTAGTTGAGCGGAGACGCGATTTTCTCGCGCGACGCCAGGGACGTGATCGAGGTGGCCCAGAGCTGGTGGCCATCGGCGACCGAGAGCTTGAGGATGTTGCCGTCGGGGGACGCCGTGTAGATCGATGCTCGGTCCGGATCCGCGACGGGGGTGGTGTTCACGATTCGTGCGGTGCCGGCGAGCTGGCTGTAGCTCGAGGGCGTGAAGCGCCAGAGGACGGTGCCGTCGTTGGCGTCGATCGCCAGCGTCTTGCCGTATGTGGTGGTGACGAAGAAGACGTCGTGCGCCGCGCCGTTCACCTGGATGTTGTGCAGATAGATCGCCGACGCGTCCACGGTGCCGTCGATCGTCACCTGCTGTCGCTTCATCGTCGCGACGTTGGTCTCGCTGATGCCGGTCGCGGAGTCGAACGCTCCGCTTCGACCAGGCTCGAAGTTGAAGGTCGGCCAGTCGTGGCCGTTGGAGTCGACCGGTGGCGGCGGATTCGTTGTGCCCGTGTCCGTGGCGCGAGTGCGAGGATCGGCGCACGCGAGAAACACGAGACCGAGCAGGGAGAGGCGCGTCATGGGAGCCGAGGGGCTAGGGGGACTAGGGGGGACTAGGGCCTAGGATGAAAATCGGTTGTGCCCCACTTCGTAGAGGATGTTAACCGGTGGTCGACCCGGTTCGTAGGGCGGCGCTGTTCAGCGGGGCGCGGGGGCAGGTGGCACGGACCCTAACGAGTCATTTCGCCAGCCAGGCTGCGCGCGGTGCGGCCCGCGTTTTTTACGAAAGTTTTATAGGTTCCAGCTCAGCTCGAAGAGCTCTTGGTCGGAAAACGATCGCCAGTCGGTGGGGAATGTGCGGACGCGGCGGACGGTGTGTTCGGCCTCGAAGACCAGCGATGGGGTGGAGCGTCGGTCGAATGGCGCCGGCGGCAGCTCATAAACCAGCCAGGGCGTGCCCTCGACGAAAATTTGCCGGGCGGCGCTCCGAGCAGCGCGGAGCCACTCGAGAGGCATGGTACGATCGCTGGTCATATTCTTCCGAGGCGCCGCACATTTCGGGCCGAGTTCGTCCTCACTCGATCAGTCGCCTCGGCGGCGGGAGCGGTTTGGCCGCGGCGCACCAGAGCAAGAGCTGCGTAGTGGAGGCCTCGATCCACCGTTCGGGGAGCGGCGCGTAGCGCCGCCGCTCGAGGGTCGTGGCGAAGACCAGCCACCCCTTGGCGAGATCGCCGGTGATCACGGCGCTGAGGAGTCTCATTTTTCGGCGATCGAAGGTCTCGCGGGCGTTTTTCCGCCGCTCCGAGCCGCTGCGCCGGTCGCGCCGCTCGGGGATTACGTCCCAGACTTCCCAGAGCCTCCCTCGATCGTCATGAAATTCGCGATGGGCCATACGACGCCGTGTGAGCATGGCCCGTACCGACGTGCTCGGCCCTACGAAGCGCGCAGGCCTGTGTCGACTGCTGGCGACTACGGCTGTGGGCGAACCATCCCCTATTGCTCCACTGCTCTCTCGAGGAAGACAACGACCGCGGAGGCACTCGCCTTTGGTTGTCGTTAGGCGGCGATGGCACCGAGGAGCCAGATGCGTCGCGAAACCCCTCCGACCATGTTCGGGTCTCGCCGAAATGCCCGGCGTCTGCCACATTCTGAGCTCATGGCTCAAACCCAGCGGGGGGCACGATGCTCGTAGCGACGACGGAACGCGCGGAAGGCTATCAGGTCAAACGCGTTCTCGGCCAGGTATTCGGAGTGGTGGTGCGCAGCCGCAGCCTCGTCGGCAACGTCATGGCCGGGTTGCGATCGCTCGGAGGCGGTGAAATCACCGAGTACACGCGGCTCGTCGAGGATACGCGTCGTCACGCCATCGATCGCATGATCGAGAATGCGCGGTTGATGGGCGCGAACGCGGTCGTCATGATGCGCTTCGATTCCTCCGAGATGGGCCAGACCATGTCAGAGGTCGTCGCATACGGCACGGCGGTGGTGTTGGACCCACCACCCGCCGAGTGAGGCGCGGCTTTCAACAACGGTGCTCCTATGTCTCTCGTGCTTGCAATCCCCGTCGTAGTTGTCTTGATCGTGCTCTACGTCATTTACGACAGGCGCTACCACGGCAGGTCCGCCTCGAGCCTGCAGGCGACGAACGAAGTGTTTCGCGACCCGAGCACGGGCAAGCGCATGCGTGTCTACGAGGACCCGCGCACCGGCGCGCGCGAGTACGTGAGCGAGGATGACTGAGCATCAGCTGCACCGCACCTATCGGGCAACGACGCTCGTGGTGGATGCGATCTCTCGTGCGGCTGCCTCACGCTCGGCGGCACGCTGGCGCGCGATCAGAGCGGGGCTGTAGCGCACGGGATAGGCCGCGAAGCCACGAAGTTGTCGCACGCGCGGCGGAAGTTTCCGAAGCTGCGCGGCGCAGTGCTCGCGTACGGCCATCAGCGAAGGATGCGAAGACGCCCGTCGTCCCTCGCGCATGACCTCTTCGAGAAGCGGCACCGAGTTGCCCTCCGGGAGCGGCTCGTCGCGCAGGGCGATGAGATCGCCAACGAAATTGTCGTCGGCGAGTGACCGGTAGACCTGCTTCTCGCCAGTCCAGGTTTCCTTTCCCGCGCTGAGCTTCAGCACATCGCGGCCATCGTATCGAACCAGTTTGTACGCGATGTCCAGATACGGTGCGTCGGCGGACGTCGTCATGCGTGTGCCGACGCCAAAGGCGTCAATCGGCGCGGCGGCGCTGACGAGACGCGCCAGCTCGTCTTCGTCGAGGCCCCCGCTGGCGAAAATCCTGACGTAGTCGAGTCCGGCCTCGTCGAGGATGCGGCGAACCGCGCGACTCAGCGCAAGCAGATCTCCGCTGTCCAGTCGAACGCTCTGGAGCCGCGAGCCACGCGCTTCCATCTCTTTCGCGACAATCACGGCTTTGTGCGCGGCCGAGACGGTGTCGTAGGTATCGAGGAGCAACGTGGTGCTCGACGGAAAGCTCTCGGCGAAAGCGCGAAACGATTCGATCTCCTCGGGAAAGGCCGACACATACGAGTGCGCCATCGTGCCCGTGGGAGGAATGCCGTAGGTGAGTCCCGCGAGCACGTTACTACTCATCTCGGCTCCGGCAATGTAGGCGCAGCGTGCGGCGCGCATTCCAGTCTCCAGGCCGTGCGTGCGCCGGAGTCCGAACTCCACGACCGGCCGACCGGAAGCCGCCAGGACGACGCGCGCGGCTTCGCTGGCAAGCACGGTCTGCAGGTGCACGAGGTTGAGGACCGCCGACTCGACGAGCTGTGCCTGTACGATGGGCGCCGTGATCTCGAGCAACGGCTCGTCCGCGAAGACCACCGTACCCTCGGCGACGGCGCGCACGCGACCGGTGAAACGAAGCCTGCTCAGGAAATCGATGAACTCGGCGTCGAATCGATCGAGGGATTCCAGGTAGGACAGCGCGCGCTCGGAGAATCGATATCCGTGCAAATAGTTGAGTACATCCTCAAGCCCTGCGGCCACGAGAAAGCCACGCGCGGCTGGAAGCTTTCGTGCAAACAGGCTGAAGGTGGCCAGTCCGTCCATGCGGCGGCGAAAGTACACAGCCGCCATCGTGATCTCATAGAGATCCGTGAGCAGCGCGACGTTTTCGATGCTGACGGGTCCCGATACGAAGGAGCCAGGAGCGCCGATGTCACTCATGGAGCGCTACGCGCCTCGGTCAGCATCGAGGGATCATCGATCGCGCGGCCGACCTCGTCCAGCGTCGCCACGCGGGCGCCGGCCAACCGCATCTCGTCGATCGCGCGTAGGCCGTCATCCGGGTCCAGGGGACGGATCGCGTCAACGAGAAGAACCACGCGCAATCCGTGCGCGATGGCATCGAGCACACTCGCTCGCACGCAGTACTCGGTCGCGAGGCCGGCCACGTACAGCGTGCGAGCGCCATACCTAACGAGTGAATCGGCCAGCGACGTTCCCGTCGCGTCGCGGCCGTCGAAGGCGGAGTAGCCCTCGTCGTCCGGCGACGTGCCCTTGGAGATCACCTGCGCATCGGCCGGAATCGCGAGCGCCGGATGAAACGCCGCGCCAACGCTTTCCTGCACGCAGTGCGCGGGCCAGCGGCCGCCAAACTCCCGAAAGTGGCGCGTCTCGCGGGGATGCCAGTCGCGCGACAGATAGATCGGCAGATGCCCACGCTCGAACATCTTGATATAACGGTTCAAGATCGGGACGATCTCGTCTCCACTCGATACCGCGAGCGCACCGCCCGGACAGAAATCGTTCTGCACGTCGACGACGAGGAGGGCCTGCCCTCCTCGCGGGTACCGCGGTCTCTCACTCATGATCCTCGTCGCCTTCAGTTTGCCGATGGCTCGGCGGGACTGCAGACGCGTCGACATCTCTCACCGCAAGCAATGCAATAATGCGCTTGACCCCTTCTATCCCCTTGACGGCGCGTTCCGCGGCGACGCGTTGTGCCACGCTTCCGACCGTTCCGGAAATCGTGACCACTCCATTCTTCACCGTTACATCAATGTCCATTCCTCCCGCACGGCCGTCGCATCCGAGCTCATCGATCACGTCTCGGTGCAGTTCTCGATCCGTTTTCATGGATGCCTCGCGCTATGACCCAAGTGTGTGCACCACGTGCAGTATCGCTATCGAATGCGCCGCGGGAGTCAGTGAGTAGGAGACAGTTCGTCGGCGGAACCCCGACCAGTCGGTGCTTCGCGGCATCAGCGACTACTAGGTGTAGCCGGACCGCTCGTCGTTGACCATGCGACTATCGCAACCGCCGCATTGCGAACAGCCGACAGCAAATTGAACACCGGGATCGCCCCTAACCGATCTGCCTCCTCCACTGGGGGATACCCCGACACGGTCGCGGCGCATTCCTGGCGGTCGAGACTGGAGGCGGCGTTTACTATTTGTCACCCGGTCCGAGGCGCTGCTCGTGCGGCTGATCAAGATTGCTCTTGGCATCACGAATCCCACCGTCGGCGCGGTTCACTCCAACGTCGACGCGCTCGTCGGTGCCGCTCGAGCGATGGCCGCGGGCTCCGCGACGATTGGCTGCTTCCCGGAGCAGGCGGTGGGAGGCTACCCGGCAGAGGACCTGGTGCAGTGGCACGCTTTCATCGCCAAGCAGCGCTCGGAGCTCGAGCGGTTCGCGGCGGAGACCGCGGATTGCGCGACTGTTTTCGTCGTCGGCCTGGTCGTCGGCGTCGGTGGTCAGTTATTCAACGTGGCGGCAGTCGTGCACCGCGGTGGCGTCCTGGGGCTCGTGCCCAAGGAGAAGCTGCCGACTTACGGCATTTTTTACGAGCGGCGGACTCTCGCGCGTGGCGTTGCCGGGCTCCGTGCCGACGCGGACGGCCTCGCACTCGGCGATTACATCTTCCGTTTCGATGCGTTCACGCTGGCGGTCGAGGTGTGCGAGGACGTGTGGTCGCCGGAAGGACCGATGCGACGTCGCTGCTATTCGGGCGCCGACCTCGTCGTCAACATTTCCTCATCGCCCTATCGCGTCGGCGTTCAGGACACGCGACGAGAGATGCTCGCGACCCGGTCGGCGGACAATCAGGCCACGCTCGTCTACGCGAATCGCGTCGGCGCGCAGGATGGCCTCATCTTCGACGGTGGCGGATTCGTCTTTCAGAATGGACGGGCCGTTCTGGAGGGTCCGCGCTTTCGTGAAGGGCTGGAAACGTGCGTCGTCGATCTCGACCGCACGCTGCGACTGAGGCAGGAGAACACGACCTGGCGCGCGGACTGTGAGGCGTTCCAGCGCGCGGAGCGTGAGGTGCCCTCGGTGCGTGCGGCGGCGGCGACGGCGGACCGGTCGGCTTTGCGCTATCCAGCGCCGCCCGGCGGGAGCTTCTTCCTGCCTAACGATTTCCGCGCGACGGAGTCGCCGCGTGCAGTCGTGTTGGACGAGCTCTTCGAGGCGCTCGCGTTCGGCGTGAAGGACTACGTCGCGAAGACGAATGCATTTCGCAACATCGGTGTCGCGCTCTCCGGCGGACGAGACTCGCTGCTGTCGCTTCTCATCGCCTGGCGCGCGGTTCAGTTGCTGCATCCCCAAGCGACCGACGAAGCGCTGCGTGGGCAGGTTGGCCGGATGTTGTCGGCATTCTATCTGCCGACGCGTTTTTCGGCCACCGCGACGCGGGCCGCGGCGGAGCGCATCTGCGACGAGCTGGGCGTCACGCTACGTGTCGTGAGCATCGACGCCGCATTCGAACGGGAAGTCGAGGCGACGCGGTGCATGCTCGGCGACGAGGAGCCAACGCCCGTGACGCGGCAGAACATTCAGGCACGCTTGCGTGGCGAGCGAATGTGGAACTGGGCGAACAGCGCCGACGCGCTTTTCCTCCAGACGAGCGACATGAGCGAGAAAGCGATCGGCTACGTGACAGTCGGTGGCGATCTCGAGGGCGGGCTCTCGGTGATAGCGAATGTGCCCAAGACTGTCGTCGTCGCGCTGTTGGAGCGCCTCCGTACGCGCTACGGCTTCGAGGGAATCGCCATGTGTCTCGCCACCGTGCCCAGCCCGGAGTTGGCGGCTTCTCAGGAGGCGGAGTCGGAGCTGATGCCTTTTCCCGTCCTCGATGCCTGTCTGCACCTCTACGCGGCGGAGAAACTGAGCCTCGACGAAATGGCGACCGTGCTCCCAACCCTCTTCCCGACTGTGCCGGCCGAATTACTGCGGCAGTCTGCCGAGCGATTCGTCAGGCAGTTCACGCGATCGATTTACAAGTGGGTTCAGGCGCCGCTCACGCTGCACGTCGGCGCGCTGGACCTCGAGCGGGAGCGGGCGCTGCAACTTCCCGTCGTCGAGCGCGACGAATGGAGCTCCGAGAGACAGGGCGAACACGGTTAGGGAACCTGATCCCTCGCTTCGCTCGGGATGACAGTCTTTAGACCTTCCCTCGTGCTCGATGCCGATGGCCGTCAGCCGGGAACATCAGGCTCGCCGAAGTCGCGATCGCGATTGAAGACGTACGTGCGAGACGTCAACTTGTGCTCCGCCACCGCCCGCGCAACGTCCAGCGCGCTCACAATGCCGACGAGCGTTCCGCGCTCGATGACGAGCACCCGGTGGATGTCTTTGGACTCCATCAGCTCCGCCGCCGCGAGCACGTTGTCGTTAGGCGCGAGGGCGATGACGTCCCTCGTCATGACCTCGTCGATGGTGTGCTCCTCGAGCACATTCCATTCCGGACCTTCGATCGTGCTGATGCGGTCCGCGACGTCCGCTCCGGCATCGGCCCACAGATCGGTGAAGTACGAGGCCAGCGGCTCGTTCTCGGCTGCCGCATCCTCCTCGACGGCCGGCTCACTCCAGTCACCCAGTTCGGCTTGTTCCGGCCGCTCGGTGGGAACGCCAGGCGTCAACGCTGCGAAGCCGAGAATATCCGCTGTCGACACCACGCCGACCACGGAACTTCCGCTGACGACCGGTGCGCCGGTGATGTGCTTCGCAAGGAAGAGCTCCACCGCTTCCTGGAGCGTCGTCTGCGGCGTGACCGTCGCGACGTCCTTGGTCATGATGTCGGAGATCTTCAGCATCTTGTTTTCCTCCCGGGGAACTAGGTCGCTCCCTATCGGCGGCCACTCGGCACAGGTTGGCCTCAGTGTGGCCAGCGCGCAGTCCGGCTTTGCCATGCATGGTGTAGGTGATTCGCCGATGTGTCAGGTGGACCAACGGCGAATACGAAACAGAATGAGATCCTTCCTCCGATGGCAAAGCCGAGTTGATTCGATGCCGCCGTTAGGCAGTACGCTCCACATGAGGGGCGATCGAGCCCCGTAGATCAGTCTTGTGCTGGCGCTTCGCCGGTCGAGGCGGAGAGCGTGTCGGGGATCTTCCGAATTGCCACGTTTGCCTGTCGTGGCACGTTTTGCCCGTAGCCAGCGAAGGCTGGTCCCCGCAAAGGTGGAATACCGATGCGGGGGTTCGACTTTTGAGGTACGAGACCTCATGGTAGCTCCTACGTCGCGTGCTGCGCGCAAGCGCGGCGAACCGGGCGGTGATTCGTCGGCCGTCGACGAGGCACGTGTCGTCGAGATCGCCCGCGCCCTTGCGCTGGAGGTCGGCACCGCGCGGGCGGCGAGCGCGGTGTCGCCGACCTCTTCACTCGAGCGTGACGTCGGATTGGGAAGTCTCGAGCGCGTTGAGCTGCTGTTGCGCCTCGAGGCAGCGTTCAGCCGTGAGCTCGGTGATCGCTTCCTCCTGTTGGACACGCCTCGCGAGATCGCGCTGGCGCTTCGTGAGGCTCCAGCGGTGGAGCGGACGGCAACAGCTTACGTCCCGGAGGAGCAGCCGGCGACGAGACTGAATCTCGCCGAGGTCACAACGCTCGTCGACGTGCTGCGCCGTCGTGCCGAAGCCGAGCCGCTGCGAGTCCACGTTCAATTTCAAGATGATCCCGCCGCGCCACCGATCACGTACGGGAGACTGTGGGAGAATGCCGCGCGCGTTGGGAGCGCGCTCGCGGCGCGCGGCGTACGTCCAGGCGACCGCGTTGCCATCATGTTGCCCACGGGTCACGACTTCCTCGAGGCGTTCATGGGTGTGCTCGCCGCGCGTGCGGTGGCGGTGCCCTTGTATCCGCCGGCGCGACTCGACCGCATCGGCGAATATCTCGAGCGTCAATCGCGGATTCTCGCGAACGCGGAGGCCCGCGCGCTGATCGCGATGCCTGAAGCCATTCCCGTCGCGCGTGTCCTGCGCGGCGGCGCGGCGGCGTTGAAGGACATGATCACCGTCGACGTCCTGCGCAAGCTCGCGAACGCGCCGATCGAGGCGGGCGGCCAAGCGAGCGACCTTGCCCTCATTCAGTATACGTCGGGCAGTACGGGAGATCCGAAGGGCGTGCCGCTCACGCACGCGAATCTGCTCGCGAACATTCGCGCGATCGCTGAGGGTCTCGAGCTCGGGCCTAACGATGTCGCCGTGAGCTGGTTGCCGCTCTACCACGACATGGGGCTCATCGGGATGTGGCTCGGCTCGCTGGTGCACGCTGTGCCGCTGACGCTGATGTCGCCGCTCGCGTTTCTCGCCCGGCCGGAACGGTGGCTCTGGGCGATTCATCAGCGGCGCGCGACGATATCCGCCGCGCCGAATTTCGCGTACGAGCTGTGCGTGCGAAAGGTGAAGCCAGAAGCGGCGCGCGGGCTCGATCTCTCGTCGTGGCGGTGCGCATCCAATGGATCGGAGAGCGTTAGCGCCGGCACGCTCGACCGCTTCAGCAAGCGTTTCGCGCCTAACGGCTTCCGTCGCGAGGCATTGATGCCCGTGTACGGCCTGGCGGAGAGCAGCGTTGCGCTCTGCTTTCCGCCGGTCGGGCGCGGACCGGTCATCGATCGCGTCGCGCGCGAGCCCTACGCGCGCGACCATACCGCCGTTTCCGCCGAACCTAACGACGCAAGCGCATTGAGCTTTGTGTCCGTCGGTCGGCCGCTCCCCGAGCACGAGGTGCGTCTGGTGGACGACCGCGGGAAGGACGTGCCCGATCGCGTCGTCGGACGGTTGTTGTTTCGCGGTCCCTCGTGCACCGCCGGATACTTCAGGAACCCGGCGGCGACGGCACGGGCATTCTCACCCGGCGGCTGGATGGACAGCGGCGATCTCGCGTACCGCAGTCAGGGCGAGCTCTTCATCACGGGTCGCGTGAAGGACGTGATCATCAAAGGTGGTCAGCATCTCATACCGCAGGAAATCGAGGAGGTGGCCGGCGATGTTCACGGTGTGCGCAAGGGCTGCGTCGCGGCGTTTGGTGTGGCGGACGAGAGTACGGGCACCGAACGCCTGATCATTGTCGCGGAATCGCGTCTCGCTGCCGACGAGGATCGCGCGCGGCTCGAGGGCGAGATTCTGGCGAGCGTCGCGAAGGCGATTGGCACTCCGCCGGATGTCGTGAAGGTGGTCGCGGCCGGAATCGTGCCGAAGACACCGAGCGGCAAGCTCAGGCGCGCGGCCGCGCGCGCTGCCTATCTGGAGCAGCGTCTTGGCGCTTTGACGAAGCCGCCCTTCCGACTGCGCATCGGCATGGCCGTCGGGAAGGGGGCGATTGTGGTGCACGCTGCCGTTAGGCGCGTGGGCCGCGCCGTCTATGCCATCTATTGCGCTCTTGCCTGGGCGATTGCGCTCGTCGTGCTGGTGCCGCCCCTCTGGCTGCTCGTCCACCTGCTTCGATCGGCACGCGCCGTCAGGCGCGTCAGTCGATTCGCCTGTCGAGTCGCGCTGGCGATCACGGGCTGCCGGGTGCGCGTCGAGGGTCTCGAGCACCTTGCGGGCACGAAGCCACCCCTCGTGCTCGTCGCGAACCACACGTCCTACGCCGATGCACCAACACTCATCGTCGGCCTTCCGCTCGACTTCGTGCTTGTCGCCATGGCCGAGATGCTTCGCTGGCCGATAGTCGGCACCTTCGTTCGTCGCGCGGCGCATCCGACCGTTGACCGGTTTCATCCTCAGCGCAGTGTCGCCGACGCCGCGGCAATCGCGTCACGCCTGCGTGCCGGTGAAGCCGTGCTCTTCTTCCCCGAGGGAGGGTTCGCCGCGACGCCCGGGCTTCACTCGTTCCGGCTTGGCGCTTTCGAGGCGGCAGCGTCGGCTCATGCGCCGGTCGTACCCATAGCGCTCCGCGGAGCGCGTCGCGTGTTGCGGGCCGGAAGCCGCATCCCGCATCCCGGCCGCATCGACATCTGGATCGGCGAACCGATTGCCCCGGACGGCGAAGGCTGGGAAGCGGCGCTCAGTCTTCGCGATCGTGCCGCCGACGCCATCGCGGCTCACTGCGGGGAGCCACGGCTCAACCTTTCGACTAGTTAGGTGCTGGCACGCAGGCGCCACGAGCCAGGCCGCCGTAACGCGCCTTCTGTGACGTGCTGCCGCCGTCAGCGAGAGCGCGGCGTCATCGCATCTTCGCGCCGCCCGCCGGTTGCGCGTTTCCAACGAGCGCCGCGAGGTAGGCAACGCACCCATCGAGAGTCGCGAGCTTCGGGTAGTCCGCTTCGGGGACATCGACGCCGAGCGACGCGTGCAGCTCGAGCATGAAATTCAAAAAGTCCATCGAATCCATGTCGATTTGATCACGCAGGCGGACGTCGGGCTTGAGTGATGCCGTGGCGACCTCGGGGGCGATGCGTGACAACGCGCCTAACACAACGGCCTGAATCTCGGCGTTCGTCATAGAGCCTCCGGCTCTTGCAGCAGTCGATCCACCGCGGCGAGGAATTGGGCGCCATAATGCCCGTCGGTCGCCCGATGGTCCGCGGCGAGCGTCGCCGTGACCACGGGACGTATTCCGAGCAGTCCATTCACCGCCCAGGGCCGCTCGGTGATTTTCCCGAACCCCACCAGCGCGACCTGCGGTGGATAAATCACCCCGAACAATGTGCCCACGCCCTCGTCGCCAAGATTCGAGATGGTGATCGTGCCATCGATCATCTCCGAGCTGCGGAGGCCGCCGCTCCGCGCGCGCCGCACGAGATCGCCAAGCGCGCGCATCAACTCGGTAAGCGTTAGGCGCTCGACGGAATGTATCGCGGGAGCGATCAAGCCGCCTCCACGAAGCGAAATCGCGACGCCCAAATGGATCGCGCTGCTCGGCCGCGGCGCGCCGTCGATCCAGAATCCGTTGAGGGCCGGGAATCGGCGAAGCGCGATTGCCACCGACTTGAGCAGCAACACCGCGGGAAGGATACGTTCGGTCACCGGCCGGCGCGCGTTTTCGCTCGAGAGCCAGGCGAGTGCCTTCTGGAGATCGATGTCCGTTCCGAGATAGTAGTGGGGGATCTCCCGCTTGGATCGCGCGACGGCGGCAGCAACCGCCTGGCGCATGGCCGCCGTGCGATCCTCGATCGACGAAACGCTCGGCAGTGGCGGGACGGTCCGCAAGCGCTCAACGTCTGTCTTGGTGATCATGCCGCCCGAGCCGGTTCCGGTAACGGTCGTTAGGTCGAGACCCTCCGCCTCCGCAATGTGACGCGCCAAGGGAGACACTCTCGCGGGCCGCTCCGGCGTCGCCGGTGGCACGCGTTCGATCGCACGCTGGACATCGGCAAGGGTGATCGCGCGCTCCGGACCGCTTCCCTCGATGGAGGCGAGATCGATCCCCTGGTGCTCGGCGAGACGCCGCGCCGCCGGCGATGCGCGCGGGACGACGCGACGCGGGGCGACGACCGGTGGAGAGGGCGGTGGCGCCGGGGCGGTGACCACGACTGGCTTGGACGGTTCCGCTGCCGCCGGCGATGGAGCCGCCGGCACCGCGGCCGGTGCTGCGGCCGGCGGCATTGTTCCGTCCGTGCTCAGCAACGCCAACACGGTGCCGACCGGCGCCTTTGTCATCGGCGGCACGAGCAGTTGCGTCACCACGCCGTCAATCGCGATCTCCGTCTCGAAGACGCCCTTTTCCGTCTCGATCTCGGCGACGATGTCGCCTTGCCTAACGTGATCGCCGGGCTTCACGCACCACGCGACAACGGTTCCGAACTGCATGTCGGCGCCAAGCGACGGCATGCGGAACTCGGCGGTGCCGGGAGGCGCGGATGGCATGGATGTGCACGCGTTAGGCGCCGGCGACGGCGCGCGCCGCGGCGACGATCGAGGCCGCCTGCGGCAGCGCCGCCTGCTCGAGGTGTCGCGGGTAGGGCACCGGGACCTCGGCGCCGCAGACGCGTTGGACCGCCGCGTCGAGATCATAGAAAGCGCCTTCCATGATACGCGCACTCACTTCCGCGGAGAGGCTGCCGCTGCGCCACCCTTCGTCGACGATCACCGCCCGATGCGTCTTGCGCACCGACTCGAGGATGGTCGCGCTGTCGAGCGGACGCAGCGTGCGGAGGTCGATCACCTCGGCGCCGATGCCGCTCGTTGCGAGTTGTTCGGCGGCGTCGAGCGTACGGCCGAGCGTGCCACCGTAGGCGATGAGCGTGACGTCGCCGCCCGTACGGCGGACCGCCGCCCGGTCGATCGGCACCGCGCCGGCATCGTTAGGCAGCTCCCCTTCGGTGGCGTAGAGCATCACGTGCTCGAAGATGATGACGGGATCGGGATCCGCCAGGGCGCTCGGCAGCATGCCATACGCGTCCTCGATCGTCGCTGGCGCGAGCACCTTGAGGCCGGGAACGTGCGCGTACCACGCCTCGAGACTGTGCGAGTGCTGCGCCGCCACCTGCCGACCAGCGCCCGTCGCCATCCGGATCACCAGCGGGACGTTGAACTGGCCTCCGGACATGTGCAGCAACGTTGCCGCGCTGTTCACGATCTGATCGAGCGCGAGCAGACTGAAATTCACGGTCATGACCTCGACGATCGGTCGCATGCCGGCGAGGGCCGAGCCAATCCCCGCTCCAACGAACGCCGACTCGGAAAGCGGCGTGTCGCGGACGCGATCGGGGCCGAATTCCTCGAGCAACCCCTTGCTCACCGCGTAGCACCCGCCATAGCGACCGACATCTTCGCCCATGAGGAACACGCGCTCGTCGGCGAGCATCGCGTGGCGGATGCTCTGACGCAACGCCTCGCGATAGCTGGTGCGCGTCGCCGGTGATCGGGGCGCTGCTACGGCAGATGTATCACGCGGCTCGATGAGTGACGTCATGGCGAAGGCTGTGTATCGCTGTAGACGAAGCGAGTGAGTGTCTCCAGCGGCTCCCACGTGCCCGACTCCGCGAAGGCAACGGCGTCGTCGACCTCGCGCGCCACATCGGATTCGATCGTCGCGAGTGCCGCATCGTCGAGAAGGCCGCGTTGTTTGAGCGACAGCACGTAGTTCGCGATCGGACAGCGCTTCTTCCACTCCTCGACTTCGCTGCGCTCGCGGTAAAGCTCGGGGTCGAACATCGAGTGCGCGCGGAAACGATACGTGCGCAGCTCGAGGAAGTAGGGACCTTCTCCGGCGCGCACCGCTGCCGCGGCCTCACGCGCCGCGTGCTCGACCGCCTCGACATCCATGCCGTCGAGGTCCCATGCCGGAATGCGATAGCTCGATGCCTTCAACGCGAGATTCGTTTCCGCCTGAGCGCGCGCGAGCGCGGTGCCCATGGCGTACAGATTGTTCTCGCAGCAGAACAACACCGGCAGCCGCCACAGGGAAGCGAGGTTTAGCGTTTCATGAAATTCCCCTTCGGCCACCGCGCCGTCGCCAAAGAAGCAGGCGGTGACGCGCGCGCGGCGTTGCAGCTTGTCCGCGAGCGCGAGCCCGAGCGCGAGGGGCAGACCGCCGGCGACGATGGCGTTGCCGCCATAGAAGCGCGTCTCCGCATCGAACAGGTGCATCGAGCCCCCGCGTCCACCGCTGCAACCCTCCTGCTTACCGTACATCTCGGCCATGATCGCGCGTGCGCTCACGCCTCGCACCAACGCGTGCCCGTGCTCGCGGTAGGTCGCGACGATCGCGTCGTCCGGAGTCAGCGCTTGCATGACGCCGACGGCGATCGCTTCCTCGCCGATATAGAGGTGCAGAAAGCCGCGGATCTTCTCCTGTTTGTACAGCTCCCCGCACCGCTCTTCGAACCGGCGAATGCGTGTCATCTGACGCAGGAGCTGCAGCGCGTGCGACGCCTCCTCGGTAGCCGTGCCGTTAGGCAGCGCGGATATGGCGCTCATGATGCCGAGCCCTCGAGCGTCGAGAGATCGCCTTCGGGGAGTCCGAGCTCGCGCGCACGGAGCAGCCGGCGCATGATCTTGCCACTGCGCGTATGTGGGATGCTGTCGACGAAGGCGAGCTCTTTCGGCGCCACCGCCGCCCCGAGTCGAGTTCGGGCGAAGGCGAGGAGCTCCAGGCGCAGCGCGTCAGTAGCGGTGAGGCCATTCTTGAGAGCGACGAATGCCTTCACCGTCTCTCCCGCGACCGGATCCGGCTTGCCGATCACCGCGGCCTCGGCCACCGACGGATGCTCGAGGAGCGTGCTCTCGACCTCGAACGGCCCAATGAGATGTCCCGACGACTTGATCACATCGTCCGAGCGGCCGACGAACCAGAAGTAGCCATCGGCGTCTCGTCGCGCGAGATCGCCGCTGAGGTACCAGCCCCCGACAAAGCAACGTCGATACCGCTCCTCTTCGCCAAGATAGGTCCGAAACATCGACGGCCATCCGGCGCGGAGCGCGAGCTCTCCTTCCACGTCGGCTTCGGCGATCACCTCCACCGCGTCGAGCGCGTCGGTTTTCACGTGGCGCACGATCGCGGCTTCGATGCCGGGAAGCGGCCGGCCCATCGAGCCCGGCCGGACGTCCATGGCGCGAAAGTTCGCGATCATGATCCCCCCGGTCTCCGTCTGCCACCAATTGTCGTGAATGGGAAGACCAAAGGCTTCCACACCCCACACTACCGCCTCCGGATTGAGGGGCTCCCCGACACTGGCGATGAAGCGCAGATGACTCAGGTCGTAGGATTTCGCGAGCGCCGCGCCCGCCCTCATCAGAAGCCGGATCGCCGTCGGCGCGGTGTACCAAACGGTCACCTTCTCGTCCTGGAGGATCTGGTACCAGCGCGCGGCGTCGAAGTCGCCTTCGTCGATGATGCTCGTAATTCCGTTCGTGAGCGGCGCGATGATGCCATACGATGTGCCGGTGACCCAGCCCGGGTCCGCGGTACACCAGAAGATGTCGTCGGGATGAAAGTCGAGGGCGAGCTTTCCCGTTAGGTGGTGTGCGATCACCGCGCCGTGGACGTGCACGGCCCCCTTCGGCGTGCCCGTGGTGCCGCTGGTAAAATGCAGCAGCGCCATGTCCTCGTCCGCCGTGGGCGGGATCACGAACTCGTCGCTGGCGGCGGCGAGCTGGGGCTCGAGCGCGAGCGTCCCGGCGATCGGCACGGATGGATCACCGTCGATCAAGAGCACGTGTCGGAGATCCGGCAGAGAAGCACGAATCGCGGCGACCCGGCGCCGGTAGAGCGCGGCGGTGGTCACGAGCATCGCCACCTTGCCAATCGTTAGGCGCGCGCGCAGGGGCTCCGGGCCGAACGCCGCGAAGAGCGGACAGAAGATCGCCCGACGCTTCAGCGTACCCAGCGCCAGGATCTGGATCTCCGGTCGTCGGTCGGCGAGCACGGCGACCCGATCGCCGGCGCCGATGCCCAACGCCCCAAGCGCATTCGCGAAGCGATTACTCGCCCGCGTGAGCTCGGCGTACGTCAACTCTCGCCGCTCGCCCGCTTTACCGAGCCAGCGGAGCGCGATGTGTTCCGCGCGCGGACCGGCGGCGTGGCGATCGCTGGCCTCGTGGGCAATGTTCAGCCCCGCGCCCCCTGGCAACCCCTCGAGCTCCGACCGCCGTGCATCGGCCCAGGAGAAGACGGCGCAAGCGCTCTCGTAATCGAGCAAGTTCGGGGCAAGTTGCCACGCGTCTCGTTGCTTGCGCAGCGCATCGGTGTGCTCGCCGCGCTGGGCTATCGAGCTCATTCTCCTGGTCTCCTTTTGAGGAGCGCTGAGTGGGCGAATGCTTCTCCGCAACGTAAGCTGCCGTCCGGGGCCCGGCCGTCGGCGTACCGCAACCATCGAGTCGGGCAAATGCCTACATCGATGCTCCTCGAAGCAACCGCTTGCTTTCCTCGGCTTGCCGTCCGCCGCCAGTATTCCAACGAGCGGGACCATCCGGGAATTCATGTCATTGAGTGTTTACTGAAGTATCCAATCGTCATCTTGCGTGCCAATGCCGTGACCGAAACGCCGGCACTGTGCCTCGAGCCGCGCATGGAGCCAGGCACGGTCGGCGGCCGGGGGGCGCTGGAGACGGAAGTTCCGAATCTGAAGCGGTGTCATCGCAAGCTCGACCAGGTCGCCGGTGACAAAGTCCAATGTCGGGAAGTACATCAACACGAGATCATCTCTGAATTCCTCGTAGCCCGAGATCCCCTCGTAGTCATCGAGAAAATCTCCGCAACCGTAGAAGATCGGCCGGTTCTGGTAGACCTCGATCGCTTTGGGATGATGCGACGAATGGCCGTGAATGACGTTGACCCCTGCCCGATCGATGAGCGCGTGCGCGAACCGGCGATGGGCCGACGGAATCTCGTAGCCCCAGTTGCCGCCCCAATGGATGGACGCCACGGCGAGGTCGTTAGGCAGTCTGGTCGATTCCACGAGTTGCGCGATCCGCGCGACGGTGCGCTCGGACAGATCGTCGAGCAGGTTGACGCCGGGACGATCGGCTCGGGCACCCCACTGCCGCGCGATCCCCGAGTCCGTCGCGCCGAAGGCGAAGACAAGTACCCGAGGCGCGCCATCGCGCATGAGCACGGCAGGCGCCTCTGCCTCGGCGGCGTCGCCACCCGCTCCCACCGTGTTGATCCCCTCGCCTCTCAAGACGTCGACTGTTTCCAACAACCCAGCAACGCCCCAGTCGAGGACGTGATTGTTTGCCAACACACAGCAGTCGATGCGAGCGGCGGTGAGGACTGGGGCGTTGCCGGGGTGCATGCGGTAGTTGATCCACTTCGGCTCGGGAACCGCGCTGGTGGTGATGCTTGTCTCGAGATTGATGATGCGCGCCACCGGACGTCGCTCGTCGAGACAGGCGAGGGCTTCGCCCCACACGTAGCTGAAGTCGACGCGCCGCGGCAGCGCGCCGTGTGCACGCTCCGCCAAGTCCACATACGCGAGTGCCGATCCGACGCGCGGCTCCTGCAACTCGGGCGACGATGAGTGCGGGAGAATCTGGTCGATCCCGCGCCCGGTCATGACATCGCCGCAGAGAAACAACGTGCAGTCGTTCGCGCGCATGCGTCGAAACTGAGCGAGGCGGGGACGCCGTCGGAAGGGCGACGGTCGCCAGCGAAAGTGGGCCCCGCATTGGCGGCACTACCGTTGCGGGCGTTCGACCTTTCTTTCCCTTGTCCCGCGCTAGCGCCTAACGAGTTCGAGTCGATGGCGCGTCCGATCGCCGGTGCGCCAATGAACAACCTCGCTCTTCGCGTTGCTCGTGTATCCGCAGATCGTCGTTCCACCCGCTGTGCGTGCCCTTTGGTCCAACTGACACGTGACAGGGTGGGCCGCACTATGCGGATCAGTGGCGCTGGAGG
>DATBHD010000352.1:0-3388 GCA_036557635.1 Gemmatimonadaceae bacterium
GAGAGACGCATGCAGCCGAGTCCGATCATTACCGCGCGACTCTCGACTTTCTGAGCATCCACCCGTACAACCACACGATCGCGCCGACGAAGCCGAGCACTCCGAGCCACGGCGCGAGCGCGAAGTTCTCGGGGACGAGCGCGATCGGCGCGTCCTTCGACAAGCCGACGATCAACCCGGCGTTGATCACTCCCCAGATGCTTTCACCGACGATCAACCCCGACGCCACGAGTGTGCCCAGCCGCTCGGCGCGTCCCGGATTGGGCATCGTGCGCGCCCGGCCGTCGTACCAATGCGAGATTATCGCGCCGACGACGACCGCGAACGTCGCCGACATCGGGAGGTAGATCCCGATGCCGACGGCGAGCGGCGGGATCCGAAGCTTGCCCATCGCGCCTAACGAGGCGTCCAGCAGGATGAGGACGACGCCGACGATCGCGCCGATGCCGAGCATGTTCCAATTGAGCTGACCCCCGATCACGCCCTGCGCGAGCGCGGAGATGAGCGTCGCCTGCGGCGCGGGCAGCGGATTGGGCGAGAGCACGTTGAGATTCGGCGCGCCCGCGAATCCGTACGCCCTGGCGAGGAGGTTGAGCACCGAGGGGATCACCGACGCACCCGCGGCGACGCCGACGATGAGCGCAATCTGCTGCCGCATCGGGCTCGCGCCGACGAGCTGCCCCGTCTTCAAGTCTTGCAAGTTGTCGTTCGAGATCGTCGCGCAGGCGAAGACGATCGCCGTGATGAAGAGCGAGAAGGCGACCAGCGCCGACTGTGTGTCCTTCGTAGGTGAGACGACGAGGACGACGACCGACGCGCAGATCACGATCGAGAGAATGCCGACGCCCGAGATCGGGCTGTTCGACGCGCCGATGAGCCCCGCCATGTAGCCGCAGATCCCCGCGATCAAGAAGCCGGCGAGCAGTACGAAGGGGACGGCGAAGAGCGTGAGCCCCACCGCGCTCCCGGCGAGCACGGTCGATTTCGCAAAGGTGTACGCAAGATACGCGGCGATGATCAGGCAGCCGATCGTCAGCGCGATGATCCATGGCGGCGAGATGTCCCGGTCGAGATCGTCGCCGCTATCCGTGCGCCGCGACGCGGCGAGCGTGCTCACGAGCCCGCCGATCACGGGCCGCGTTAGGCGCGCGAGCGTGTAGATGGCGGCGATGCCGATCGCGCCGGCGCCGATGAAACGCACCTGCGTGCGCCAGATCGTCAACGTGTGCGTCGCGAGCGACACGCCCGCGGCCGCCGGCTGCAGGTGCGTGAGAATGGGCACTGCGATCACCCACGCGGTGATCAGTCCCGTGAGCATCGCCATGCCGACCGACAACCCGACGAGGTGTCCTGCGCCGAGCAGCGCCAGCGACCAGGCGAAGTTGTATCCACTCGATCCGAAGCTCCCGATGCGGAAGAAGCCCGTGAGCTCTCCGCCTAGGATGCGCGTCCCTTGCAGAATCGCGAGTCCACCCGAAGCGACCGAGCCGAGGATGACGGCGATGAGTCCCTCGCGCGCTTCGCCCGTGTCGTCCTTGACTTCGCCGCGCGTGCCGGATCCCACCTTCAGCACCTCCGCCGCGGCGACCCCTTCCGGGTACGGCAGATCGGACGTCGTCACCAACGCGCGTCGCAGCGGGATCGTGAACAAGACGCCGATGATCCCTCCGCTCAGGCAGATCAGAAACGATTGCCAGAATGGGAATCCCGTCCACCAGCCGACGATCACGAGTCCCGGCAGCACGAATATGATCGCCGAGAGCGTCCCCGCCGCCGACGCTACGGTCTGCACGATGTTGTTCTCGAGGATCGACGAGTCTTTCACGGCGCTCAGAATCGCCATCGAGATCACCGCCGCCGGGATGGACGAGGCGAACGTGAGCCCGACCTTGAGGCCGAGATAGACGTTGGCCGCGGTGAAGACGGTCGTGATGAGCGCGCCGAGGATCAGGCCGCGGATCGTCAGTTCTTTTGGTTTCATTGGTGGGGGTCTGGTCGGACAATACAGTAGCCCCCTAAGCGCCTGGCGTAAGGCCCGTACCCTATCGTCGCTGAGCCGCCAACCAGCGAACGCCGGGGTGCGCGACGCCCATAAGGGCGCCACCGACGACGCGGTGGAACGGCGCAGCGGCACGTGGTACGGATTTCACGGAGTGAACGGATTTGACGAATTGCTCCGAAGCCGTTCATCACTCCTCGCGCAAGTGACGACGAGAACTCGGTGAACGACCTCAAAGATGCTTCGAGCTGGTGCTCGATGGGTGTTCCTCAACAAAGTTCTTCTCGTCTCGCTCCACATCTTGGCCCGCCGGTTCCCGGAATCCCGCGAAGATCCCGAATTTGGAATGAGGACCTCGGCGACAAGTGACTCCTAGTCATCCCGTCCGAGGGAACACCGCGCCCACGCACCGACGACCGCCGGCGGAAGCATCGTGGCGTCCTGCGCGGTCACCGCAGCCTGCATGCGGCTCGACAACGTTTCGATGTCCACTTCGGCGGCCGTCGCGACCCCGAAGCGTTCCATCATCGGCAGAAGACTGCGCGTCGTCTCGGTGAGGAGTCGCGCGCCGGCGGCGGCCGGTGCTGGTTCGGCTCTCCAATGCACCATCATGGACGCATCGGGGAGCCCGGCACCCCGAAAAACGCGCCAGAGCTGCGGCCCGAGATCCACCGGCGCGGCACCTCGCCGAAACGTCTCGCGCAGGCGCTCCATCGCTTCGTCCACGATGGGCACCGGCGGCACAGTGCGGCACGCGATCATGTCCATTTCGAAGAACGCGACGACGCCCCCACGCCTAACGAATCGTGTCAGCTTGCGCAGCTCGGCCGCCGGATCGGCGAGGTACATCAGCACGAATCGACCGATGATCGCGTCGTACTGCTGGGCCGGTGCAAACGACTCGAGATGCGTGACCTCGAATTGGACGTGTGGCAGGCCAATGGCCGCGGCGCGCTGCGTCGCCGTGGCGACCGCGTCGGCGGAACGATCAATGCCGAGCACCGATCCCGTCGGCCCGACGAGGGTCGCGGCGAGCAAGCTCACGTCGCCCGCGCCCGAGCCGATATCCAGCACCCGCATCCCCGGCCCGATCCCAGCCTTCCGCAGCCATTCCAGTGTTGCTTCACCTCAATATTGCGCCTGATATGCGAGCCGCTGCAGCTCGCTGGACCCGTGACCGAGCACGTACTCCGGGGTCACGCTGCTAGCCATGCATTTCCTCGCTGCTGCGGACGCGGCCGATCACGACAGTAACGTTGTCGCTCCCACCGCGCGACAGCGCGAGGTCGATGAGCTCACGACAGGTGCGCTCGGCGGACTTGCACGACGCGAGCTGCGACTTGATCTCGTCGTCGCTCACGTGATTCGTTAGGCCGTCGGTGCAGAGCA
>DATBHD010000353.1:0-33974 GCA_036557635.1 Gemmatimonadaceae bacterium
CGCGACGACGCGCGCGGGCGTGAGCTCGACGATGTCGATCCCGAGCAGATCGGCAAGGCCGCGCGTGGGCAGCGTCTGGAGGATCTCGCTCAGGTCGGTCGCTGTTCGATTGGTCATGTCCACAATTCCCTTCGCCGCACGTAGCGGCATCGATAGGTCCCACTAAAATAGACCCTGCTGCAATTGAACTGCTGGACGCCGATGAATGCCGATGGCCGCAGATTGAGCGCAGATAACGACAAGGGCCGAGCAACTTTTTGAAAAAGAGTCGTTCAGATGCTCTCTCATCTGCGTTTATCTGCGGCCATCGGCGTTCATCTGCGTCAAGCCGTTCAACTACAGAGGGATCTTGGAGAGGGATCTTGGCCCCATGGTCGGCGCCTGAATCGACCGGCTGGGGTCAGCGGAAGTCCGCCCTGGCGCGTACTGCGGACGTGCTGCACTGTCCCGACCACCCACAACAGTCGGAAGGACACTGACATGTCTCGCAGGATGAATCGGATTGGGTTCCTGGCGCTCGCGCTGCCCGCTGTCCTCGGTGCTCAGGCCGCGACCAAGCCCGCGTCTCAGCGCCTGGACTCCGCGTATACCGCGAAGATCCACGAATACCTCCAGGATCCGCGCATCACGACGGAGCTGGTGGATCATCTCCCCGCCTCGAACACGGTCCCGACACCACTGAAGTTCCTCGGCAAGATCGTCGGGACGCCCGGGGAGCTGACCCATGCGCGCGATATCCATCGCTACATGCAGGCGATCGCCAAGGCGTCGCCGCGCGCGAAGTTCTGGACGATCGGCAAGTCGGAGGAGGGGCGCGACATGGTCCTTCTCGCCATCGCCGACGAGCAGACCATCAAACAGCTCGATCGCTACAAGGGAATGCTCAACGCGCTGACCGATCCTCGCAAAACGACGGAGGCGGACGCGCAGCGGCTCCTGCACACGGCCAAACCGGTCTACTACATAACGAGCGGCATACACTCTCCGGAATTCGGCGGCCCCGAGATGCTCATGGAGCTTGCCTATCGTCTCGTGGTCGAGGAGACGCCGCTCATTCAGAACATTCGAAACAATGTCATCACTCTCATCACCCCGGTCGTCGAAGCCGACGGACGCGAGAAGGCGGTCGACACCTACTACTGGAACAAGAAGTACCGCCAGACCGTCGGCACCCTGCCGCTCATGTACTGGGGCAAGTACGTGCAGCACGACAACAATCGCGACGGCATGGGGCAGTACCTCGACCTCACGAAGAACATCACGCGCGTGACGCTCGACTGGACGCCGACGATCCTGCACGATCTGCACGAGGCGCAGACATATCTCTATGCCTCCACGGGCACCGGTCCATACAACGAACAGATCGATCCGATCACGATCGACGAGTGGTGGATGCTCGCGAAGAACGACGTCATGGAGATGACGAAGCGCGGCGTGCCCGGCGTCTGGACGTACGGCTTCTACGACGGCTGGGTGCCTAACTACCTGTTCTTCATCGCGCACGCGCACAACGCCGTCGGCCGGTTCTACGAAGTGCAGAGCTACGGGCCGGACAACTACGAGGTGAAACCGCCGGCCACGACGACGAGTCGCGAATGGTTCCGCCCCAACCCACCCCTCCCATCCATCAAGTGGGGCGCGCGGAACAACACCAACATCCAGGAATCGGCGATTCTCTTCGCGCTCAATCACGTCGCGAAGAACAAGGAGATGTATCTCGACAACTACTGGCTCAAGAACAAGCGCGCCGTCGCCAAGGGCGCGAACGGCCCAATCTTCGGTTGGGTCATCCCTGCGACGCAGCACGCCAAGCAAAACGCGGCCGATGCTGTCAATGACTTGCGGCATCAAGGTCTCGAGTTCGACGTCGCGACGAGCGCCTTCACCGCCGGCAAGGTGCAGGTTCAGCCGGGCGACTACATCATCCGCGGCGATCAGCCGTATCGCACCATCGCCGACATGTACTTCTCGCTCCAGAACTTCTCGCCGGCGAACCCGTCGCCCTACGACGACACCGGCTGGACGTTCCCGCTGATGCGCAACCTCACGGTCTTCGACGTCCTCGATAAGAGTTTGCTCAAGGCGCCGATGAAGAAGGTCACGGCCGACGTCACCGCGCCGGGCGGCATCACCGGCACGGGCAGCGTCGTCGTCGTCGACAACACGACCGACAACACGCTCGTCACGCTGCGCTTCAAGCTGGCGAGTGTGAAGATGCAGGCCGCCGAAGAGGAGTTCGACGCCGCCGGCCATCACTTTGCGCCCGGCGCGTTCGTCATCGCCGGCGCCAATCGCGCGCAGCTCGGGCCGGTGCTCGCGCAGCTCGGCCTCTCCGGCTACGCGATGGCCAGCGCGCCGGCGGTGAAGACCCACGACCTCGACGTGCCGCGCGTCGGCTACGTGCATAGCTGGACGAGGACGCAGGACGAGGGCTGGGTGCGCGCCGCGCTGGATCACTTCGGCGTGCCCTACACCTACTTCGGCGAGCCGAAGCTCAAGGATGGCAATCTGCGCGCGAAGTACGACGTGATCATCTTCCCGCACGGCGGGACGCCGAATGGCGCGCCGTCGGCCGGCGCGGCGATCTTCGGCGGCCGCGGCGCCGCGGCCGACTCGGGGAAGCCGGCACCTAACGAGCCGATCCCCTACAAGCACACCGCCGAGTTCCCGGCGCTGGGCTTCCCGGACTCGAGCGACGACATTCGCGGCGGCATCGGCGACGCGGGCTACAAGGCGCTCTATGAATTCGTGCGGCAGGGCGGCACACTCATCACCGAAGGGAGCACCGCGGCGATTCTCCCGGAGATGAAGCTCATCCCCGGCGTCACCGTGGAGAATCCGCCAACGCTCTTCGCCCGCGGGACGATCCTGCGCGGCCTCATCGCCGATCGCCACAGCCCGCTCGTCTACGGCTACGATCGCGCCGAGGTGCCGGTGTACTTCAACCAGAGTCCTGTCCTGAACGCCGGCGCCGGCGCGCCGGCGCCCGTCGAGGTCGCCGGGGCGCCCGCGCCTAACGCTGGACAGGCTGGCCGCGGCGCCGCGCGGCCGACGGGCCAGAACACGACGCCGATGGCGACACAGCTCAAGCTCTCGCCGTGGGATCCGGACCACACCGGTTTGGGCTACGGCATGCTGCCCGCCGCGCCGGTGGATACGTCGGCCGGAGGTCGCGGTGGCCGCGGCGGACGCGCCGGCGGACCTGGCGGCTTCGGCGGCGGCGTCTCGCGACCGGTGCCCGGCCTCGCCGCCGATCCTTCCGCCGCGACCCGCGTCGTTATGCAGTTCCCGGCGAACGCCGACGACATGCTGCTCTCCGGCACGCTCGAAGGCGGTGCAACGCTCAGCAACCGCGCGCAGCTCGTCGACGAGTCGATCGGCCAGGGTCACGTCGTGATGTTCGCGATCCGTCCCTTCTGGCGGTGGCAGACGCAAGGCACGTTCGCGATGGGCTTCAACGCGATTCTCAATTGGAACGATCTCGACGCGGGGCGCGCGAAGACCACGACCGACAAATAGAGGAAGGCGTCAACACGGACTGACACGTCACTGCACGGACTTACACGGACGAAGAATTGGGAATGACCAATTCTTCGTCCGTGTCTGTCTCTGCGGTGTCCGCGTTAGTCCGCGTTGACGCTTTTGCCTGCAGAGGAGCCTAACGCCAGAAGGGAATCACCCACGTCCCGGCCGGCGCGGGGCCCTGGCGCACGGTGAGCGTGTGCTGGCCACGAGCGAGACTGTCGGCCGGGATGTACGTGATGATCCCCTTGATCCCCGTCATCGGATGTTCGTAAAAGCGAAACTGCAAATCGGGACGCGGAGCGCCGTCGAGCGTCACGGCGTGGATCCGCGCAAGACACTGCAGCACGGGAATCGCCAGGCTGTCGGGGACGGACGCGTCCGCTCCAATCTGCAGACCTCGCCCCTGAATCGGCCGCAGCGTCGGACATGACTTCGCGATCATCGCGTTGTGCCGGCGCGGCACGTACGGAATGAACAGTTTCACGTACGGTCCGCCAATGACATCCGATTGGATCGACGGCGTGCGCTCGTAGATGTCATCTGGCGCGCGTTGGTTCTCGTAGAACCGATAGTTCACGCCAAAGCGATCCGACGTCCCGAAATAATCGTAGCTGTTGACCGAGAGCTGGTCCTTCTGCGCGAGCCGCTGCGCCATGACGACCAGCAGAATCCCGAGGAGCGACGAGAAGAAGATCGCCCGGATCTTCGTTCGACCGACGTTCGTGAGCAGCGGGATGAAGATCGGGCTGATCACACCCTGCACCGTGCCGCGATAGGTGAAGACGATCATGCGCTTCAACCAGCGCTGCGCGCCCGGCCCGAGCCTCGCGCCATAGCGGCGATCGATGAGCGACGTCGCCGCCGGCACGAGCGCCGCGAGCACGGAAAGCACGAGAAAAACGTTGTCACCCTGCTTTCCGCCGAGAAACGCGTGCGACACTCCGAACGCCACCGCACCGAAGAAGCCGCAGATGAACACGGTGAAGGCGAACAGGAGCACCAGCAGAAACGCGAATGAGAAGATCATGCTGCAGAAGTTGTCGATCCGCGAGATGACCACGGGGAGCGACATGAGGCGCGCCTTGTACACCTCGAGCGTCAACGGACCGGACTTGTAGTTCTCCCAGTTCACGCCCTTCGGAAACACCGAGTGCAGCCCCACGAGCCCCACCCAGTACGCGCGCGCAACGAGGTGAACGACGAACGACGCGATGAGCGCGTACACGATCGCCTTTACGTACATCTGTACCAGGAAGAGCACCGTCAGCATCGTCGACGTCGCGTGCGGCTCGAGGTGCGCGAAGAACGACGTGAGCAGCGGCGGAATCTGAAAGAGCGCGAACAACACGGCGCCGGAGATCAGGAGCTCCAACTCCCATGTCGGACTCGTGTCGGGAATCCCGGCGGCGGCGAGCTCGGGATCGCTCGGGCCGTATTCGACGGGGCGAGATGAGAGAACGGGCATGAGGGTCCGGTGGGGGTTCGGATCTTGTGCGGGCTCGACCCACACAATGCAGCGCGGCCGTAGTTCAGGCGAGGGTCCGCGTGCGTCCGTGCGCACGCTTTACCATCCCAACCCTGGAGTCAAGGAGTGTGTCCCACCTGCATGAGCGAATCCCCCCTTCTACAAGACCTTCGCTTCGGCTGGCGGTCCATGCGCCGAGCGCCCGGCTTCACCGCAACCGCACTCGTCGCGCTCGCCCTCGGCATCGGCGGTACGGCGGCGATCTTCAGCGTGGTCAACGCGGTGCTCCTCCGCCCGCTGCCACTGGCCGACCCAGACCGACTCGTCGCGATCCTGCATCACACGAGCAATCCCGTCGCGCCCGCGAACTTTCTCGATTGGCGGCGACAGAGCACCTCCTTCGAGCGGATGGGCGCGGCCGAGTACTGGACGCCTAACGTCACCGGAGACGCGGCCCCGGAAAAAGTGCAGGCGCTCCGCCTCACGACCGATGCGCTCGGCCTTGCCGGCGTCAGGCCGGCCCTCGGCCGGCTCTTCGCCGAGGGCGAAGACGAGCCGGGACGCGAATTCGAAGCGGTCCTCGCCTGGGGATTCTGGCAAGCGCGCTTCGGCGGCGATCGCGGCATCCTCGGTCGCGCGATCACACTCGACGGGCGGCCGTACACGGTCGTCGGCGTCATGCCGCCGCGCTTCGACTACCCGATGTTCTGGGCGCACGGCGTTCAGCTCTGGGCGCCATTGGCGTTAGGCAGCCGCGCCGCCGCCCGCGAGGGACAGTCGCTCCGCGTGCTCGCCCGTCTCCGCGCCGGCGTCAGTCTCTCGCAAGCCCGCGCCGAGATGGCCGCCATCACCGCCGGTCTCGAGCGCGCCTATCCAGGCACGAATCGCGACGTCCATGTTACGCCCCTACGCGATCTCGTCATCGGCGACGTGGGGCCCGCCCTCTTCGTCCTGCTCGGCGCCGTCGGCTTCGTCCTGCTCCTCGCCTGCGCGAACGTCGCCCACATGTTGCTCGCGCGCGGCGCCGTCCGCGAGCGCGAGATCACCATCCGCGCGGCGCTCGGCGCCGATCGGGTGCGACTGGTTAGGCAGCTCCTCACGGAGAGCGTGCTCCTGAGCGGCATCGGCGGCGTCATCGGGCTGGCCATCGCGAGCTATGGTGTGCACGTGCTCGTTGCGCTCGGCGGAGCCGGCCTGCCGCGCGCAAACGAGATCGGCCTCGACGCGCGCGTGGTCGTGTTCACACTCCTGCTGTCGATGGCGACCGGGCTCACCTTCGGCATCGCGCCGGCGACGCGCTCGTCGCGCGCGAGGCTCTCCGAGTCGCTGCGCGAAAGTGGCCGCGGCGGCGCCGAGGGACAGCGCCAGCATCGCCTCCGCGATCTGCTCGTCGCATCGGAGTTCGCGCTCGCCCTCGTCCTGCTCACGGGCGCCGGGCTCGCCATCCGCACCTTCATCGCCCTGCACGACATCGATCCGGGTTTCGATCCGCGGGGCGTGGTGACGATGGTCGTATCGTTCACGGGCTCAGCGGAGGCGTCGCCGGAGCGCCGCGTGACCTTCATCGAGCAACTGCTCGAGCGTGTGCGGTCGCTTCCCGGCGTCGACCGCGCGAGCGCGATCAACCACCTGCCGATCGTCGGCGACAACTGGGGAATGCGCTTCTTCGTCGAGGGACGCGGTGTGCCGGCTCCGGGCGACGCCCCGTCCGCGACCTATCGAGTCGTCCTCCCAGGCTACTTCGCGACGATGGGGATTCCGATCCTCCGGGGCCGGGACGTCGCCGCGACGGATCGGGGCGAGGGGCCGCGGGTCGTCGTCGTCAACGATTTTCTGGCGCGACGCTACTGGCCAAATGACAATGCGATTGGCAAGCGCATCACCTTCGATCGGCCAGGCCCGCTTGCAACCTGGTTCACTGTAGTTGGCGTCGTGAAGAACACCGTCCGCTCCGACTGGGCCGCACCGCCGGAAGAGGAGCTCTTTGTCCCGTGGCTGCAGGAGGGACAGTACCTGACGAGCATGGGCACGCACGTCGGCTACCTGACGCTCGTCGCGCATGCGCGATGCGGTGCGCGATCGTCGTCGTGCGATCCGAGCCCCCTCGTTCCGGCCATTCGCAACGCGGTCTGGTCGTTCGATCGAAACATTCCCGTCGCCCAGACGTGGACGATGGATCAGGTGATCGAGCGGGCCAACGGCCGACCGCGCTTTGCGCTCGTGCTCCTGACGGCCTTTGCCGTCGTCGCCCTCGTGCTCGCCGCGGTGGGCGTTTATGGGGTGATGAGCTACGCCGTCTCGCGCCGGACACGCGAGATCGGAGTGCGTCTCGCGTTAGGCGCCGAGCCGGCGGCGGTGGTGCGAATGATCGTTCGCGAGGGGATGGTTGTCGCGCTGACGGGGGCCGGCGCCGGCATCGCCGGCGCCTTGTTGCTCACCCGCTCGATGGCGAGCATGCTGTACCGCATCCAGCCGTCCGATCCGTTGACCTTTCTCGCGGTCTCGACGATCCTCGTTTTGGCCGCGCTGCTGGCGACCTACCTTCCCGCGAGGTCCGCGGCCCGGACGGATCCCCTGCTTGCGTTACGCGCCGACTGACTGGGAGCGGTAAGGGGCCGCGGCGGTGTCAACGTTTTGTCCGGACCGCGTGTCCAATCAGGCTGTGGGCTGTCCGCGCACGATCTCTGCAGGCTGGGCTTGGTGTTCATTAGCCAATCCTAATGTTGGGCGGGTTGCCGTCACGCTGAACTGACGCTAGGCTGGAAACGCTGGACGCGCCCCGAGTGAGGACTTGGCTCGCGGCCAATTCTCCTTGTCGAATCCATCTATGCAACAGCTTCGCAAGCGCTGGATGCTACTCCTCGTCCTCGCGCTGTTCGTGGCCGGGCCGATCGCGTGGTACAAGTGGTCCGGTCCAGCCGGCGGTGCCGTGGAAGCCGCCGTCATGGCCACGGTCAAGGAGGGCTCGTTTCACGTCACTGTGACAACCACCGGCGAGCTCCGCGCGCGCAAGTTCGTCCAGGTCACCGGACCGGCGAACGCGCAGATGGCCAACGTCTACCAGACGAAAATCGCGTCGATCGTGCCCGAGGGACAGGTCGTGAAGGCCGGCGAGGTCATCGCCGAGCTGGATAAGGGTCCCGCGGCCGCGAAGCTCGCCGATGTGACCCTGAATTTACAGAAGGCCGCCGCGCAGTACACGAGCGCGCAGCTCGACTCGGCGCTGAACCTCGCGACGGCGCGCGAAGACATTCGTACAGCCGAATACACGCTCGAGGAGAAGAAGCTCGCCAAGGAGCAGGCGCAATACGAGGCGCCGACGATCAAGCGTCAGGCGGAGATCGACCTCGAGAAGGCGCAGCGCGCCTCCGAACAGTCGAAGGTGAACTACCAGACGAAGCTCAAGCAGGCGGTCGCGAAGATGGCCGAGGTCAGCGCCGATCGGGATCGCCAGGCCAATCAGCTCAAGATCATTCAGGACGTGATGGCGAGCTTCACGATCAAGGCGCCCGCGCCGGGCATGGTGATCTACGTTCGCGAGTGGAATGGCAAGAAGAAGGGCGTCGGCTCGCAGTGGAGCCCTTGGGATCCGACCGTGGCGACGCTTCCCGATCTCACGCAGATGGAATCGGACACCTATGTGAACGAGGTCGACGTCCGAAAGGTCGCCGTTGGTCAGCAAGTTGTCATCTCGCTCGACGCCGATCCGACGAAGAAGTTGACGGGGACGGTGACGTCGGTCGCGAACGTGGGCGAACAGCGGCCGAACCAGGATTCGAAGGTGTTCGAGGTGAAGATCAATATCGCGGCGTCGGACACGACGTTGCGTCCCGGCATGACGACGTCGAACGCGATCGAGACGGCGTCGGTGGCGAACGTGCTCTCGGTGCCGCTCGAGGCGGTGACGAGCGAGGGCGGCCTGTCGTTCGTGTTCAAGCGCGATGGGAGCCACGTCATCAAGCAGCAGATCGAGACGGGCGTCATGAACGACAACGAGATCGTCGTGCAGCGCGGCTTGGCGAAGGGCGATCGCGTGCTGCTCGTCCCGCCGGCGGATCGCGCGAGTCTCAAGGTCGCACTGATTCCCGGCCTCGAGCCGGTGCCGGCGCCGACGACCGGCGGTGACACGGCGAAGCGGGTCACGCTGCAGGCGCCGCCGCGTTGAGCCGACTGTCATTCCGAGCGTAGCGAGGAATCTGCACTTGTCGATGTTGAGTAAGTACAGATCCCTCGTCGCGTCGCTCCCCGGGATGACAGGCGGTCGCGACCTCGCGACCCACGTCGCGTTCAGCGCCCGCACCGCCGCCGAGGCCGTTGGCCACAACAAGCTCCGCGCCGGCCTCACGTCGTTAGGCATTCTCTTCGGCGTCGCGTCGGTGATCGCGATGCTCGCGATCGGCAACGGCGCCGAGCAGGAAATCCTCGAGCAGATGCGCCTCCTCGGCGCCAACAACATCGTCGTCACCCCGATCGTCGAGCAGAAGGAAGGACGGGTCGACAAGGACGACAAGAAAGAGACCAAGCGCTTCACCCCGGGGCTCACCTACCTCGACGGCGCGAGCATCGCCGACGTCATTCCCGACGTCAGCGCGACGAGCAGCGAAGTCGTGGTCAACACGGTGATCACGCGCGAGGGCCGTCACCGCTCGGGCAAGGTTGTCGGCGTGGACTCGACGTACTTTCGCCTCATGAATCTCCGCCTCGCGGCGGGACGGTATTTCGTGCCGCCGCAGTACGACGCGGCCTCGGCGGTCGCGGTCATCGGGCAAGGGGTGAAGTCGCGCTTCTTCACGACCGAGGAGCCGATCGGGCGTACGGTGAAGGTCGGCAGTCAGTGGCTCACGGTCGTCGGCGTGTTAGAAGATCGTAAAGTATCCGCCGAGACGTCGCAGCGGTTAGGCATCCGCGACGCGAACATGGACGTGTACGTCCCGTTGCCGACGATGCTGTTGCGCTTTCGCAATCGCGCCGAGGTGACGCAGGAGGAGATGGAGCTCGCGGCGCGAGAGTTCAGCCAGCCCGACTCGTCGGAGACGGAGGATCAGCGCGCGGAGAAGCGAAACTACAATCAGCTCGACAAGCTCGTCGTCCAGGTCGACCGCGCCGCCGCCGTCCCGCAGGTGGCCGACGTCATGCGGCGCCTGCTGACGCGCCGGCACAATGACGTCGTCGATTTCGAGATCACCGTCCCCGAGCTCTTGCTCAAACAGGAGCAACGCACGAAGACGATCTTCAACGTCGTCCTCGGCGCGATCGCGTCGATCTCGCTCGTCGTCGGTGGGATCGGCATCATGAACATCATGCTCGCGTCGATTCTCGAACGCTTCAGGGAGATCGGCGTGCGGCGCGCCGTCGGCGCGACGCAGAGGGACGTGTTGGCGCAGTTCCTGAGCGAGGCGGTGATGATCAGCCTCGCCGGCGGCCTCGCCGGAATCGTGATCGGCGCGGTGTTGAGCGCGATCATCGAGCGTGCCGCCAACATTCACACGATCGTCTCGCCGCTCTCCGTCGTCGTCGCCTTCGGCGTATCGGTCGCCGTCGGGTTGCTCTTCGGCATCGTCCCCGCCTGGCGCGCCGCGCGCCAGGATCCCGTCGTGTGCCTTCGCTACGAGTAGCGCGGGCGGTCGTTCCTCCAGCCTAACGACTCATGCGGTCATTCTCTCGCTCCGCGCGCGGCGCGTTGCCGCTCGCGCTCCTCGCGTGCGCGTCGGCGTCGCTCGTCGCGCAACAGCCCGGATCGGCGCCCTGTCCTCCGGGTCGCATCGTCGCCTCGGCATGCCCCGTCGGCGCGCTCACGCTCGCCGACGCCGTCGCGATCGCCCAACGGCAAGGGCTGTCCGCCGAGTCGTCGCGCGACGCGCTCGCCGCCGCGCGCGCGCGAAGCTCGGCGTTCGGGGCTCGGCTCTTACCCCAGGTATCGGTCGGCGGCACGGCGGCGAACTTCAATCATTCGATCATCCCCGTCGTGCAGCCGACGGGCGAGACGCAGTTCGTGTCGCAGAGTCAGAACGAGTCGACGATGGGCGTCACGATCTCGCAATCGTTGCCATGGCTCGGCTCGACGTTGAGCGTCGGCTCCTATTTGGATCGCGTCGATCTCACCGGGAACGTGAGCAGCCGGACGTACACGTCGACGCCCTTTCTCATCTCGCTTCGTCAGGACCTGCTCAAGCCGCGCGAGCAGCTCTGGGAGGCACGCGCGCAGGATCTGCGCGCGAGCCTGGCCGAGCGACAGTATCTCGAATCACGTGAAGACGTGGCGCTGGCGACCGAGTCGGCGTTCTTCGACTACTATGCGGCGACCGTGACGCTGAACAACACGACCATCAATGCGGCCGTCAACGACACGTTGTACACGCTCAACAAAGGGCGCTTCGAGGTCGGCAAGATCGGCGAGAACGACCTTCTCCAGAGCGAGCTGCAGCTGTTGCGTGCCCGCGCGTCCGTCGACGGCGCCCGCCTCGAGCGAGACCGAACCGAGTCGGCGCTGCGCCGGCTGATCAACGTGCACGCCAGCGATACGCTCGTCGTCGTTCCGCCGCAGAACGTGCCGACGGTGGAGGTCGATCCCGAGATGGCGGTCACCGAAGCGCTGAAGAATGGCAGCGTCAGCGACCAGGCGGCGCTCGACTCGGTCAGCGCGCATCGCAGCGCGACCGAAGCGCGTCTCAACAACGGCTTCGGCGCGACCGTTCAGGCGAGCTACGGCATGAATCAGACGAACACATTGTTCGGTCTCGCCTACGCGTCGCCCCTACCGCGGCAGAGTCTTTCGCTGCAAGTGAGCATGCCCGTGTTCCAATGGGGGGGTGGACGCGCCGACGTCGAGGCCGCGCGCGCCGATGAAGCGCGCGTCGCGAACAACTCCCGCATGCGCCGCGAACAAGCGGTGGAGGACGCTCGTTATGCAGCGCTACAGCTCACGCAATCGCAGCGCATGCTCCTCATCGCCGCCAAGGCCGACACGGTGGCCCAGAAGCGATTCGAAGTCGCCAAGGCCCGCTATGTGATCGGGAAGATCGGTGTGGGAGATCTCTACATCGCGCAGAACGAGAAGGACCAGGCGCTCGACGCGTACGTGCAGGCGCTTCGGAGTTACTGGAACAATTATTATCGGCTACGCCGGGTGACCTTATATGATTTTGAGGCGAAGACTGAACTCCGATAGTAGAACGCCATAGAGGCGAGCCGAGAAGGGCGAGCCGAGAAGAGCGAGCCGAGAAGGGCGAGCCGAGAAGGGCGAGCCGAGAAGGGCGAGCCGAGAAGGGCGAGCCGAGAAGGGCGAGCCGAGAAGGGCGAGCCGAAAAGGGCGACGAAGCAAGCGGCTGCGGGCTATGAGCGTGAGAGGTCAGTAGCGCGCAGAAGCTTCGCGAGCAGCGCGGTGAGGGAGCGACTGCTCGGCGGCTCTCTTGCACTCCAGGTGCGCAATCAGATTGGTGAGCATTCGCCCAATCGTTATGGATAGGTTCCAGTGCATGTAGAAGGTCTTGCGATTGATGAGATCCGCGTTCACGAACTGTCGCAAGTAGTTTTGGCTCTCTTCGAGCGAGCCGTTCGCCATATGCGAGTAGTGAATCTTTTCAGCGGTAGAGCCGCGGCCGAAGCCTTCGGCTAGAAGCCCGCTGATCGCTTGCGCGGCCTCCACGAGCTGTACGCGGAGGCCAGAGGGCGTGTGCCGAGGCAGCTGTCCCGCGAGGTCCGTCACGCGGGCACCGAATAACCTGGCCGCCTCCAGGACTTTGAGCGGTTCCTTGTCGTTCATGGGGGCACAGTAGCCCCGCACTCTCGTCGTTGCGTCGCCATTTCCGCGCCCGACGAACCATTCAGTCGCTCTTCCAGCCTCGCCGCTCTCGGCTTGTAGCTCGCAGCTGGGTTGTTCTCGCGGCTCTCCCGGCTCGCTCTTTTTTCGGTCGCCCTTCTCGGCTCGCCCTTCTCGGCTCGCTCTTCTCGGCTCGCTCTTCTCGGCTCGCTCTTCTCGGCTCGCTCTTTTCGGCTCGCCCTTCTCGGCTCGCCCTTTTCGGCTCGCCCTTCTCGGCTCGCTCTTCTCGGCTTGCTCTTCTCGGCTCGCTCTTCAGTAGTTGTCGCCCCTTTCGCTGCCCTTGACAGCCAGCCGTCCCGTCGCCATCAGTTCCCCTGAACAATTCAGGGGAACTATGGATCTCGACCTCCTCCAGGGCACGCTCGATCTGCTCATCCTCAAGACCCTCACCTGGGGGCCGATGCACGGGTACGCCGTCGCGCGCTGGATCGGCGACACCACGGACGACGACCTCCAGATCGAGGAGGGTGCCCTCTACACCGCGCTCCACCGCATGGAGAAGCGCGGCTGGATCGATAGCGAGTGGGGCCTCTCCGAGAACAACCGGAAAGCCAAGTATTACGAGCTCACCGCCGCCGGCCGGAAACAGCTCCGGAGCCAGACCGACGTCTTTACTCGTTATGCACGCGCCGTCTTCAAGGTGCTGCAGGTCGCCTAGTCGCTCGGCACTCGCCCATGCTTCCCCGCGGCATACGTCGATTCTTCCGGATCGAGCTCGATCCGCGCCGCGTCACGCGCGCGATCGACGATGAGCTGCGCTTCCACTTCGACATGTCCGTGAGGCACTACATGAGCAGAGGGATGTCCGAGGCCGACGCACAGCGCGAAGCGGAGCGGCGCTTCGGGAACGTCGAGCGCACGCGATCCCGCCTCGAATCGATCGATCGTTCGCGCGCCGAACACGTGCGCCGCGTCGAATGGTGGGGCGGCCTCCTCCAAGACCTGCGCTACGCGCTTCGCGGTCTGCGCGCCGCGCCGTCCTTCACCCTCGTCGTCATCCTCGCGCTCGCGTTAGGCATCGGCGCCAACGCGACGATGTTCGGCATCATCGACCGGTTGCTGCTCCGTCCGCCCCCGTTCCTCGCCGACGCGTCGCACACCAACCTCGTCTATCTCGGCCGCCGCTTCGACGGCGTCGAGAGCCTTTCCCCGAACATCAGCTACACGCGCTACGTCGAGCTCACGAAGTACACGACTTCGTTCTCCGAGACCGCGGCGTTCTTCTCCTTCGATCTCGCCGTCGGCACGGGCGAGGAGACCGCCGAGCGTCGTGTCGGCTTGGTGAGCGCGAGCTTCTGGCATCTTTTCGACGCGCCGCCCGCGCTCGGCCGTTACTTCGGTCCCTCCGAGGACCACACCCCGGAAGGCGCGACCGTCGCCGTCCTCGGCTACAGCTATTGGCAGACGCGGTACGGCGGCCGCGCCGACGTCCTCGGTAAGTCCATCTCGTTGGGCAGGCGGACGTACACGATCGTTGGCGTCGCGCCGCGCGGCTTCGTCGGCCTGGATCCCATCGGCGCCGTCGCCTTCGTGCCGATCACCACCGGCGTCGTCGACATCTTCGGCGGCGGCCTGGCCGACGTGTCGAAGTGGTACACGACGCACAACATGAGCTGGATGGAGATGTTCGTGAGGCGGAAGCCCGGCGTCAGCCCCGAGGCGGCCGGCGCCGACCTCACGAATGCGTACCGCCGCAGCTACCTCGCGCAGGAGAAACACGCGCCGATCGACATCGCGCGGCCGCGTGCCGTCGTCGGGTCCGTCCTCAGGGAGCGCGGGCCCAATCAGGGTACGAACTCCAAGGTCGCCACCTGGCTGGTCGGCGTCTCGCTCATCGTCCTCATCATTGCCTGCGCCAATGTCGCGAATCTGCTGCTCGCGCGGGCCTTCCGACGCCGCCGCGAGATCGCCGTTCGCGTCGCGCTCGGCGTGAGCCGTGGACGTTTGCTCGTCCAGCTACTCACCGAGAGCATGGTGCTCGCTCTGCTCGGCGCCGCCGCCGGGCTGGTCGTCGCGCAGTGGGGCGGCACGATCCTGCGCACGGCGATGCTCCCCGACGTCGAATGGCCGTCGCTTCTCGCCGATTCACGAATGCTCATCTTCACCGGCGTCGCCGCGCTCGGCGTCGGGGTGCTCACCGGACTCGCTCCCGCGCTCCTCGCTCGCCGCACCGACGTCTCGGCGGCGCTCAAGGCGGGCGCGCGCGAAGGGACGTACCACCACTCGAAGACGCGCACGGCCCTCCTCGTCATTCAGGGCGCCCTCTCGGTCCTGCTGCTGGTGGGAACCGGGCTCTTCGTGCGCAGCCTGCGCCAGGTCCACGCGCTGGACTTCGGCTACGACACGCCGCACATCCTGTACGTCTCGATCGAGATGCGCGGGTTGAAGGTCGACTCCCTCGCCGGCGTCGCGTTGCATCGCGACCTCGTCGAACGCGCCCGATCGATCCCCGGCGTGCAGGATGCGTCGCTCACCGTCGCCGTGCCCTTCTGGATGAGCTGGAGCAACGACTTGTTCACCCAGGCGCGCGACTCGATCCATGGTGACTATTTGTTCAACACCGTGTCGCCGAGCTACTTCGCGACGATGGGAACGCGCATCGTTCGCGGGCGCGGCTTCACCGAGGCCGATCGGGACGGCGCGCCTCCGGTGCTCGTCATCAGCCAATCGATGGCTCGTAAACTGTTCCCGAAGACGGACGCGCTGGGTCAGTGTATTCGCGTCGGCGCCGACACAGTGCCCTGCTCCACCGTCATCGGAGTCTCGGCCGACATCGTCGACCGCAATCTCACCGACCCGCCTGGGCTCGAGTACTACGCGCCGGCCGCGCAACACGGCGACGGCGCAAATGGACTCTTCGTGCGCACACGCGGGGATGCGAGCGAGATGACCGCAACTGTGAGGCGCGAGCTGCAGCGCGTCATGCCCGGCGTCTCGTACGTGGTCGTGACGCCGTTGGAAAAGATCCTCGAGCCGAACGTACGGCCCTGGCGTCTTGGCGCGACGATGTTCGCGCTCTTCGGCGGACTCGCGCTGCTGCTTGCCGCCGTCGGGCTCTACTCGGTGATCGCGTACAACGTCACGCAACGGAGTCACGAGCTCGGCGTGCGTATCGCGCTCGGCGCGCAGGGGCGCGACGTGCTTCGCCTCGTCGTCGGCAGTGGACTTCGCATCGCGGTTGCCGGCGTTGCGATCGGTGGCGGCATTGCGCTCGTCGCCGGGAGATTCATCGCGCCGCTGCTGTATCGCGTCTCGCCGAAAGATCCTCTGATCTACGTCGTTGCGGCCGTGACCCTGCTCGGCGTCGCCGTGCTCGCGAGTCTCGTTCCGGCAATGCGCGCGACGCGGGTGGACCCGAACGTGGCACTGCGGGCTGACTGAGGCGCGCGCGGCGTTACCTTCCAGCGTCCGTATTTCGCTGGAGCGTAGGATGCGTGTCGCTGCCGTCCTGCTCGTTTTGCCAACCGTCGTCGCGTTCGCTCAGCCACCTGCGGCCGATCGCGCCGTTGCGGGCGCGCGGGACCCCGAGTACTCGGCGGATGGACGCCTGGCGCTGAGCGTGCGCGGCGACCTCTGGGTCGTGTCGGCGAACGCAAAATGGACGCGCATCACCTCGGGCTCGAGTTGGGATCGCGAGCCGGCATGGTCGGCGGACGGCAAATCGCTCCTCTTCTCCTCGAACCGCGGCGGCAGTTTCGACATCTGGCAAGTCGCGTTGAGCGACACCGGCGCCGCGAGCGCGCCGGTCCGCCTGCTCGGCACAGCCGAGGACGAGAGCGAGCCGGCGGTGGCGCGCGATGGCCGTGTCCTCTTCGTGCGCGGCCGCGGCAGCGCGGCCCGCATCTGGGTCCGCGAGCGCAACGATAGCGAGCATCGCCTAACGAGCGGGCGCGTCGCCGAGCGGTGGCCGGCGATTTCACCGGACGGTGCGCGGGTTGCCTTCGTCACCGTCACCGAGAATGGCCGGCGGCTCGTCGTGCGACCGCTCACCGCGCCCCCCGATCAGCGCGGGGCCGACAGCACGGTGGCCTCCGCGGCCGGCCTCGAGCGTCCGAGCTGGTCGCCCAACGGCGAACGGCTTCTCTATACGACGTTTGCTCCACGGAGCGGCGTCTACGTCGTGCCCGTGGACGGGCACTACGAAAATCTCGTCAGCGCGCGGCACGCCGCCGCCGCGTGGACACCGGACGGTCGTCATCTCACGCTCGTCGAGCTGCCTGACGAGGACGTGGCGTACAACGGCGACCCGAATCGCCTCGGTGACCGGGACGCGCACGATGCCCTGGGAAGTGGCAGCGGTCTCTGGACGGTGGACGCGCCGGCGCCGCCGGACGCGGGACTCGGCGCCGCGGCCGCCGCGGCGACGGCGCCCTTCGCCCGCGACGATGAGCGCGTGCGCCACAACAGCGCCGCCCTCGACGAGCTCTCCGCGCGTACGTCGCCACTGTTCGCGGATGCAAGCGGCCGCGGCCGATGGTTGGGCCTCGTCGCGAAGTATCGTAAGCGCGTCGTCGCGGCGCGGAGCGAGGACGATCTGCGCGCTGTTCTGCATGCGCTGTTGCGCGAGCGGCCACCGTATCGCGATGCGGCGACCGGTCGCGCGGCGGTCTCGAGCGCCCATCCCGTCGCGACCGCCGCGGGGCTCGAGATTCTTCGCAAGGGCGGCAACGTCGTCGACGCCGCCGCGGCCGTCTCGTTCGCGTTAGGCGTCGTCGAGCCGGACGCCAGCGGACCAGGCGGCTACGGCGAGATGCTCGTCTACCGCAACCCGATGACGAGCCCGCAGCTGATCGAGTTCATGTCCCGCGTGCCGGAGGAGGCGGGCCTCGGCAACGCGGCGCTGCTGCAGAATGGCCGGATTCCCGACGACGGTCCCGTGCTCGCCAACGTGCCCGGCACGGTCGCCGCCATGTACCTCGCGGTCACGAAGTACGGCAGCGGCAAGGTCGCGTGGTCGGACATTCTCGCGCCGGCGATCCGCGCCGCGCGCGAGGGATACGTCGTCAGCGAAGGACTGGCGACGACGCTGGCGACGGAGCGTGAGCATTTTCTCAAGTACGAGGGCGCCCGCGCGCTCTTCTTTCGCGACGGACAACCCCTCCACGCCGGCGACACGCTGCGCAATGCCGATCTGGCCTGGACGCTGGAGCAGATCGCGAAGGGCGGCGCCGACGCGTTCTATCGCGGCGAGATCGCGCGCCGCATCGTCGCCGACCTCCGCGGCAAGGGCAACGCGATGCAACCCACCGACCTCGCGCGGTATTATGCCGCCGAGCGGGAGCCGGTGTCCGGCAGTTATCGCGGGTACACGCTGTACTCGAGCGCGCCGCCCGTCGCCGGCGGCGCGCAGCTCGTGAGCACGCTCGGCCTCCTCGAGCAATATAAAGACCCTAAACCTTATCTCGACGACGCCGCGACGCTGCACGCCATGCTGTCGGCGTGGCTGCTCGTGCCGTCGAGCCGCAATCGCATCGCCGATCCCGGCCTCTGGCCCGTGAACCTCGTGCCCTTCACCAGTCGCGACACGGCGCGGGCGCGCTGGCGTTGCTTCGATCCGGTGAAGGCCTTGAGTCTAGAGTTGCTGCGCGCCGATTCCCTGCCCTGCGCCGTGACGAAGCCCACCGACGCCACCGACGGCGACTCGACGCGCTTCCACCACGCATCGGGCACGACCGCGTTCATGGTCGCCGACGCCGAGGGCAACGTCGTCGCCGTCACGCAGACGTTAGGCACCTGGGGCGGCAATTTCTACGTCACCCCCGGGCTGGGATTCCTCTACAACGACAAGCTTGGCTCGTACGGCACCGATCCGGGCAGCTACGGCGCCCGGCTCCCCTTCGCGCGCAATGGCAGCACGATCACCCCGACGATCGTCTTCCGTGCCGACGCGGGCCAAAGGCCCCATCCGGTCGCCGCCGTCGGAGCCGCCGGCAACGCCTGGATCACCTCCGCGGTCTATCAAACGCTGGTCGGCATCATCGACGAGCATCTCGATCCACAGGCCGCGCTCGAGCTGCCGCGTTTTCTCCCCGGCTTCCGCGGCGCGAGCGACGGCCGCATCGCGATCGAGATGGAAGATGGATTTTCCCCCGATGTGATGAAGCGGCTCGTATCGTTAGGCTACCGGCCGCGGCTCGTGTCGCTCATCGGCGAATTGCGCGAAGGCTATGGGGCCGCGCTCACGATCGGCGATGGTGTCGTCATTGCCGGAGCCGACCCACGGCGGGCTGGAGCCGCGGGGGCGATCCCCTGATGAGATTTGCAACAGCGCAACTCATCCAACAGCGTAACTCATCAGTTACGCTGTTGCATGTTCATGCTGTCCATGGACGGCACCAACAGGTCGGATAGGTGCTCCTGGATGACCCCCCACTTCGATCCGCGCTTCTCGAACACGAGCGTCATCGCGCCCGCGATCTCATGTGGCTGGCCCCGCGGCGTGAGGTGCGGCACCCGATACGTCCCCGTGAACACTGCCGCGTCGGACGACAGAACGTCGACGTAGGTGTGCGTCCAGATCCATTTGGGCTGACGCATGTTCGCGCCAACGTTCCGCCAGAACAGGTCGATCCCCTTCGCCAGTGTGTCGCGTGAGGCAACGACCTGACCCCCCGACGCCGACACGATGCGTCCCGTGTCGGCGTACAAACTGAGCATGCGCTGCTCGAGGTTCGGCTGCGACAGATCGTAGGCCGAGCGAACCTTTGCCTCGATCTCGTTCGCGATCGCCGTGCGCTGAGCGGGGGTGAGCTCGACGCTCGAGGTGCCGCACGCCGCTAGAACGAGCAGCACAGACCACGAAAACCGGCGTGACATGTCGTCTCGGATGAGGGATTGTGGGAACGACGCGCTGCGGATTATACCCCGATGATCCGACCGGTTGCGCGAGGACCGTTGTCCCCCTCGTGAGACGTCGCTGTCACCGGAGGGAGACGGGATCTCGCGCTGGACGTCCGTTAAGATTCGGTACGCGGGGTTGCGCGCTGGTGTGACTGCTGCTCTATAAGAGCGCGCGACGCTCGACGTGCATCGTACATCCACCGGCATGCCGAGCGGTCGGTTCGATTTGGGGGAGGCACACGTGCGTATCATCCTGAGATCCTCGATGCTGGCCCTCGGTGCGTCCGCAGTGGTTCTCGCAGGGTGCGGGAAAAATGGGTCGACGTCCAATCGCGCCATGAGCGCGGATCTCAAACGAGACCTGCAGCTCGCGTCGACCTCGGGGCTCGATCTCGCGTCGCAGCAGGCGTCGAAGAGCTTCCCGCTCACCGAAATACCGCAATCCGCCGCCCCCTCGCGTTCTTCAACTTTGAGACGGGGCGCCGGCCCCAAGGCCTTGAAGTCGAAGCACCCAACGGTGAAAGCGACGCCGGAAGCGTCGGTCGTCGCGAACGCCGAGGAGCCGCAGGTCGAGATCATGAAGTCGGCGCCCTCTCCGACGACCGAGCCCGTGCCCGATCCAACCGCTCCAGCAGTTCCGCGGCCGTCTCCCGTTCCCACCGATCCGAATGGCGGGATGGGAGCGCACGGTCAAAACGGTGGCGGTCCGAACCCTGGCGCTGGAGACGGTGGCGGTTCGATTCTCGGCGGCATCTTTGGCGCGATCATCCGGGGTGGCGTCGTCGATGGCGATCACTGCGACCCGAGAACAGATGGCCGGCGGCGCGGCCGCTTGCCAACCGGAATCGTGCCCAGCTTCCCGAACACGCCGTATCCACGAGGCGGATCGATCATACGCCCCAGATTCTGAGAATCGCAAACGAACTCCACCGAGAGCCGCGGGATTTGATCGGGCGGGCGCCAAAGGCGCCCGCTTTTTCGTTTAGTCTCCACGCGATCTTATCGTGTTCGCGCCTTCTCGCGCTTCGAACCGTTCTTTAGCTTGCTGCCGATGCGCTCATTCTCGTTCGTGCGACGAGCTGCCTCCCTTCTACTAGGCTGCTGGCTCGCGGTCTTCGTGGCCGAGCCGGCGGGGATGCACTCGTGTCCGGTTCACGACGGGATCGGGCATGGGATGGCGCACATGCATCACGCGCCAGCCCCGGCGCGCGGGCAATCGGAGCACCACCCCTGCACATGCCCGGGCACATGCTGCCCGGGGGCACCGGCCCAGCTCGCGGTGACGCCGGCGATCGCCCCGGCGCGCGTGGTGAGCTTCGTCGAGCCTGATGTCGAGGGCGGTGGACTCGTTAGGTCCGCTGACGCCCAGCTCGCCCTTCCTCCCGCCCTCGGTCCACCAACGGCTTCGGTTTGACCTTGCGTCGGCGCCACCTACGGCGCCGCGACCCGTCATCTCCGGAGCCGTCATGTCCCCGCTCTCCCGCGCGGCCGCTATCGCGTCCGCCGCCTATCTCGTCCTCACCGGCGCGCCGATGCGCGCGTCGGGGCAACAGCCGCCGTCCAGGGCCGACAGCGCCGCGCGCGACTCGCTTCGCCGCACGGTCCTTCGCCCGGTCACCATCGTCGCCACGCCGGCGGCACGCGCCGAACCCGTCGACGCGACACACGTCGACGCGTCGACGATTCAAATGACGCCGGCGCACAACCCCTACGACCTGCTCCGCCAAGCCGCCGGCGTCGAAGTCCACGAGCAGGGGCAGGGCCCCGGGTTCGCGTCCGATGCGTCGCTCCGCGGCTTCAGTTCCGACCACTCGACGGATCTCGCCCTCTGGATCGACGGGGTGCCGATCAACGAGCCGGTGAACGGCCACGCCGAAGGCTACAACGATTTCAGCCTGCTCTTTCCCGGCGGCGTCAGTGACATCGACGTCATTCGCGGCCCAACGAGCGCGCTGTTCGGCAATTTCGCGATCGGCGGCGTCGTGAACGTGCGCACACTCGAGCGCATGAAGGGTACGGAATTCACCGCCGACGGCGGCTCGTTCGGTCGCGGCGATGCGATGCTACTCACCGGCTTCGATCATGGCGCGAGGGGCGGCGGTGTCCTCGGCGCGCACTTTCAGCACGAGGACGGCTTTCGGCCCAACGCGGGTTTCGATCTCGGTCAGGGCCACGCGCGGATCGTTCACGATTTCGCGCCCGGTTGGACCATCGACGCGGGGACCGAGCTGTATGGCACGCACTGGCGCTCCGCCGGCTTTCTCAGCGAGGACGAGTTTGCCGCTCACGACTATAGCATCGTCTCCAACGGCAGCGACGGCGGATTCAAGCAGCGGGGCCAGGAGCGGGTGAGTCTTCGGTTCATCTCCAACGCCATGCTGTGGAGGACTACGGCCTACGCGACGCAGGGGCGTTGGCAACTGTTTCTCACCATCCCGCCCGCGGGAGGGCGCTTCGAGGGATCGGGCAGTCAGACGGAGGAAGAGGATCACCGGAACGGCTACGGCCTAACGAGCGCCCTCACCTGGGAAGGAGGCCACGGCGAGCTCACCGTCGGGACCGAAGGGCGGTGGGATCACACGCATTACGAGAACTACTTCACGACGGTGCGCGCGCGCGATTCGGTGAATGCGCTGGTCACGGCCCGCCAGCTCTCCGGCGCCCTCTTCGCGCAGTCGCACTACGACGTCGGCGACCGCCTGCGCTTCGACCTCGGCGCGCGCTTCGACGAGCTCGCGACCAACAGCGCGCCGGACGGGGACGTTGCGACGAGTGCCGGCCACGGCGTCTTTTCGCCGAAGCTTGGCGCGCTCGTTCACGTCACGCCGGAGGTCGGCGTGTACGCCAACGCCTCGCGAGGCTTTCGGTCGACCGACGGCGTGATCAGCGATCCAACGCTCGCGCCGATCGTCGTGTGGAACTACGAGACCGGCCTCAAGCTCGATCGTGACCTGAACGGCTCGCCGCTGAGCGCGACAGCGACGATCTTCCGCATGAACGTGAGCAATGAGCAAACCTTCAACCAGCTCACCGGCGAGGCGAACAACGGCGGCGCGAGCCGGCGCCAGGGCGTCGAGCTGGACGCGCACGTACCGGTCACGGCGGCGGCCAACGTCACCGCCAATTGGACCTTCCTCGACGCCCGTTACCAGCACATCACTGCCGTGTCCGAGGAGGACGAGACGGAGCCCCCCGCGGTGCTCGACGGCCTGCGCGTGTACAACACGGCCAAGTACATCGGCACGGCGGCGCTCGAGATCGCGCCATTGCGTGCGTGGTGGAGCGTGCGGTTGGCCGGCAACTGGGTCGGACCGTACTCGCCCTTCGATGAGCCGGGCGTAGTGCTCGGCTCGTACGGCCTCGCGCACGTGAGCGGCAGCGCGCAGTGGAGAGCGGTGCGACTCGAGGTCGGCGTCCGCAATGTGTTCGACCGCGCGTATCCTGAGCTCATCGCCGGCCATGTCGTCGATCCTGGTCAGCCCCGCGCGCTCTTCACAACGCTGCGAACGACTTTTTGAGGTGCGACGCTCCGTGTCTCGATGCTGGACTCGCCGAGCCCGGGTGAGATCCGCGCTCGCCAAAGCGTGAAAGATCGATCTCAGAACTCAGTTCTGAGATCTCAGTCTGGGTTTCGCCTCATCACCTTCAGACTGAGACTCGTGATCTGAGACGTGAGATCCTTCCTTTCCTGTGCGCCGGGCGGGCATCTCACCCCCGACGGCGAGTCCAGACGCGAGACGCGGAGTCTCGAGGCGCCCGACGTGAGATGAAGCCTTGGTCTCACGTCCAGCATCACGTCAGCTCTGAGAGCGCACCACCCACCCCACCACCACCGTACAAACCACGCCCGTGGCGATCGACTTGACCCAGACGCCTAACGCCTGCCGCCTCACCTGTCGCCGTTCGGCATCGGTGAGCTCGGGTTCCGGCCCCTCGCGCTTCCCGAGCGCGGCCAGCACCACTCACGTCCGCTCGCGCGCCTGAAAGTAGCCTAACGCGGTCGCCGAAAATGGGACGACGAGCAACGCATACCAGCGGTCGCCGGCGTGGAGTACACTGAGCGCGACCGTCGATACAGTCGCGATACCGAGCCAGACGACGCCACCGATCAGTCGCCGGCGGCGGCCGCGGTCGTTGATGTTCGCGACGCGCGGCATCTCACCGCTGCCGTCTCGGGCGCGGCGACGACTCGCCGCACTGCGACAGTATCTGTCGCGGACTCGCGGCCATCGGATAGAGATCGCGCGCTTCGCGCGCCTCCGCGCGCGCCCGATCGCATCGGCCGGCGTTGAGATATGCCTCGGCCAGCCTGATGCGTATGCGGAAGCTGCCCGGGTCATACAGCGAAGCGCGCTCGAGCGCCGACGTCCGGCTGCTCTCCGTGATCGTCGCCATCGCCGCTATCTGGAGCGCGCTCCGCCCCGCGGCGAGAACTCCCAGCACGAGCACCGTCAGGGGCGCCCACTGCCTAACGCCCGTCGTCACCGACACGCGCGGCGGCGACGTCGACACCGGCTCGGCGTACACGCCGAGCAACAGCCAGACGAAGAGCGTCGGCGGAGCGATGAGGAGCACGGCGTCGAAAGAGCCGACGATGAGCGTGATGATCACGGTCGCGGCGAGGGCGAACGCGCCGAGCACCGCGTCCGCGCTCCGCGCGACCCGCGCGTGCCACGCGGCGAGTCCGAGAAACGCGACGAGCGTCAGAATCAGGAGCGCTGTCGCCGGCGCGCCGCGCTCCGCCGCGAACGCCACCCAGTCGCTGCTCGGCCATGGATTCGACGTCATCCCTTCGTCGATGCTGCTGAGCGACGCGTCGCCTCGTGATGCATAACGAGGATAGGCGACTCCCCAGTTCCCCGGACCGACGCCGAGCACCGGGTTGTCCGTCATCATGCGCAGCGAGTTCTCGTACTGCACGAGACGTCCGTGTCCGCTCCCCTGTTGGTAGTTCACCATCCCGCGCACCGACTCGAGGTAGGGCGACTTGCTGTTCCACTCGAGCGTGTTGGGCAATACCAGCGCCACGACCGCCCCGATCACGATCGCGGCACCGAGCTGGGTCGAACGCCGTCCGATGTCGCGTCCGCTCCAGCGAGCGCGTGTGATCCACGCAACGATGACGACGGGCACCGCGGCGACGAGAAGCGCGAGCCACGCGGCGCGTGTGCGCGACAGAACTTCCGCCGCGCCGACGACCGCGATGAGGACTCCGGCGAAGAGCGTCCCCGCTGAGCGTCGCGCTGTCAGCCCACAGTAGATGATCGTCGGCGCGGCGATCGCGCCGAGATGCGCCATGAAGTTCCGATTGCCGAAGGTGCCTCCCGGCGAGCGATTGACGCTGAAGTAGTCGGACGTCACCCCGTATGCCTGGAGCAGCGCGGTGCCCGCGCCGACGGCGCCGGCGAAGCCCAGTGCCCAGAGCACGGGGCGCGCGCGCCCGTGGCGCCGAAGCACGCGTCCGATCCAGAAGAGCGCCGCGCCCGACAACGAGATCGCGAGCGCTCGCGTCGACATCCAGGGATTCTGGGCGACGACCGCGGACACCGCGCTCAGACCCAGATAACCGACCAAGAGCCAGTCGATCCGCGCGAGCGAGAAGCGCCCGCGTCCCCAGAGACAGCACAGCGCCGCAAACAGCGCGGTCAGGTGCAGCACCAGCTCCTTGGGAACGAAATAGCGATCGAGGTCGAACGCCTTGTATGGCAGTGACGCGAGCACGACGGCCAGCGCGCCGACCTGAACGAGCAGGAGTGCGAGGCGATCGGTGCGAGGCGGCGAAATTGACGAAGACGGCATGCGGAGGAGGAATGAAAGACCCCTACCGCTATCGCGCCAGACTCTGGCGCGCGGGTATCTTTCGCGCTCCACACAACGACTATGAATCGCCGCGATTGGTTCCAGGTCGCCCTCACCGGTTTGGCGACGACCGCCTTTTCACGCTCCGCGCTCCGGGCTTCCCGCTCGACGCGGGTTACGGTCTACAAGAGCCCCACCTGTGGCTGCTGCGCGGCGTGGGTCGAGCACATGAAGAAGAATGGCTTTACGGTCGACGCCCATGACGTCGGCGATGACATGCTCGGCCAGGTCAAAGCAACCGCTGGAATACCAATGGCCCTTCGCAGCTGTCACGTCGCGCTCGCTGGCGGCTACGCCTTCGAGGGCCACGTCCCGGCCGACCTCGTGAAGAAGGTGCTCGCGACCAAACCCAAGCTCGCCGGCCTCGCCGTTCCCGGGATGCCAGCAGGATCCCCCGGCATGGAGATGGGAGGTCGCATCGACTCATACGACGTGATGGCGTTCGACCGGGCGGGCAAGTCATGGGTGTACAAGTCATGGGTGTATAAGAAGAGCACTTCTTAGAACTGCGAGCCCTTCTCGGCTCGCCCTTCTCGGCTCGCCCTTCTCGGCTCGCCCTTCTCGGCTCGCCCTTTTCGGCTCGCTCTTCTCGGCTCGCAGTCAATAGTGCCAGCCCTTTATGCCGACCCTTCTCGGTCGCCAGGGGTAGTTGACTTACAAAAGCTTATCAGGCCCGTGGCTTGCTGCCGTCGCGCTCGGCGTTTGTTTTCGCCGGTGGCTGGCGGTCTCCAGGGCCGGCCGGCGCACCGCGCCGATTGGTTTTCTCTCAACTTTACCTCGACATGCACTCCGTTCTCCGAGCCCGCGTCGCGGGCGGTTTGCTTTCCGCCGGGCTCGTCGCCGCCGCCGCGATGCCTGGCTTCGCACAGTCCGCGCCGGCCAAGTCGGCGCCGCCGCGCCCCCGATTCGACAGCACCGGCGTTGGTGACACGTCGATGTTCGCGCCCCTCGGACTTCCGCCCGGCAACGAGTTTCGCAGCGGCTCCGGCGCACCTGGCCCCAAGTACTGGCAGCAGCGCGCCGACTACGACCTCAAGGCGATGCTCGACACCGCTGCCAAGGCAGTCAAGGGCGAGTTGACGATTCGCTATACGAACAACTCACCGGACACCCTGCACTTCCTCTGGTTCCAGGTCGAGCAGAACGCCTTCAAGGCGAACTCCCTGAACTCCTATGTTTTCCCCGCGGAGTCGCGCTTCGGCGCGCGCAACTTCGAGGGCGGCGACATGATCGACCGCTTCGAGGAAGTGCTCGGCGGCGGGAAGGGCTCGCGCCGCGCGCTCAAGACGCGCACCGAAGGCACGGTCATGAAGGCCGATCTCGCCGAGCCGTTGGCGCCAGGCCACACCGCGACGATCAGCGCGGCGTGGCACTTCAACGTCCCCGAGCATGGCGCCGATCGCATGGGGCGCGACGGCCCGCTCTACGAGCTCGCGCAATGGTATCCGCGCGTCAACGTCTACGACGACCTTCGCGGCTGGAACACGGAGCCGTATCTCGGACAGGGCGAGTTCTACCTCGAGTATGGTGACTACAACCTCGAGGTCACCGTTCCCGCCGGCTACATCGTCGCCGCGACGGGCAGTCTGCAAAACCCGAAAGAGGTGCTCACGCCGACGCAGATGACGCGTATCGCACAAGCCGCGCGATCCGAGGACGTGGTGCACATCGTGACGCAGCAAGATCTGACGAGTGGCGCGGCGCGTCCGCGCAAGACGGGAACGATGACCTGGCGCTTCGCGGCCAAGAACGTTCGGGACGTCGTCTGGGCCGCGTCGCCGGAGTATTTGTGGGATGCCGCGAGCTACAAGGGAGCGCTGGCGCAAGCGTACTATCGGCCGAGCGCGGTGGAGACGTGGAAGGACGGCGCCGACATGGCGCGCATGTCCATCCAGGAATACTCGGAGCGCTGGTTCCCGTACCCCTATCCGCAGATCACCGCCGTCGAGGGACCCATCAGCGGCATGGAATACCCGATGGTCGCGATGGAGGCGAAGAGCGCCGACAAGTACGATCTTTATAATGTCGTGACGCACGAGATCGGCCACATGTGGTTCCCGATGATCGTCGGCTCGAATGAGCGAATGCACATGTGGCAGGACGAAGGGTTCAACACCTTCATAAACACGTTCTCCGAAGCGCGCCGCTTCCCCGAAAAGGGCGACCAGATGGCCCGCGCCGCCGACGAGCGCAACCTCGTGACCCAGTACATGGAGCACAACGTCGACGAGCCGCTCGAGATCAATCCGGACCGCATCAATCCGCAGTTGTTAGGCGAGAACGCCTATGTGAAGACCAGCGTCGCGCTGCAACAGTTGCGGCAGGAAATTCTCGGGCCCGCTGCATTCGATGATGCGTTCCGAACCTACGTCCAGCGCTGGGCGTTCAAGCACCCATCGCCGACCGATTTCTTCCGCACGATGGAAGACGTGAGCGGCAAGCGCCTCGACTGGTACTACCGCGAATGGTTCCTCGAGAACCCGCACTTCGACCAGGCGATCGATTCCGTCGTCACCGCGCAGCGGGGTGACACGCTGATGGTCGGCGTGCTCTACGCGAACCACGCCCGTGGCATCGAGCCGATTCGCGCCCGCTTCACCTTCAGCGACGGCTCGACGCAGGATTTCGACTATCCCGCCGAAGTCTGGAGCACGAACACGTCGATGTACGCGCGTGAGTATGCGTTCGTCGGAAAGAAGCTGACGCGTGTCGACCTGGATCCGGAGAAGCGGTTGATGGACATCGACCGCTCGAACAATTCTTGGCCGGCGGTGAAGGTGACGCCTTAGTGAGGAGCTGAAGGAGCCGAAGCACTGAGAGCGGCACTACTGAGGGCGGGCCGAAAGGGGCGAGCCGAAAGTAGTGCCGCTCTTATGCAGTTACCCCCCGCCCAAACAACGATCGATGATCTCCCGCTTCGCCTGACGCTGATCGTCGATCACCTTGTAGAACTCGTCGAAGTACTCGAGCGTCTCCTTCCCACGATCGCCCTTGAGTAGCTGACCGATCGAATCCTTGTACAACGCGTAGATCGAGTCCTTCTTCGCCCTGAAGAGCTCGAACACCGGCGCGTACACCTCGGTCGGGTAACAATAGCCGCGATAGACACGGTCGCGAACGCGGCGGATCGGCAGGCGCGGGTCGGGCGTCGCGTAGCGCGTGTTCACGGCGCCGGAGAAGTCGAAATCATAGGCGATCGGCACATAGTCCCCGGCAGCGTCGGAGACCAGCTCGACGTTGTGCAACCCCGAGACCGACCAGTCAGTGTTGCCGATCAGGTACTCGAACACCGAGAAGATCGCCGCGAGCTTCGGGTCCAGCTCGGAGGGGCCGGCGCCCTTCTCCTTCGCGAGCATTCCGCCCACGCGATACGCGACCGCATCTGGCTCCTCGGCGAGGAATGCGTAGCGCGTCGCTACCGTCTTGCCGGTGCCGCTGTCGGCGTAGGTCACCCGCGCCAGCCGCACGCGATGGCTGTACGCGGTGAGCAGATTATAAACACGATAGAGCTGCATCTCCTGAAGGAGATACTGCTCGTAGTCGTCGTTGTCGCGGCAGTGCGTGACGAGCTTCGGCTTGTCGAGCTTCGCGAACAGGCTGTGCTTCACCGTCGACTTCGCGAAGTCCAGCCGGATCGGCGGGAAGTCGCAGTTGTTGAGCCGCCAGATGCCTCGCGTCTTCGCCTTGATCGGAATATCGATCGCGCCGCCGGTGGAGTCGGTGAAGCTGATCGTCGCCGCGCGCCAGGGCGCATCCGGCGATTTGTCCCTCCGCAGACGCCCGAAGTTCGCGGTGAGCGTGAACGCCACCGGTGTCTCGGCCGTGAAGAGGTGCGCCGCCTCGTGCGGCACCAGCTCGATCTGCGTCGGCTCTTTCTTGTCTTTCTTCTTTTTCGCCTGCTGTTCCTGCGCGGTGAGATTCGTCGTGAGAACGACTGTCGCAAGAAGCAAGGTTAGCGCGCGCATAGCATACCTCGGCGTTCCGAGTTCAGGGCTTCGTTTGGGATCGGGGCATCGCTCACGCCATCTCGACCGCGCGGATCGGCTGGCCGTGCGCCCGAAGCAGCTCCAACACCTTGTCCGCCGGGACGCTTTTCTTGAGCACCACCGCGTACTCGACGACGTGCGTCCCGTCCGGTTCGTGGACGACGCCGCCGTAGCGCCAGCGCTTCAGGTGCTCCTCGAGCAGCGGCTCCATCGTTAGGCGCGTCGCCTGTACGTCCTCGGTGCGAATCCGCAACAGCGCCTCACGACGGCCCTCGGGATCCGGCGTCTCCGGATTGTGTCGCCGCGCGCGGCGCCACGCACGATCCGCGACCGCCGCCAACTGATCCGCCGACATGTCCTCGAACACCTGCTCGTCCATCCGCGCGACGAACGTTCCCGTCCGACTCATCTGCTCCATCGCTCGCGCCAGCCGCCGCTCGGCGAGCCGGCCCTCGAGCGCCGCCGAGCGTCCAAAGTCGCTGTACCACAGCGCGAGCGCGACCCCGTTGAACAACACCGAGATCACGAGCGCGACCGGCAGGTCCACCGCCGACGCCAATCCGATCGCCGTCGCGAGAAAGATGTAGACCGCGTCCTTGCTGTCGTCGAGCGTATTGCGAAAACGGACCGCCGCCACGATGCCGGCGAGGCTGAACGCGAGCGCGACGCTGTATTTGACCAGCACGACGACGCCGGCGACGACGAGCGGCAGCACGATGAGCGTCTGCACAACCGACTGCTGATAGCCGCGCTTGGCCCGCGTCCGTGTATAGACCCAGGCCGTCGGAAGCGCGAGCAAGACCGACGCGACCATTGCCAATGCGACCGTGACCGCGAGTGTCGTCTGATCCAGAGGGATGCTGGCCGCGGCGCGGGCACGTCGCCCGGCCCCATCGAGGGCGCCATTGACGCTGCCGAATAACGCGTCCAGCGACTCGTGCGCGATCATCTCCGAGCGCGGCAGGTAGCGCCAAACAAGCGCCATCGCCCCAATCAACGCGGCATAGTAGACCACGAGTCGCACGATCAGGCTGCCGGTCACCCTGCGGACCCAGCTGGTGCGGCCATTAGCCGTCGCCATCACTTTCCTCCGGGGGAGCCGGGAGACAGGAGAGGAGCGCGCGCAGCGAATATGCCTTTTTGCGTCTGGCGCCGCGAGATCGTCCTCATTGAGACTCCCTCGCGTTTTCATGCGCCCCCTTCGACGTCTCCTCGCGCGCACGCTCCTCGCGCCCTTTCTGCTCCTGCCGCTACTCTCGTGCGGCTATCCGACGCCGTCCGCAAAAGCGGTGTCGGGAGCGCTCGAGCACAGCGCGTTCACCGAGCCGAAGATGGTGACGATTCCGCGGCGCGTGGAAGCGCGCACCGATGCCTCGTTCGGCGGCGGCACGCTCGACGATCGGCAGCTCGCCAGGATCGACGCCGTCATCGCGATCCTTCGCGCCAACAGGCTCGTCGACGTGCAAGACGTCTTCGGGCCCGAGCCAGGCACCGGCGGCTATTCGCACATTCTGTCCATCACCCCCTCGAGCAACGCGTCGCCAGATCTCTTTCTCGAGGTCGACGAGCCAGCTCAGGACGCGGGCTTCGGCAGGATTCGGAAGACGCCCGGCTGGCACGTCGCGCTCGCGCGACGCCAGATCGTGAGTGTCGGTCAGATCATCGACTCCAGCTCACCGCTCGCCGAGAGGCTTTCGCCGGGCTACGTCCAAGCCGACGTCGCCTTTCGATGGATTCCAACCGACATCGGCAAACTCTTCGATCAAGGCTCGCTCAGCTTCGATGACATGCCGCGCGACCTGCAAGTCGCCAGCGTGAACGCCGGCGATCTCGATAGCCGCGCAACCTACAACGGCCGCGCGTGGCTCACCCGAAACAAGAAGGGAGAGTGGACGGTGACACTGTTCGATTGCCGCCGCTGCTCGACACAATCCTGATGCGCTCAAAGAGAATATTCCCGAGCGGAGCGAGGGATCTGCTTTTCGTCCTGCTCCTGGTCTCCGCCTGCGGCAAGCCCAAGATCTCGAAGGACGACGCCGCCCTCGTCGTCCAGAAATCCGCTCCGTTCCAGACGGCGAAGCTGATCTATCTGCCGCGCGTCCTCTCCATTCCGTCGGACGCTATCATGACGAGCAGCGCGACGCGCGAAGGTGAGGCACTCAACATCATGCAGATTGCATCAGTCGATCCCGTCGTCGCCGTGCTGCGGGCGCGCGACCTGGTCTCGATCGAGGACTTCGTGAGCGCGGTCCCGAGCTCGATCATCGAGCCGGCGAAGCCCCCCGAGGACACGGCCACGAAGTCGGACAGCGCCAATTCGCCTAACGACTCGTTGAGGGCGCTCAGGGAGGCGGCGAAGCACCCGCCGCCGCGCTTCGACGAGACGCACAGCAGCCCGCCGCCCGTCGCGCCCCTCGCGCAGGCATGGGTCCACACATTGCGCGTGACGCCGCATCCCAGAATGCAGACCGCCGAGCTCGTGCCCGACGACGGCGACGACAATCCCGAAGCGCCGCGCGTGAACTACAGCGGTCGGCCCATCGCGCGCACGCCCGGTTGGACGCTCGCCACGGGAACGCGAGAGTTCCTGCGCATCCTCGAGGTCGGCTCGTACTCGCCGATGCGTAGCCAACCGCCGGGAGACACGCGCGTCGATTTCGTGTGGCGCTGGCGACCGACGAAGCCGGGAGCACCCTTCGATACGGAGAGCGCGGAATTCCAGTCGCTGCCGTCGGAGTTGCAGCAGGCAGCCACCGGTGGCGGGGTGACGATGGACACGTCCCGGCCACACATGAGCCGCGCCTATCTCGCGCGAGACGGCGCTGGTTGGCGCGTGACGGGCATCGACTGGGCGTTCGGCGACGACAAGCCCATTCGGCCGTAAGGGCGACCATCCCTCATGACCCGCGCGCCGCGCCGTTGGAGCCTAACGATGGTCGCGGTCGCCAGCATGCTGGCGCTCGCGGGCTGTCTCTCCAGGGCCGTCACGAAGGATGAAGCGGGTGCGCTTGTCAAAGCGTCGGCGGCGTTTACACGTCCAAAATTCGCGCACATCCCGAAGCTCCTCACCTTTCAGAGCCTCTACCATTCGTCCTACGGGAGCGAAGGGATTCTCTCGGTCGGCGACCTCGCGCGCGTCGATCCGACACTCGCCATCCTGAAGCTCCAGCGCGTCGTGAACGTGAGCGAGAGCATCTACGGGCCGGGTCGCGGCGCGATGCACCAGCTCGTGGTCACGCCGAGCGGCATCGACCCCGCGTCGCTCCTCGCCGACGAGGATCCGCGCGCCAGCGGCTTCGACGAGCAGGAGATACTCGACGCGAACGAGGAGCGCTCGCGCGTCGGGTCCACCGGCTATTCTCAGTTCAAGAAGGAGATCGGCTGGCGCGTTCCCATCGGCACGCGGCAGTTCCTCCAGGTCGACCAGATCCACAACTGGCGGGACGCAAACGAGAACATTCCCGTGAACGAGCTCGCCGTCGATTTCAGTTGGAAATGGGTGCCTAACGATTTCGGCGATGCATTCGATTCGCGGAGTCAAACGTACGCGTCGTTCCCCGACTCGGTGCAGGACGCGGCGAAGAGCTGGGGCGTTCGCATGAACACGGAGAGCTCGATGCACAGCCGAGCGTTCCTGCACCGCGAAGGCAATCGCTGGCAGCTCCGCCTGATCCAATGGTCATACGGCCGCGGCAATCCGCGTTAGCGCTGCTACTCGCGCTCACGGCTGGGTGCAGCATCTCCGAGGAGCGGGAGATCGCGCTCGGCCGAGCGAACGCCGAGGAGATCGAGACGCGTTTCCCCCTCGTCACCGACACCGTCGTCACCGCCTATGTGCAGGCGCTCGGCGCCCGTCTCGCCGCGGGGACGAGCCGGGCCAATTTGCCGTGGCGATTCACGGTGATTGACAGCAAGGACGTCAACGCCTTCGCGCTCCCCGGCGGATTCGTGTATGTGAATCGCGGGCTCATCGAGCGGTCCGACCGCATGGACGAGCTGGCGGGCGCCCTCGGCCACGAGATCGGGCATGTCGTCAGGCACCACTCGGTCCAGCAACTGAAGCGCAGCGGCGGCACCCGCATCGGCGTTGCGCTCTTCTGCACCGTCACCAGCTTCTGCGACAGCCGCACCGCCCGCGTGGCGATCGACGTCGGCGGCGCCGCCTGGCTCGCGCATCACAGCCGCGAGGCGGAGACGGAGGCGGACTCCGAGGCCGTGGCGAACACCGTGCGCGCCGGCATCAGCCCCGAGGGAATTCCGGCGCTCTTTCGCGTGTTGCTCACGACACGCAACCGGCAGCCCGGCCTCGTCCAGACCTTCTTCGCCTCGCACCCGCTCGAAGAAGAACGCATCGATCAAACGCAACGCATCGTCGATCGCGTGGATCCGGCTATTGAGCGAACGCTGACTCGCGACGATGCTGCGTTTCAGGAAATGAAGCGGCGGTTGGCGGCGGTCAAATCGAGAGCGGATACCATGT
>DATBHD010000354.1:0-7603 GCA_036557635.1 Gemmatimonadaceae bacterium
CTCATGTACGGAAAGAAGCCCTCCTTCACGGAAGTTGCGAAGTGGGTGAAGTACGCATGAACTGCAACTACTAGGAGCGAGCCGAGAAGGGCGAGCCGAGAAGGGCGAGCCGAGAAGGGCGAGCCGAGAAGGGCGCATCGAAAACAGTTCAACCTCGATCAGCGAGGCCGAAAGCTGTCAGCTAAGACGGGAGTGCGCGCGCTCCGCGCGCGCCTATCTCGCTCTGCCTTGGTGCTGTCAGCTGGTCGCTGGAAACTGAGCTGTATTCGAAGCGCCGCTCTCGGCTCGCCCTTTTCGGGTCGCCTTTCTCGGCTCGCCCTTTTCGGCTCGCCCTTTTCGGCTCGCTCTTCTCGGCTCGCTCTTCTCGGCTCGCCTTTCTTCTTCTCTGCTTAGACTCCCTTCTCTTCCAAAAGCGCAAGGAATTCTTTCGGCTCCTTGATCGTCAGGAGCCGCTGCGGCACGTCCGCTTCCTTGCTGAACTGCGCGATCTTGCCGAGCACGGGGAGATACTGATTCGACACCTCGAGCGGCGGCGCGACGATGAGAAAGAAGAAGTTGACAGGTTTCTCATCGATCGCCTTGAAGTCCACGCCGTTCACCTTACGCCCGAATGCCACGCGCAGCCGGCTCACCACGAGTGAGCGGCAGTGCGGAATGGCGATCCCGCGGCCGATGCCGGTGGAACCCAGGTTCTCGCGGCGCTTGAGCATCTTGAAAAGCATGCCGTCGGACTTGTCGTCCAACTTCAGCAGCGCGATGAGTTCCTTTAGAATGTCGTCCTTCGTCGTACCCTGCAGGCTCAGCTGAATTGCATCCTCGCTGAAGAATTCTCGCAGTTCCATCTACCGTCGTGCCTCGTGCTGTTGAAGGGCGGGAGGGCCGTGCACCGCCTCGACCGAACGCAAACTGCGAAGTTACCGAGCGTGTGTATGCATGTCAAATGCTGACGTTGCATGGACTTCGACCGGTTCTTAACTTGAACGAATGAAACGCTTTCCCTTTGCGCTCGCCGCGGAGGTCCCGCTGTACCTCGCGCCCATGGCCGGCGTGTCGGAATCTCCATTCCGACGCCTCTGCCGGCGATTCGGCGCGGACGTCGTCGTGACCGAGTTTCTCTCGGCGGAGGGGATCCGCCGCGAGAATCCCGCGACGATCGAAAAGCTGCGCTTCGGGAGCGACGAACGTCCCATCGGCGTCCAGATCTTCGGCTCGGACCCGGCCGCCATGGGAGAGGCAGCCGCCTTCGTCGCCGACGTCTTCGGCCCCGAGTTCATCGACATCAACTTCGGCTGCCCGGTCAAGAAAGTCGTTAGGCGCAATGGCGGATCGGGCTGCCTGCGCGACCTCGATCTCGTCGAGGACGTGATTCGCAGCGTCCGCCGCAGCACGCAGCTGCCGGTGACGTGCAAAATTCGCAGCGGCTGGAACGAGGAGATGCGCGACCCCGTCGCCATCGCGCGGCGCTGCGAGGACGCGGGCGTCCGCGTGCTCACGCTGCATCCGCGCACGCGGACGCAGATGTACAGCGGATCGGCGCGCTGGGAGGAGATCGCGGCGGTCGTCGATGCACTCACGATCCCGGTTCTGGGAAACGGCGACATCAAGACCGCCGAGGATGCGCTGCGCATGCACCGTGAGACCGGATGCGCCGGCGTCATGATTGCGCGCGGCTCCTTTGGCCAGCCGTGGATCTTCGACCAGACGCGCGATCTCCTCGAGGGTCGTCCGAAGCGCCCCGATCCCAGTGTCGAGGAGCGTTTCCGCGTCGCATTGGATCATGCACGGATGGCGGAGCAGTACGAGGCCGATCCGCGCGGAGCCGCGATCGAGTTCCGCAAACACCTCGGCTGGTACGTCAAGGGACTGCCCGCCTCGGCCGAGCTGCGCAAGCGGCTGCACGCCGTCGATTCGTTAGGCGAGGTCGAGGGGATCTTCGACGAGTACCTCCGTCATCGCGATCGCTACCCGGGCGACGCGGAGACGGTCGATCAGTCCGACCTCCTCGAGGTCGGCCAACCATGAGACGCGAGCACGTTCGCGACTTGCTCGATCAGGTCGCGAACGGCGCTCTCGGAATCGACGAAGCGCTCGGCCGCCTCTCCTTCGAGCCCGCTGAGTCGTTAGGCTTCGCGACGATCGATCACCATCGCGCGCTCCGCCACGGATTCCCCGAGGTCGTTTTCGGCGAAGGGAAGGCGACCGAGCACCTCGTCGAGATCGCTGCTCGCATCGCCGAGCGCGGCGAAGGACTCCTCGTAACGCGGCTCGCCCCCGATGCCGCGTCCATCCTCGCCTCACGCTTTGCGTCGATCCAGTTGAACGCGCTCGCGCGCACCGCGTACCTGCCCCCGGCGGTCGCGAGCGCGCCGACGGGGCGGGGGACGATCCTCATCGTCACGGCCGGCACATCGGACATACCCGTCGCCGAGGAGGCGGCGGTTACGGCGACGGCGCTCGGCAACTGCGTCGGCCGGCTCGTCGATGTCGGAGTGGCAGGCATCCATCGGCTGTTGGCCCGCCGCGAGGAGCTCATCGCGGCTTCGGTCATCATCGTCGTGGCCGGAATGGATGGCGCTCTGCCGTCTGTCATTGGCGGACTCGTTCGGGTTCCGGTCGTCGCCGTCCCAACGAGCGTCGGCTACGGAGCCTCCTTCCATGGACTCGCGGCCCTTCTCACGATGCTGAATAGTTGCGCCGCCGGGATTACGGTCGTCAACATCGATAACGGTTTTGGCGCGGGCGTCGCGGCGTCGCGCATAAACCACGTCTGAGTCGCGGTTCGCAGACAAGCCTACCGCGCCTTGCCTCGCGTCCCTTTTCAATGTGACGACCCAGACGAGCGCTCACGCGGCTGTCGTCGTCGGCCAAGGCTGGCCGATGGCGCTGTCGACGCTCGTCCTCATTTTCGCCCTCGTCGTCGCCGCGCTGGGCATTCGAGGCTCGCTGCCCGCGGCGGCCGTTCGCGCCAAACGGCCGCTGTCCGCCGCTGCCCTCCTCATTTCCTCATTGGTCGTCGTCCTCAGCGGCGGCACGATCACCTCGATCGCGCTCGTGGGGATCGCCGCGTGGGGGATGGCCGAGTGCTTCAGCGTCGCGATCGGCATCGCGGCATTCCTGCTCGCCGCGCTCGCGTCGGCCCTGGCACTGGCGAAGAGCGGCCCCTTTATCGCCATCGGAGGAGCAGCCGCCGCCGCGGCGATCGGCGCCCTGCCGTACTTCTATGCGCGCACACTCTCGGCTCTTCATGCGCGCCGTGAGCGCAGAGTCACGCGTCTCGAGGCACAGATCTCCCGTCCGACACCGGCGCGACCGATGCCGACGGAAGCGCTCAAGCGCGAAGTCCTCCTCTCCGTCGAGCGCACCGAGGCAACCAAGGACCTCGCGATCCTCGACGGCCTGCTGCGCGACATTCGCGATTTGATTCAGGCCGACGAAGCGATCTTTTGGCGCTGGAGCGAAGATCGAGACACACTCATCCCTCAGGCCTGGTCGAGCGAGGACGCGGCGCGCCCGCAGTTCTTCCGCGTGAAGGAGTGGGGGCCGCTCGCGCGCTGGTCGGCGCAAGAGCGAATCGTGAGCTTCGACGGAAGCGACGACGCGCCGTTCCTCGTTGCCGCTCCCGTCACGAGCAAAGGCGATGGCAATGGTGAAGCGTTGCACGGCGTGATCACCGTCAGCTGCAACGGCGGTCTCTCACAGTCGCGTGAGTCGATGAAGGATTGGCTGCCGCGCTTCGCGGGTCAGCTCGCGTCATATCTCGAGCTGATCGACATGCGCACGGCGTACAGTCGCAGCAGCCGCCGCAATCAAGCGCTCATCGACGCGATGCAGCGACTGCAGGTGCACAAGAGCGCCGAGGCGCTCGGCAGCGCGGTGTGCGAGGCAGCGCTCGAGGTGACGTCGGGACGATCCGCGCTCTTGATTCGATGGCTGCCGCAGGACGCCTACGGTCTCGTGCAGTACGCGTCGCGCGAGCTGGCGCTCGAGCTGGGGATGATCATCGGCAAGGACACGCTGGTCGGGAGGACGTGCCGCGACGGCATGCCGCTGCTCCTCCATGACGCGCGCGCGGTCACGCGTTCGGAACCCGCGTACACCTCGACACTCGCCTACCGGCCGATTCCGTCGCTCGTCGTGGTTCCGATCGTGGTCGAACAGCGCGTCATCGGCGCGATCGTTGTCGAGGGCACGGAACCGACCAGTCTCGGTGTTGAGGAAGCTCGAAACGTCGGGCTGCTCGCCGCCGTCGCCCGCGCATTTCTCGAGAAGGTCTGGGAGATCGAGGACGTCACGGAGCGAGCTCGCACGGACGCGCTCACGGGGCTCGGCAACCGCCGGTACCTGGACGAACAGCTCCGGCGAGTGCTCGCGGAGACGGACCGTTTCGGCGGGTCCTCGTCACTGATCTTCGTCGACATCGATGACTTCAAGAAGATCAACGACACCTACGGCCACGAGGCCGGCGACGCCGTGCTGCGTCATATCGGAAAGATTCTTGGCGATGGCGTGCGCGCGGTCGACATCTGCGCTCGGTATGGCGGCGAGGAGCTGGTGACGCTGCTTCCGCAGACACCGATCTCGGGCGCGACGGAGCTGGCCGAGCGACTGAGAAGCGCGATCGCCGAGCGGCCGGTGGTGTTCGAGGGGGCGTCGATCCCGGTGACGGCCTCATTCGGCATCGCTGGATATCCAGAGACAGTTCCGCACGGTGACTGGCTCCTTCCGGCCGCCGACAGGGCGCTTTATCTGGCGAAGGAGAGTGGGAAGAATTGCGTGAGGGCGCTGCTCACAAGCGATGGTATACCAAAGAAGTACCAGAGTGGTCTGCAGTAAAAGATGAGGTGATTGTACGGTTGAGAATCAGGGAGTGATGGAGTAGATTTCGTGGTCGTTTTGGGGGCGACTGGCTTCGACGGGATAAGTGAAGCCGTGGCCGCGTGCCCAGGTCCTCGGGCTCCTGGTAAAACACTCGGGAAAAATCCAACTGCCAACAACAACTTGGCCCTCGCTGCGTAACTTCTAGTTATGCCGAGTGCCCGCGAGGAAGCCCGCCCGGGGCGGCTTCGAGGGTATCGCAAAACCGGGATAGGCCGATGATGCGCCCTCGATCATCGGCCGAGATCAAGAGGGCTCATCCAGTAGTGGGCCGTCCGCTAGCCAGCGACTGGAGACATTCAAGAGCGGACTACGCACGTAGTGGCTGTGGTCGATCTCTTCTCGGACCGGGGTTCGATTCCCCGCGCCTCCACATTAAGACAGTCTGAGAAAGTCCAACGGCGTCCCAACTGGGCGCCGTTGTTCTTTTCCCCCTGTGTGTTAGCCGTCTACGCCCCGTGCTCGTGTCGTCCGATCCCGACGTCGTGCGCGCCGTGTCGGACGCGATCGTCGGCAAGCTGGCGGCGCCGTCGCAGGGCGGGCTCGCTGCGCCGGACGGCGGTCCCGCGCTCACCCTCGCATCGCGGAGGTCGCCGTGACGATGCCGCAGCCGGAGACTAAGACCGGTGGCCTCGACGAATCACTCGCGAGTAAACCGCTCTCGCCGAAAGCCGAGCGATTCTGTGCGGAATACCTCGTCGACCTGGACAAGACCAAGGCCGCGCGACGCGCTGGCTATTCGGCTTCACGCGCGTCGCAGACGGGCTGTGATCTCTACCGCGATGCGCGGGTCCGAGCGCGCATCGACGCGTTGGCGCAAGAGCGCGTCGAAGCGACCCGGATACGGGCATACGTCGTACTGGAGGAGCTCGCAGTTGTCGCGTTCTCCTCCATTGAGAACTACGAGATCGACGACGACGGCCGCGTGCAGGTCCGCGACGGTGCGCCACGCGGCGCGATTCGCGCGGTCGCGCGCGTCAAACGCAAGCGGCGCGTGATTCCGCGCGGGCCGAATGTCGACCCGATCATCGAAGTCGAGACGGAGCTGGCCTTGTGGGACAAGCGCCCGCAAATCACTAACGCGCTCAAGCATCTGCGTCTGCTCACCGATCGGCACGAGCACACGGGCAACGACGGGGCACCCATCGCGCACGAAGTAACCGAGCACGCGACGACCATCTTCTATATGCCCGACAACGGTCGAGAAGCAGTCGCGCCGAAGTCCTCGGACCCGTCGAGCTGCGAACTCTCGCCCAGTGCCTAAAGACGTTAGGACCCGTTTGCCAGCCGATGCCGAATCAGTTGCTCACGTCCAAGCGGAAACCGCCAATATCCGCCGTGCACGTCCTCCCTGAGGCTGGTGGGGGGTTTGGAGAGAAAGGGCCGTCGGGTTCCTCCCCTCTCCAACCACCAACTACCACCCACCAACTACCACCCAACTACCAACTGCGCACCTCGGATTGTCGTGTGGCTCGTTAGGCGCTGCACAGTCATTCGTGTCGAATCGCTTCGACCGGAAATAGCCTCGCGGCCTGCCGCGCTGGATACAGCGTTGCAGCGGCTGCGATCAGCAAACTCGCGAGCACGATCAGCGACACATCGACCAACTGCGTTGCGACAGGCAGGTGATCGACGAAATATACGGATGGGTCTAGTGAGATCAGCTTGAAGCGATCGATCACCACCGACGCAACTAGACCCAGAAAAAGCCCCGACACAGTGCCGACAATACCGATCACCACACCTTGCGCAAAGAAGATTCTGCGTATCGATCGCGTGGGCATTCCCATGGCGCGCAGAATGCCGATTTCGCGTGTTTTATCGGTGACGACCATGGTCAGCGTGCTCACGATGTTGAACGCGGCGACGAGCACGATGAGAAGGAGGATGAAGGTCATGCCGAACTTCTCGAGCTTGAGCGCGTGAAAGAGCGTTGAGTTTTGGGCCTGCCAGTCCTCCGTGCGATACGGAAAGCCCAGCGTGTCCTCGATCGCGCGCGCGACGGTGTGAGCTTCTGCTCGCGTGCGAGTTCGCACCTCGAGGCCCGTCACCGAGTTCCCGAGTTGTGCAAGCTGCTGCGCAGACGACAGCGACATGACAACGTAGCTGTTGTCGTATTGGTACATTCCCGTCTCGAAGATTCCGGTCACCTCGAACCGCTCAACGTGCGGAATGGGAGCGCCAGTCACGGGATCGACTCTGCCGATCCCTCCAGCGGAGATCATCGTAACCGAGTCGATCCCCGGCGTCAGATTGAGCCGTTCCGCCAGACGGACGCCGAGCACGACGCCACGACGTTTCCCGTCGGACGTCGCGAAAGTGAAGTTGCCCGCCTTCGCCGTCGTGCGAATACTCGTCACTGGGTTGAGTACAGGCTCGTCCGGTTCGATACCCATGAAAAAGGCACCTTCGCTGTATTGATGTCCGCCGTTAACTATTGCCTGCCCGTGTACGAACGGACTCACCGCTTGGACCGCAGGCTTCATCCGTCGCACGCGATCACGCTCTTTCTCCCAGCTCGACATTGAAAGGTCATTGCCATACGTAAGGATATTGATGTCTGGGGTGCCGATGAGAATCTTGTCACGCAGATCGTCCTGTAACCCATTCATGACGCCGATGGTGACGATTAGAGCGCTGACGCCGACTGTGACGCCGCCGATGGCAATGACGCTGATCAACGAGAGTAGGCGCGAGCCGCGCCGACTCCGCATGTACCGCCACGCAA
>DATBHD010000355.1:0-6934 GCA_036557635.1 Gemmatimonadaceae bacterium
TCCGCCGTGGTGCCAGCCCGTCACCAGTGTCTGACCGATCGGGTCCTCGTTAGGCCAGTACCGCCGCGCCGCCTCCTGACTGATCACGATGACGGGTGTCGTGCCGGCGCGATCCTGCGCCGTAAAGCCGCGGCCGCGCAGTAGCGGGATCCCCATTGTACGGAAATAGTCCGCCGTCGCGACGCGCACCTGGGCGCGTGGCTCCTCGGGGCCACTCGCCTCGGGCCGGCCATCGATGGCGAAGGTGAGACCGAAGCCGGATCCGGAGAGAGGGAGCGAGAAGGATACGCCGGCCGACGTGATTCCCGGCGTCGCTTGGAGTCGGGCGAGCAGCGTGCTCGCGAACTGCTCTTGCCTCGCCTCGTCGGGATAGCGCACCGGCGAGAGCGCGAACGAGAACGTCGTCACGTTTTCGGGGCGGAATCCAGGATCGACAGTCGTTAGGCGCGCGAAGCTCCGGATCAGGAGCCCCGCGCCGGCGAGCAGCGTGATCGCCAGCGCGACTTCGGCGACGACGAGCGCCTGGCGGAGCCGTCCCGCTCGCGGACCGAGCGTGGCACCGCGCTGCCCCGCTCGGAGCCGATCGCGCGCCCCCCATCGCGCGCCCTGAACCGCCGGTACCGCGCCGAAGAGCAGACCGCTGAGCACCGTGAGCCCGAGCGCAAAGGAGAACACGACTCCGTCGAGGTGCACCGAGTCGGCGAGCGGCAGGTCGCCTGGGGCAAGCGCGACCAGCGCGCGCGTTGCGAGCGCGGCGAGCGCCACGCCGGCGATGCCGCCACCTAACGACAGCACCACGCTCTCGGTCAGGATCTGCCGCGCGATGCGTGCCCCGCCCGCGCCCAACGCGACGCGCACGGCGAGCTCGGTGTCGCGGGCCGCCGTCCGGCTCAGCGAAAGACTCGCGACGTTCACGCACGCGATGAGCATTACCAGTCCGACGGCGCCGAGGAGGATGAACAGCGGCGTCCGCACGGCGCCGACGAGGTCCTCCTGCAGCGGCGTGAGTCGCGTCGAGACGCCAGTGTTGTGCCGCGGATCGGCCTGTGCGAGCCGCGTCGCGATCGTGCTCATCTCGCTCTGCGCGCCGCTGAGCGTGCGACCCGGCGCAAGCCGGCCGATCACCTGAATCCAGCGCGCTCCGCGAGACGACGGCGCGACGTCTCTCGCGTCGAAGCGGGTCGTCATCCACAGATCGACAGCCACCGGAAAGCGGAGCTGCGGCGGCGCGATCCCGATTACCGTCGTCGGGAAGTCGTCGAGCAGAATCGTGCGGCCGATGATCGCCGGGTCGGCGCCAAAGCGCCGCCGCCAGAGACCATCGCTGAGGATCACGACGCGGGGCGCCGAGAGCGCGTCCTCTCCCGCGCGAAAGCCTCGACCATGCACTGGTTGCAGGCCAAGCACGTCGAAGAAATTCGACGTCACGCGCGCCTGAGTCAGCCGCTCGGCATCGCCCGATCCCGTGAGCGCAGTCGTGCTCAGAAAGTCCGCGGCCAGTCCGGAGAAGGACTGGGCCTGCGTCCGCCAATCGAAGAAATCGGGCGGGGATGCCGCAGACGGGGAGCCGTTGATCACCGACGCGATCGCGACGAGCCGGCTCGGATCCTCATACGGGAGGTCGCGCAGCAGGACGCCGCGGACGACGCTGAAAATCGCCGTGTTCGCGCCGACGCCTAACGCGAGCGTGAGGACGGAGACGGCGACGAAGCCGCGCCCGCGCGCGAGCACGCGCAACGCGTAACGAGTATCCTGTCGCAGCTCCTCGAGCCAGCGCCCGCCGCGGACATCGCGCGCCTCGTCCTGATAGCGCGCCACGCCGCCGAACCGCCGGTGCGCGATGCGCCGCGCGTCGGCGGCGCCGAAGCGGGCGAGCTCCTCGGCCTCCATCTCGAGATGAAAGCGCATCTCCTCGTCCATTTCGCGCTCGACGGCGGAGCGATCGACGACCAGCCGGGCGCGGCGGCGTAGCTTGGCGAACCAGCGCATGCTTATCCCCGCGGCCCCGTCAGGTAGCTCTCAGAATGTGATTCACCGCGAGCGAGAAGACGCGCCAGCTTTCGGTTTCCGTACCGAGCTGGCGACGGCCATCGGCGGTGAGATTGTAGAACTTGGCTTTGCGCCCTTCCGGCGAGACGCCCCACTCGGCGTCGATCCAGCCACGGTCCTCGAGACGATACAGGGCGGGGTAGAGCGAGCCCTGTCCGATCTGCAGCACCTCGGACGACAGTTGACGTATTCGCTTCGAGATCCCCCAGCCGTGCAGCGGCCCGAGTGCGAGGGTCTTCAGAATGAGAAGGTCGAGCGTTCCCTGCAGCAGTTCGGCTCTCGAGTCCATCGGTCGAAGGGCGTAGGGGGCAGGGGCAATGAGGGCCAGCGCCAAAGCGGCGATCGTCCAACCCAAGCGCCGAGCCCCACAGACGACTGATGCCTTGATATTCGACAACAAGCTACAGGCTTGTTGTCGAATATCAAGGCATCGTCGCGCTCTTGACTGCAGCGGCTAGAATTCGCGCCGCTTCATCTCTTTGAAGAAGTGATCGCGCTCGATATCGACGTCGTCATCCTGGGGCGGGGGCAGCGTCTTGTCGTAGCGTCGACTCTGCCGTGCCTTGGCCAGCTTCTCGGCTTTGGCCGCGTTCTGCCGCACCAGCTTTGCTAGCTGCTTTTCGTCCATGTCTGAAAGGGGCTAGGGCTAGGGGCCAGGGGTAAAGGGGCTTCCGAAGACTAACGAGCGGGCGGCCGGTCGGTCACTGTGATGGGTCACAAAATGGGGATTCGCCGGCGCAATAGCCGCAATTACGCCGAGGCGTCGAATCGCGCCGCTGCTATCGTTGGGCGCGCTGAGCAAGCGGCAGTGCCCCGTCGATGAACCGGCGCAACCCCTCGCGCATCTTCGTCATCGAGGGCGAATCGATGTAGACCATGTGCCCCGCCTCGAACCGCTCGGTCACGATCCCGGCCCGAACGCGTGGATCCACCGACATGTGCGCGAGCGTGTACTCGACCGCGAAGTAGGGCGTCGCCATGTCGTAGTAGCCTTCGGCGACGTAGAGGCGCATCTCCGGATTCTTCGCGAACGCCCGCTCGAGGGACGGGACGACGTTGGCGTAGCCGTTGTTCTGGGGATAGCGCCAGCGACCGATACCGCCGCCCAGGATATAGTAGACGTCCTCGTCCTGGTACCCGAGCTCGCGCCGTACGTATTCGCTCAACACGGGCGAGAAGGCGTTTCGAATCGATGCCTCGCTCGGATCGAACTGGCCGCGCTCGGCGCCCTGATCGGTGGCGTACGTGGTGAAGCGACTGTCGAGGCGGCCCGAGGTCAGGTGCTTATCGCGCAGCAGCTCCTGATTGAAGCGGCCGAGGGTGATGCGGAGGTCGTTCTCCTCGGCGAACGTCGTCGAGGTGCCGGTGAAGCGCGCGAGCTGCTCGGCGACGCCATGGCGCTCCCCTTCCGTGAGACGCGCGCCGCGCATCAGCGCGTGCGCGTAATCGCCTTCGGCCCACTTCTCCGCCTGCGAGGCGACCTGCTCGACGGTGAGGCGTTGCAGGTCGGCGGGGAGCTTCTTGTGATACCATGCGGTCGCCGCGTACGACGGCAGGAAATTCACAAACCCTAAATCGTTGCCCGCGTCCATCGCCGATGCGCCGAAGTTGAGTACGGTCGAAATCAACACGACGCCGTTGAGCGCGATGCCGCGGTCGGCGAGATAGCCGCTCAGGTGCGCGGCGCGCGTCGTTCCGTAGCTCTCGCCGGCGACGAACTTGGGCGAGCCCCACCGGCCGTAGCGGGTGAGGTAGAGCCGCACGAACTCGCCGACGGCGTGAATGTCTTCATCGAGTCCCCAGAACTTGGGGCCCAGCTCCGGCCGCGCCGCGCGACTGAAACCCGTGCCGACCGGATCGAGGAAAACGAGATCCGACTGATCGAGCAGCGTGAACTGATTGTCCTCGTACGCGTAGGGCGGCGGCGGGTTGGTGCCGTCGGGATTGAGGCGCACCTTCTTCGGCCCGAACGCGCCCATGTGCAGCCACACCGTGGACGAACCGGGACCGCCGTTGAAGATGAAGCTGAGTGGCCGAGTGTTCGAATCGCCGACGCCATCCTTGTTATAGGCGACGAAGAACATGCCCCCTTCGATCACCCCGGTGGTGTCGTTGCGGATCGGGAGCATGCCGGCCGTCGCCGTGTAGCTGAGCGTTGCGCCGTGCAACCGAATCGTGTGATGCGTGACGACCGGCGGCGCCTCGACGCGCGCGAGGAAGTCGCGCGTACCCGGGCGCAGCGAGTCGCGCACGGCGGCGCGGAGCGTATCACGGGCCGATCGCGTCGCGGTGTCGCGCGCGGCGGCGCCGGGTTGACGCGCTTGGGCAGCCGCGGTCGTCGCGCCTAACGCGACCGCGGCGACGAACGCGAGGCAGCGGCGCGACAACGAAATGACGTGTCTCATGACGAGGTGGAGTCGCAAGTGAGTCCCAACGATGCCGTTAGGCGACTTCCGGCTTCGGCCCGGAGACCGTCGCGCCGGCACGTTCGCGATAGGCGGTGAACAACAGATTGGCGGCCGTATACAAGACGACGACGACGACGAGCCAGCGCACGGCGCCGAGTGGCAATTGTTTCACGATGAGCGCGGCGATGAGCACCGCTGGGATGCCACCGACGAACAGTCCGAGGGTGGCCCGCCGATCGAAGGAGCGCGCACGAACGAATCGCGCGCTGGCGATCGGCATGAGGAACGCGCAGGATCCCATCATGATCGGGAACGCGGTCGTCGGATTCATGCCGACGAGGCTCACGAGAATCATGCACGGCGCATACAGGCCGAGACCGATCGTCATGAGGGCGCCGAGCACGAAATTGGTCGTGACGGCGATCGCGAGACGAGTCCCAACGAGCCCGAGCAGTGTCCCGCCGCCGGGGAGCGTGCCGAGCTGCGACTTGGACAGCAGCATCGCGAACGCGAGAACGGGGAGCGCCACGCCCATGCCGATCTGGATGCGCCGCCGGGGCCATTCCGCGACCACGCCCGCGCCTAACCACGCGCCAAGCACCGCGGCGAGAATCATCAAGATGAGCGTTCGTGAATCGACGGGAACGATGCTGGTGTAGATGTACGCCTGGACGATCGTGGGCAGGGTGTGGCCGACGTTCAGCGTGCCGGGGATGTCCTCGTCCCGCACGAGCCGGAAATGTCGGAAAATGGTCGTCGTCGTCGCGAACGACCCGATGCCGAGCGTATCGAAGAAATTCGTCACGAACCCCGTCGCCAGCAGCGCCGGCATCGCCGCCTTCGCGTCCGAGCTCTCGTCTGCCCTGCTGGGCCGCCGCAAACCGCCGACGAGGATCGCGACGTACGCGATGGCGAAAACGCCGAGCGCGATGAAGAGGATGGCGCGTGCGTCGAGGTGGAGGGGAGCCATGGGTCGAAGCGTTAGGACGATTCGGAAGGGGATGTCATCGTTACGCCGGAATCCCCGCGGACGCTGAACCGGAGATCATTCCTTGCGGCACTGCTTGCCGCAAGGGCCAGCCTTTGTCATCGTAGGCGTCTCACGCCAACACGAGCGTCGCCATGCGAACCATTCGCCTGCTCGGCCCCACTCTCGTCGCATTCGTCGCGCTGGGCGCCCACGCGCAGCAGCGACCCACCCCCGTTCCCGACACGGCAGTCGCGCGCAATCTGCGCAATGAACAACGGGACGATCCGAAGTTTGCGCCCGATCGGCACGAGGGGGACGGGCCCTTCCAGCGCTTGGTCATTCGCGGCGCGACACTCATCGATGGGACGGGCGGCCCGCCGCGCGGTCCGGTCGACATCGTCGTCGAGGGGAATCGCATTACCGACATCGCGAACGTCGGCGTCCCACACGTTCCGATCGACTCGTCGAAGCGGCCGAAGGCGGGCGCGCGCGAGATCGACGCGACTGGGATGTACGTCCTGCCAGGCATCGTCGATCTGCACGTGCACCAGGGGACCCCACAGAAGGCTCCGGAATCGGAGTACTACAACAAGCTCTGGCTCGCGCACGGCATAACGACGGTGCGCGGCGTTCCCTTCGCGAGCTTCGCGTACTCGATCCACGAGAAGGAACGGAGCGCCAGGAACGAAATCGTCGCGCCTCGTTATGTGGTCTATCAGCGCCCGGGTACCGGCTGGGGTCAGGGTCCGGTGACGACGCCCGAGCAGGCGCGAGCCTGGGTCCGTTGGTTGAAGGCACACGGGGGGGACGGGCTCAAGCTCGGTGCGGAGCGGCCCGATCTGATGGCCGCGCTCCTCGACGAAGCCAGAAAGCTCGACATGGGCTCGACGGCGCACCTCCAGCAGACGGGAGTCGTAATGATGAACGCCGACCAGGCGACCGCGCTCGGCCTGCAGACGGTGACGCACTTCTACGGTTTGTTCGAGTCGATGTACGACAGCGCCTCGGTACAGCCGTATCCCGTCGACCAGAACTACAACGACGAGCAGGACCGCTTTGGCCAAGTCGCGCGCCAGTGGAATCTCGTAACGCCGCACAGCGAGAAGTGGAAGCAGTTCCTCGAAAACCTCAAAAAGCGCGACGTCACTCTCGACCCAACGTTCAGCATTTACAGCGCGGGCCGCGATCTCGCGCGGAAGATGAGTCTGCCCTGGCACCAGAAGTACACGCTCCCGTCACTCTACGCGTATTACCAGCCGAGCCGGACGAATCACGGGTCCTACTGGTACTACTGGACGACATGGGACGAGGTCGCATTCAAGAATTTCTATCGCGTGTGGATGCAGTTCGTGAACGAGTACAAGAACATGGGCGGCAAGGTGACGACGGGCTCGGACGCCGGCTTCATCTTCAGCACCCCCGGCTTCGCGACGATCGAGGAGATGGAGATTCTGCAGGAGGCGGGCTTCCATCCGCTCGAGGTGATCCGCAGCGCGACGATGTACGG
>DATBHD010000356.1:0-8138 GCA_036557635.1 Gemmatimonadaceae bacterium
GCGCGGTCGCTTCGAGGATGCGGTGCCGCATTATCGCGCGGCGATAGCCGGAGACTCGAGTTTCGCCCTCGCCGGAATCGGGCTGGGACTCGCCGTTGGCTGGCTCGACGCCGGTGACTGGAACGAGGGCTGGCGTGTCGCCTGGAACGCGCGGGATCGGCTGAGCGCTGCCGATCGCGCCGTCCTCGAGGCCTGGGTCGGCACGTCGTACCCACGCCGGCCCACGAAGACGGAACTGCGCCTGCTCGCCGAACGCGCCGTGCAGATCGCGCCTCATCGCGCCGAGGCGTGGTACGCGTTAGGCGATAATCTCTATCATTTTGGAGCGCTTCAGGGTGTGCCGGACGCGATGCAGCGTTCACTCAACGCGTTCAACCGCGCACTCGCAATCGACTCCAGCTTCGGCTACGCGGCCGAGCACCTGCCCGATCTCTACCTGCGGTTAGGGGACAGTGTCAGCGGGCGCCGCGCGGCCGAGCGGTTGCTCGCCGTCGACTCCACGTCGCGTTACGGCACGTTCGACCTCTGGTTCGCCGGGATCGCGTTCGGGAATGCGCAACGGCACGCGGTCGCCATGGCTGGCCTCGGCCGCATCATCTCGACGTCGGTGAGCACCGACATGGCGCAGAGCGCGCTCGTCACGGGGCTGGGTTACGAAGATGCTGAATCCCTGCTCGAGCGCCTCGTCACCGGTGGCGCCACGGAGGACGAACGAAGTAGAGCGCGCACGTGGCTCTTTCAGCTGGCCAGCGCTCGCGGCCGGACGTCCCTCGCCGCGCGCGTGTTCGACGGCGCGATGGTGTCGCGCGGGCCGGCGATGTTCGCCGCGTTGTACGAAGGGGGCGACATGGCGACGGCGGCGCGCGCGCGGCGCCTCGCGACGGGAGCGTTGCGTCCGGACAGCGTCATGGCGCGCTGCACGGAGGCGTCGCTGGCGGCGCAGTACGACTTGGTGGCGCGACGCGATCGGGCCACGGCGACCTCCCTCGCGCGAATGATCTCCCGCCGCCTGACGAGTGCGCCCGACACGATCGTCAACGAATGTTCGCTCTCGGCGATGACGCTGCGCGCGCAGCTGGCGATGGACGGCGATGGTGCCACACTGCTCGACGTCACGCAGCGTCTCGACTCGGCACTTCGCGCGGCGCCCGCCGCTCCGCTCTTGACGCTCCTGACGGGGAACCTCATCGCGACACGCGCGTTCGTGCAGCTCGGTGACACCGCTCGCGCGCTCGACGCGGTGCGCCGGCGCCCGATCTTGTATGGCCCACTGCTGGGATGGGCAGCACTGTTACACGACGAGGCGCATCTCGCCGCGGCCGCGGGCGAGCGCGGACAGGCGATGCACGCCTACCGGCTGTTCATCGCGCTCCGCGACAGCGCGGACGCTCAGTTGCAGCCGGAGGTGCTGCAGGCCCGCGCAGGGCTAACGCGTCTCACCAAGGAGCTCAGGGAGTAACGCGATACCGCACGGCCATCCCCGCCGCGTTGTGAAAGGAGACGTGGCAGTGAAAGAGCCACGTTCCCACGTTGTCAGGCACCATGTCGGCGGTCGCCATGCCCATGAATGAGAGGGTCGCCACATCGGTGCGCATCCCACCGATCTGGACGCTGTTGCCATGCCAGTGCGGGGCGTGCACGTCGAAGTCGTTCGTCGACGACATGAGATACCACCGCACCCGCTCGCCGCGCCTAACGGTGAGCGCCGAGAGCGGCATGCTGCCGTGAATGAACCCGTTGATCGTGAACTTCACGAACCAGGGATAGCCCGCCTGCCGCTCGGAGGGGTTTGGCGTCGGCCGCATGCTGTCGAGCGATGCGTGAGAGGGCAGGTTCTTGTCGGCGAGCCAACTGTCTTCCTCATGTACCTGCGCGAACGCTGCGACGATTTCGCGGTCCACATCGCGCGGCGAACCATCGGGGCGAGCCATCCCACGCGCGGTTACGATCATCGCTCCCAACAACCCGGAGTTGATGTCGCGCACCTCGTCCACGTGCGAGTGATACATCCACATCACCGAGCTGCCGTCCATCTTTCCGGGACCGGCGCGTTCCGGAACTGGCCACAGGTACACGTGCGTGCTGCCGGGCGGCACGCCGTCGTCAGCGCGGTCCGCTCCATTCGTCCCATCGTTGTACGGGGCGCCCTCGGAGCTCTTCGTATAGAAGACACCGTGCGGGTGCATGCTGTACGGCCGGCTTCCGTTGTTTCGGAACACGACGCGAATGGTGTCGCCGACCTCGGCATGCAGTACCGGCCCGAGAAAACCGAGGTGCTCCCACTGCGGTGGCCTCGGCTTCAGCGTGCGAAAGGTGCTGTCGGTGTATTCGCGGTAGAGCATTTTCTCATACACCGTGGGCACCGGGTGCGGCGGAGCCTTGGCGGAGAAAGCCGAGTCGGCATAGGCGCGCCCCTCGATCTCGTCGCGACCGCCTCGATCGTAGTCCCACGGTGTCTGATCCGCGGCGATGAAGTACGTTCGGGTCCGGCCCTGGTCGCGCGCTGAGCTCGCGGCGGTTGCACGGCGATGCATGTGCAAGAGGAACGGAGCGCCGCCGACTCCGAGTGTCATGAAAACGAGACTCGCGCGAAGGTGCCGCGTCGCAACCATCGAGATGCGTCGAGCCGCGACCCGTAGAAGAAGTCGCGCCCCGTGTCTGCTCCCGTCGGCGGTGGCAGTTCCATAGACGGGGTGAGCAATCGTCAAACGATGCATGATCGTCCCTTCGGCTGTTGGCTGGAGTCCGCCGAGGCGGGGCGTCGGCGGCGGGAGCGCGACACGGTACTCGGGTCACGTCTTTCTGGTGTCTCTCCACCGTTTGTTGCCGGTTGACGACCCCGTGGGTAGCTTCGGGCGCGATGATCGAGCTTCGTCTTCTCGGACTTCACTCCGTCCGTGGCGACGATGGCCATGAGATTGGCTCGTTGCCGGCCCAACCGAAGCGGTTCGCGCTGCTGGCGTACCTCGCCATCGGCGCGGGCGGCGGCTACCACCGGCGCGACGCTCTCGCCGCGATGTTCTGGCCGGATCTCGATCAGTTCGCGGCCCGGCGCGCGCTACGGAATACCCTTTACCATCTGCGCGACGCGCTTGGCGACGCGGTGATTGTCACCCAGGGTGACGACGCCGTCGCGATCGATCCTTCGCTGCTCACCTCCGACGCCACCCTGCTCGCCGAGGCGGTCGCCGACGGCCGCTTCGAGGACGCCGTGAACTATTTTCGCGGCGACCTGTTGGATGGCGTTCACTTCGCGAGCGCGGGCGAGCAATTCGAGAGTTGGCTCAGTCGTGAACGGACGCGCATCACCGAGGTGGTGATGCGCGCCCTTCGCGGGCTTGTGGATCGCGAAGAAGGCGCCGGCAACTTCACGGGCGCGGCGTCGTGGGCACAGCGTGCCTCGGCGCTCGCACCGGGGGACGAGACGTGGCTTCGGCGCGCGATGGGTCTTCTGGACGACGCGGGCGATCGCGCCGGTGCGCTGCGTCTTCACGATGCCTTCACGCGACGGCTCGCCGCCGAGTTCGGCGCGACGACGAGCGCGGACACGGAAGCGCTCGCCGTGAGCATCCGCGAGGGGCGCCGCACGCGCGCCCGCGCGCCCGCGCAAGCGCCGGAGGCGGACCCGGAGATTCGAGAGGATCGAGCGACCGCGACCACCACCGCGCCGCGTCCGCGGACGCGGCGCCTCGTTAGGTGGGCACTCGGCGCCGGCGCCGTCGCCGCGGGCGGCATCCTCGTCGCTCGCGCGATAACACCGAGTCACGCGCACGCGCCGCCCGCGCGCACGCGCGTGCTCGTCGCGGTATTCGACAACCGGACCGGCGACGCGCGATTGCAGTCGCTCGGACGGATGGCCGAAGACTGGGTTGCCCAGGGCATCGTTCGCATGCCGCTCGCCGAAGTCGTCGACTCGCGCGTGATGTTCGTGCAGCGCGGGAGCACGGAGGCGCCGGTGGACCCGGTTGCAGTCGGCCGTCGTAACGGCGCGGCGATGGTCGTCTCGGGCAGCTACTACCTCCAGGGAGACAGTCTGCTCTTTCAGGCACAGGTCACCGATGCGCGCAACGGACGCATCGTGCGCGTCGCCGGGCCAATCGCAACGAGCGTGGCGAAGCCCGTCGCCGCGCTCGACGAGCTACGTTCGCGCGTGATGACGGCGCTCGCTTCGGCGGTGGACATGCCGATGGTGCAGGAGCTCGATCGTAGCGGGGAGATTCCGCCCTTCGATGCTTATCAGTCATACGTCGGTGGATGGGACGCGTTCTGGCACGGCGAGGGGCGCCGAGCGACTCAGCTCTTTCTCGACGCCGCGCGGCGCGACACGGCGTTCATCGCGGCCGCCGTCGCCGCGGCGATGGCGGCATCCAATTCCAACGATTGCCCCGTGATCGATTCGCTCGACCAAGCGCTCACCGCGCGACGGCGGCCCCTCGACCACGTCGACCGGCTCTCGATGCAGATCGCGGTCGCGCGCTGTCATGGCCGCAACGACGAGATGCTGCGGCTCGCGCTCGAGCGCGCCGACGCCGCGCCTCGAACGTCGAGCTTCCTTTTCCCCGCGGCGTCGGCGGCGCTCTGGGCGAATCGTCCCGCGCGAGCACTCGCGATCTTGCGCCGCATCGATCCGACGGTGGACTTGGGCTGGAACACCGACAGCACGCACTTCGGCTACTGGAGCTACCTCACCGAGTCGTTGCATCTCCTCGGCCGGCACGAGGAGGAGCTCGCGGCGGCGAGGCGCTTCACGCCGGCGGCGCCGTTGGGCGGCGCCTGGATGCGCGCGCGCGCGCTGGCCGCGATGTCGCGATCGGCGGACGCGTTGGCCCTGGTCGACACGATGGTGACGTTGCCGGTCGAGACCTCGAGCGCCACCGGGCTCGCGCCGTTCAGCGATGGCCGGCCGCAGTACGCGGCGACGCCGGCGTGGATGGCGATCTGGATCGCGCGCGAGCTCTTCGTCCATGGCGATACCGCGTCCGCTCGCCAGGCCGCGGCACGCGCCCTCGCCTGGTATCGCGCGCGACCGCCCGACGAGCGCGCGACGCCGGAAGAGCGGCTCGTCGCTGCGTGGTCGTACGAACTGTCAGGCAACCTCACGGACGCCGAGCATGTTATGCGAATACTCATCGCGGAAGACCCGGCCAATGTCGACTACCGGGGTGAGCTCGCGGGTGTCGCCGCCGAGCGCGGTGAGCGCGCGCTGTGTGATTCGCTCGACCAGTGGCTTGCGGGGCAGCCCGTGGCACGCGTGAGCTGGTCGGCAAGCTTCTATCGCGCGCGCGACGCGGCACTTCTCGGCCGCCCGGCGGACGCCGTCGCCCTCGCGCGCGAGGCGCTCGAGGAAGGCGCGTGGCCCATGTACCTTCACAACGATGTCGCGCTCGCGACACTGCGCACCCGGCCGGACCTCGCGGCGCTGATGGCACCGAAGAGCTGAGGCGCTACATGTTCTCGAGGACATGAATCCGATGACGAACACGATCTGGAGAGTTGGAGGCGCCATTCTCGCGACGCTGCTATTCGAGCAGAGCGGCGGTGCGCAAACGCAGGCTTCCAGTCGGCCAAGCAGTCGCGCCCTCGACGACATTCTCGGTGTTTGGCAGAGCGACACGGTTGGGGGAATGTCCGCGCGAACGACGTGCGCTCACTCGCCACTGGGAGCGGCCATCGTGTGCGAACAGCGGATCACGGCGCCGGACGGCGAGCACCGCGCCCTGAACTTCTTTCTCGCGGATTCAGCGTCGAACGGCTATCTGTACTACGGGCTGCCACAGCCGGGACTGCCGATGACGCCCACGCGCTTGACGATCGCCAACCACGTGTGGACGTATGGCGGACAGATGCAACGCGACAGCAGCTACTACAGAACGCTCAACGACTTCTCGGCCGGCAACGCGTACGTGTGGCGACAGGAGAAGAGCCGCGACGGCGTTCACTGGACCGTGATGCGCGAGGGACGCGTCATGCGCGTCAAGCCGCGCGGAAATCGAGACTGATCGGGGGATCGGCCAAGGCGCTCGTCACTCCCCCCGCGGCTTGGTCGAATACTGCTCGTCGGTCACCTTCTCGAGCCAGTCGACCGCCTTGCCGTCGAGCGCCTCCTGAATCGCGATGTGAGTCATCGCGGTTGTCGGCGATGCGCCATGCCAATGCTTCTCGTGAGGCTCGAACCAGACTACGTCTCCTGGACGAATCTCTTCGACTGAGCCGCCCTCGCGCTGCACCAGGCCGTAGCCCGCGGTGACGATGAGAACTTGGCCGAAGGGATGGGTGTGCCATGCCGTACGAGCGCCAGGCTCGAACGTCACGGCATTGCCCGCCGCTCGCGCCGGAGCGTGTGCCTGGAACAAAGGATCGATTCGTACGGTCCCAGTAAACCAGTCGCGGGGCCCCTTGCCTGACGGCTGGGCGCCGCTTCGCTTGATCTCCATCGTCCTTCTCCAAGGTTGTTGAGCGCTCTATCATGCTATCGCGCTATCGCCGCCGTCGCACGCCCACGGATTTCGAGAGGAGAGCTGATGCGTTCTGACATGCGCCGCGCAATTGTCTTCATTGCCGCCTCGTTCTCACTGATGGGGTGCGCTTCGTTCCGCAAGCCCGGCCCGCTGGAGCCAGACGCGGTCGTGGTCTTTCGCAACGACTCGCCGGACCAGGCCGACGTCTACGCGATCGGCTCCGGCGGCGATCCGATGCGCATCGGCACCGTGTTCGCGGGGCGCACCGAGACGCTCCGCGTGCCCGCGACCATCACCGGCGGCGGGTACCGTGTGAACGTCCTCGCGCGCCTGTTCCCGGGTGGTCGCGTGATCGCGAGCGGCGCCTTTTCGCTCGGCCCAGGCGATTCGATGACGGTACGGCTGACGGCGGATGAGAAGATACTCTCCGTCCTTCCGACATCGGAGGAGTAGCTCATCGCGTGCCTCCGGAAGACACCTAACGAGGATAGCCAACGTCCAATGTTTCGTCGCGCGCTGATCGCCATCGGTCTCCTGCTGCCGCTCCCCTTCCCCACCACGCTCGCGGCGCAGTCGCCGAGTAGCCGCGCGGCGGCCAACGGCGTGATGTTCTCCTTCCAGAATTTTGCCGACATCTTCGGCGGGCGGCTCATCGCTGCATTCGACTCGATCCCCGCCGCGAAATACGGCTACCGCCCCACACCACCGCAGCAGACCGTCGGCTACATCGCGCAGCACCTCGAGGACGCGAACTACAGCCTGTGCGAGCGTTTCGGGGATTTGAGGCACCGGGCGACGGCGAAGGACTCGCTCCCCGACACCGTCAAAGCGGGCTGGCCCAAGGACACGCTCGTCGCGCGACTCAGAGCCTCACTCGGCTTCTGCGACTCTGCTCTGGACCGCGTGCCTTCGCTCGACACGCCGCAACGCGCGAGCTTCCTGCTCGCATTCGAGACCGATCTGGCGGAGCACTACAGCCAGATCTCCGCCTACATGCGGCTGCTCGAGATGGTGCCGCCCTCGGCGCTCCCACCGACACGCCGCACCGCGATCGACCTCTCGGCGTCCGCGCTGTCGTCGTACGTCGGCGTCTACCAGCTCGCGCCGAGCGTGCAGTTTCAGGTCACGATGGGCGACGAAGGGCTCTTCATCAAATCGACGATCGGCAGTCAGGCCGTGCGACTCTGGCCCGAGACGAAGAGCGATTTCTTCGTGAAGGAGGTCGACGCGCAGGTCACTTTCACCCACGACGCGAGCGGCGCGGTCACGGGGCTCGTGAGGCACCAGTTCGGGCGCGACCGATTCGCACCGAAGGTTCGTTAGGCGCCGCGGCGTGGCAACGTGATCGCGGGCGGGGGTTCTCCGGGCGGTATGGCAATACCGGGTTCTTCGTGGAATTTCGGGGAAAGGAAGGTGATCAGTCGTGAGCCTACGGCACCGAAAGAGTCCAGAGTGCTTGGGACGCGAATGCCGGCAATCTGAGCGAATCCAACCCAGTGGCGTAACGACTCTGTCGCACCGGTTCTTGTCCATCGTGTTCTTGGTTGAAATTCGACAAGCGAAGAACCTTCATTGGGCGCGAAGATCTCGATCCGGGCACACCAAATTCCGAATGGCGGCGCGCGATCGATGCCCAGATGCGCAAGTTTGTTCTGGATTCGCTCACAATTCGCGCCATTC
>DATBHD010000357.1:0-2928 GCA_036557635.1 Gemmatimonadaceae bacterium
TTCGACGCCGCGGGGCTCGGATCGCAGCCGGTGATCGTCGCATGGCAGCCCTCGGCCGTGAAGGGCGTCGCGGCGCTCGTTGCCTCGCAATCACTCGAGACATGGAAGGACTATCTCCGTTTTCGCGTGCTCGACGAGTACACCGACGTGCTGCCGCGCGCATTCGCCGCATTGGCGGCGGAGATTCATGAAGACCGTCGCACACGAGATGAACGCGCGCTCGCGATCACGCAATCGGCGATGGCAAACGCTATTGGGGAGCTGTACGCGGCGCGCTTCTTCTCGCCACGGCAGAAGGCGCGAGTCCGCGGCGTCGTCGCGAACGTCGCCGCGGCGTTCCGCGAGCACGTGGCGCGCGCGGCATGGCTCTCGCCCGCCGGCAGGAAGATCGCGGTGGCCAAGCTCGACGGGCTGTACGTCGGCATCGGATACCCGGACGCGTGGGAGGACTGGAGCGATCTTCGCATCGACTCCACCGACGCGTTAGGCAATATGCAGCGCGTCGCTGACCGCAACTATCGTCAGGCGATGGCGCGACTCGCCAAGCCGTACGACCCGCACGAGTGGGTGATGACGCCGCAGACCGCGGGTGCGCTCCTCGTCTTCCAGCAAAATGCCTACACCTTCTCGGCGGCGCTGCTCCAGCCGCCGAAATACGACTCGACGGCGTCGGATGCGGCGGCCTACGGCGCCATCGGCGCGATCATCGGCCACGACATGAGCCACTTCGTGGATGTGCTGGGGGCCGACTATGAGCCGGACGGCCGCATGCGCCGTTGGTGGACGGCCGACGACTCGGCGAGGTTCGAGGCGGCAGCCGAGCCGATCGTGCGACAGTTCTCCGAGTACGAGGCGCTCCCTGGCGTCCATGTCAACGGGCGCATAACGAGAACGGAGAACGTCGCCGACCTCGCCGGCCTCACCGCCGCGTTCGAGGCGTACCGGAAGTCATTGGGCGCGAAGGCGGCGCAAAGGGACTATCTGCGTCATAACGACAGGGAGTTTTTCATCGCATTCGCGCAAGCGTTCGGCGCGAAGATGGACGAAGCGGCCATGCGGTCGCAGCTCGCGACCGACCATGCGCCGGAGATGTACCGGATGGACACCGTCCGCAACCTCGACGCGTGGTACGACGCCTTCGATGTAGTCCGCGGGCAGCGGCTGTACGTCGAGCCGCGCGCGCGCGTGAGCATTTGGTAACGACGTCTTTGGTCCGTGTCCCGTTTGTCCGCTGGCTTGCGTGTTAGGCATTCGGATGCCCCCCTTCCACCGCAACGCTAGCGAATGATGAAAACACTCAACTCTCGTCTCGGCGCACGACACCGCCGCTCAACGGCCTCGTGCGCGATGCTCCTCCTTCTCGCGCTGCTGGCCGCGTGCGACCGAGATCTCGCGTCCGCGCCACCAGTCAGACGCGCCGAGGGCGCACCGCGATTCGACGAGGCACCGACGCACGGAGCCGCCGATTCGCTCCGCGCTCTCGCGGCCACGCACGGAATCATCGCGCTTTCTCCTACGCCGATCGTTCGGAAGGAGCTGGTGCAGCTCGGACGAGCGCTCGCGTTCGACCCGATCCTGAGCGGCAATCGCAACATTGCGTGCATGACCTGCCATCTTCCCGCATTCGCGACGGGGGACGGGAAGAACCTCTCGATCGGAGAAGGCGGCACCGGTCTCGGTACAAACCGCACGCTGGGGCGAGGGGTGTTCATTCCACGAAACGCGCCGCCCCTTTTCAATTTGTTCGGGCTCTCTCAACTGTTTTGGGATGGCCGTGTGTCAGTCGACGCCGCGGGCGCCTTTCACACGCCGGCGAACACGCAGGTGACGCCGGCGATGGCGCAGCTGTTCGAGTTCGGAGCGGCATCGGCGATCGGTCTCTTCCCGGTCACCTCGCGTACCGAGATGCGCGGGCAAAACAATATCGCGATCACGACGGGCGGCTTCACGCGCAACGAGCTGGCGCAGATTCCCGACAGCGATTTCACCGGCATCTGGAAGGCGCTCATGGCACGACTCGGCGCCATTCCCGAGTACCGGCAACTCTTCGAGGCCGCGTACCCGGGAACGCCATTCTCGTCGATGACGTTCGCGCACGCGTCCAACGCGATGGCGGGATTCTTCGTCGACCAGCTCACGTTCACCAACACGCCGTGGGATCACTTCCTCGCCGGCGACGACGCCGCGCTCAGCCCGCAGCAATTGAACGGCGCCAACGTGTTCATGGGCACAACGGGGAAGTGCGCCGGCTGTCACAGCGGGCCGCTCTTCACCGACGCCAAGACGCGGAACGTGGCGCTCGCGCAATTCGGCCCCGGTGAAGGCAATGGGCCTAACGGCAAGGACGACTTCGGACGCATCAACGTGACCGGCGTCGCCACGGACAAGTACGCGTTCAAGACGCCGGCGCTCAGAAACGTCGAGCTCACCGGCCCGTACGGCCACGCCGGGCAATTCGCGACGCTCCGCGGCTTCGTCGATCACTACAGCGAATCAGACATCAAGCTGGCCAACTACGACGTGAGCCAGATCGATCCGCTGCTTCGTGGCACGTTGCTGCCGACGACGGCCGACATTCTGGCGACGCGCGCGGGTGGGCTCAACGGTCTCGTCCTCACGCCTCAGCAGATCGACGACCTCACCGCGTACCTGCTCGCGCTCACCGACCCTCGCGCGCGCAGTCTCCGGAGCCTGACGCCGGCGCACGTGCCGAGCGGTCTCACTCCCCCCGGTGCTCCGGTGCTGGGATTGCCTCCCATCAAGCCGTTAGCGTCTGCGTCGTCGGCGAACCCTCGGTGACACTGAGGATGGTTTACTAATTGCGAATGCGGGCGCATCTTGTTCGCGTAGTCTAGTTGTGTCAGACGCCCAGTATTGGCGCAATCAGTTGAGGCCTTTCGTATTGGATGAATAAGTCCACGATTGGGG
>DATBHD010000358.1:0-9242 GCA_036557635.1 Gemmatimonadaceae bacterium
AACTGCACACCGATCGGGTCGCGTCCCTTGACATAGCGGTCGACGAATACGCGGTTCACGATCGCGACCGGCACGGTGGTCGCAAGATCCCCGCTTCCGAAATCGCGGCCCTTGATGATGGGGGTGCCCATCGCGCCGAAGAGTCCCTCGCTGGCAAAGCGCGCGCGTGTGCCAGGCGGATTGGCCGGGTCGAAAGGCTCGCCATGAAACTCCGCCGTGAGCGAGGCCTCGATGGTACCACGCATCGGGTACTGCGAGACGAGCCCGACGGCGGCCACGCCACGGACACCGCGCACAGCGGACAAGAGGTCGAGCTGCGCCTGACGCACGGCGTCGGGCGTGCGGTATTGCGGTCCGAAAAAGGACACGTCGAAAAGCAGCCGCTTATCGGTCAGGAACCCCGCGTCTGTATTGCGGAGATTCGCGAATCCTCGAACGAGCCAGCCCGCTGCGGCCACGAGCATGATTGCCAGCGCGACCTCAGCTACCGTCATCGCCATGAGCCAGCGTGTCGTTCCGCGCCCAGCGCTGGCCGAGCGGGAACTGTCGTTCATGAGCGTTTTCATATCGCTACGCAACAGCCGGATTGCCGGCGCAAGCCCGATTATTGCCGCGGTGACGATGAGCATCGCGAGCGAAAAGAGCAGGACGCGTGCGTCGAACGGCACGGCGTCGAGGCGGGGCAGCTTTGACGCGCCAATCGCGAGAAGCGCGCGCAGACCGAGCGCCCCGACGGCGAAGCCGACGATCGTGCCCGCGGCCGCCAGCACCATCGATTCGGTCAGGAGCTGCCTAACCAGGCGGCCCCATCCCGCGCCTAATGCTGCCCGCACGGCCATCTCGCGGGCTCTCGCTGCGCCTCGCGCGAGTAAAAGATTCGCAACATTTACGCACGCGAGCAGAAGGAGTAAACCCGTCGCTGACATGACAATGATCAGGATTGGCCCCAGATCGCCGACGATCGCGGCCACCAGCGGCCGCGGGACGTAGACGCGATTGCGGTCGAGCGCGCCAAAATCATTCGCCAGACCCGCCATGACCGTCGCCATCTCGCCCTCCGCGCGAGCGATCGTCGTCGAGTGTCGCAGGCGCATGAAGCCTTCGTTCCCGTGGCCGCCGTCGGTCGGGGGAGTCGGGTTCGCGATCCAAATGTCGCCCCCGTGCGGGACATCGAAGTCGCGCGGCGCGATACCGGACACGGTCGCGTTGAATTCGGCGAAGTGGATCGGCTTTCCAACTACGGTGGGGTCGCCTTTGTAGAAGTCCTTCCACATTCGCGTCGATATCACCACCGCGGGTGGCGGTCCTGGCTGGCGCGGCGTGTTGGGCGGTGGAGGTGGGAGCACCTTGAAGTTGTCGTGCGAAAAGCCGCCCATGGTCATCGGCAGGCCGAACACCTCGAAGAACCCTTCGGTCACGAAATTGGCCGTGACGTGCGACGGCGTTCCGTCCGGCGCGATAAGCGTGAGATCGGCCGACTGCATTCCCGCCGCGCGCGCGATGGACAGTTTCGGATCATTGAGCCTGAAAATCTCTGCACCGGATAGGAGGCCGGTCGTGACACGGCCATCAGTGAGGGCTGTCCTCAGGCTGTAGAGATCTTGAGCGTTTGGATACGGAAGCGGCTTGAGAAGGACCGCGCTCAGCGTGGTGAAGATCGCCGTCGTCGCGCCGATGCCGAGGGCGAGTGTGGCGATGGCCGTGAGCGGGAATGCCGGCGAACGGCGGAAGGCGCGCAGTGCAACGCGGACGTCCTGGAGAAAGGTTTCCATTCTCGGATTCCTAAGAGGACTCGAAGTCGGGTTCGCTGGGCTCGTGGGAAGCTGCCGCGCGGTCAGTCGACCTGCAATATTCACCGGCTCTTCGAAGAAAGAGACGCCGCTGATAGCGCTTACACTACGCTGACATCGCTGACTGGTTCCTCGCGAGAGCAGACCTCCTCAAGGTCTGCACTGGCTCACCGAGCGCGCATCTGAGTCTGACGGGCTAAACCTTTTGGACACGGACAAGGCCGGACGCTGCCGGACACTGCACGGACGATGAAGCGTTAACGGCTTTGTCGAAAAGAGCATTGCGGTGTTTTCGTCCGGTTGCCTTCTGTCTCTTCAGCGATCGTTAGGCGGCTCGAAGTCGATGGTAACCTAACGCGGGGCAACTGCAAGGATGCCTCGCCAACTCTAGGGTGTGCGAATAGCCCGGACGTCGCGAAATTTCGTATTGTCTGGGTGTCGTAGCTCACCAACGAGGCTGTCATTGCGGACGCGAAACTGCCAAGTGCCCTGCGGCATTGCGCACGTCATCGATCCATTTGACGACGTGAAGTGGCAGGTGAGCACGCCCATCTCCTGTTCCTTACCGCCGACGATCTTTCGCGCGTCCATCGTGAGGATGTCCGCGGCGTTCGTATGCGCTATCCGATAGACGACGATTTCGTCGTTGCACGGCGAGGGGCGCACCAAGCACACCGAGGTGCCACGCCAGATGCCCACTGGGGTTATCGCCGCCGGCTGCTGAGAAGGTGATTGAGCGCCCGCCCCGCGCGCGAGCAGGCTCGCGACGGCAAGGCCAGCGATCCGAATCCTCATAGTCTCATCCTCTGATGTTCGCAGTGCTCATGAACGGCCCTCATCGCGGCGCTCGGGCATGCCACGGATGTCCCGCCAATACTCTAGCCGCACGTCCGGATCGATCTCAACGCCGACTCGCTCGCCGTAGAGGCGATCGGCGCCGTCCTTTCGGGGTCCGGAAATCCAGTAGGCGTCGCCCGTCGCAACGTCATAGAAGTTTGACTTGAACCCGGCGCCCTTGAGGCTTTGAAACTTCCGACCTTGGTAATAGATCGTCTTGCCGGTTTTCGAGAATGTGACACGTCCGATCCGCGCTGGGCCCGTCAACCCGCCTGCCTTACATTCGATATACATGATGCGTGACTTCATAACCGTCTCCCGCGGCTAACGCCCCAGTCAAGCTGCGGGCGAGTCAATAAAAGCGAGCGAAGCGAGCATTCCTCAGATCGCCCGACTGCTTCAAAGTTCGTTAGGCCTGCCGCGGCGACGCTCCCGAATTCTGGTTAGTCCTCATCTTCGAGAGGCAACCTAGCCGCACGATACCTCTCTGGAAAATCTCCCGAGCGCAGCCGAGATGCTTCTGTGCGCGCCGTTGTGCTCATCGCGGATACCGGCATCAATGGGAGTTACACGGACACAGCCGGACAAAGCCGGACAAAGCCGGACGAGAACAAGAACGAACAGTTCTACGCCGTTCGTCCGGCCGTGTCCGGCTTCGTCCGGCCCTGTCCGTGTTCCACCGTTGATGCATACCGGACACGGAATCTGAGGCGCCAATCGAAACGCTCGCCGCTCGCATCGCGTCGCGGATTAGCAAAGTGTCATCGCGAGACGCCAATCAACTCCAGCTTACTCCCCCACGCGTTTCGCCGCTTGAGCTCTGGTAGCTTCCAAAAAGCGTCAATCGCAGCGTCGTCGTAAAAGTAGGGCCATAGAGTTTCGCGGCCGAGGAAGTTGGCGAGGCAATACCGCGCAAGTGCCTCAGCCTGGATTGTGCGAAATAGCAAGCGCCGACGCTGTTCGGTTCTTGTGTCGCCTGGAACTCGACTCATGACGCCGCGCATGTGTGCAACTCCGCTGCGAATCTCGTATGTCTCTTTGAAATCGAGTTGGCAGGTCTCCGCGATCATTTCTTGCGCCCGATGCGCAAACTGCTGCTGCTAGCCCTTTCATTTTTGGCACCATCGCGTGAGGTCGGTGTCTGCTCCGGGGCCAGTCGACCGAGGACGCGGCGTTGACGAATCGTGCGGGAGTAGACATCCTACACCTCAGGGCTGTAGACACTCTACTCCCACCGCGAACCTCGAGCTCCGCTCCCCATGTCGCGCATCGAGCTGCTCCAAGGCACCCTGGACTTCATCATCCTGCAGACCCTCCGCTGGGCGCCGCGCCACGGCTACGGCATCGCGCAGCAGATCCGCGCGAACTCCAATGAGGCGCTCCAGATAGACACCGGCTCGCTCTATCCCGCTCTCCACCGCCTCGAGCGAAAGAAGTGGATCTCGGCAGACTGGGACGTCTCCGAGAATCGGCAGCGCGTTCGCGTCTACAGGCTCACCGCGGCAGGACGCAAACAGCTCGCCGTGGAGCGGTCGAAATGGGAGGTCCTCTCGACGGCGATCGCCGGCGTGATGCGCCCAGCGACGGCGGACCGATGAGCATCTTTGGGTTTCTGAGGCGACGCGCGCAGCGCGACCTCGACCTCAACGACGAGATTCGGGCCCACTTCGAGATGGCCGTGCGCGATCGCATGGCGCGCGGCGAATCGCGCGGCGACGCCGAGGCCGCGGCGCGACGCGAGTTCGGCAACGTGGGATACGTGAAGGAAGTCACGCGCGAGATGTGGGGCGGCGTCTGGCTCGAGCGATTGCGCCAGGATCTCCGCTTCGCGGCCCGCTCGCTCTGGCGCTCGCCGACGTTCACGATCGTTGCGGCGCTCACGCTTGCGCTCGGAATCGGCGTGAACACGGCGATGTTCGCCGTGGTGCACGGCGTGCTGCTCCGTCCCCTGCCATTCGCCGACGCCGATCGACTGTTCGTTCCATCATACGCGATGCCCCCGTTCGGGGCGGCGACGCCCCGCATGTTCGACGATCACTACGTGCAGTTGGCGAAGGACACGTCGATCTTCGAGGGGGTGGCGGCCTACGGCACCTGGACGCTCACCATCACGGGCGTTGGCGATCCGTTGCGCGTCAGCGCGGCGCGCGTGACCGGTCAGTTCTTCTCCGTGCTCGGTGCGCGCCCGCAAGCCGGCCGTCTATTCGAGGAGACTGACGCGGCCGGCGATGACGGCGCCGCGATCATTCTCTCCGATGCGCTCTGGCGGAGTCGGTTCAACGCGAATCCATCGGTGGTCGGCACGAGCATCGTGCTGGAGGGCGTGAGTCGAACGGTGGTCGGCGTGATGCCGGCGTCGTTCGACTTTCCCGCCGGCACTGACGTGTGGCAACCCTGGCGGGTGGTCGCGAATCCGAAGGAGAACATCAGCTTCATTCCGGTGATCGGACGGCTGAAGCCGGGGCTGACGGACCAGCAGGCGGGCCAGATGTTCGCAGCATATGCGTCGCATCTTCCCGTTGACGAGGGTCCGCCCCGCCCAGGACTCGTTGCCGCGCTCATTCCGCTCAAGACGGTGCTGGTCGGAAACGTGCGCACGCCGTTGCTCATCTTCTCCGGTGCGATCGGGTTCGTGCTGCTGATCGCGTGTGCAAATGTGGCCAATCTCCTGCTCATGCGCGTCGCGACGCGCGACCGAGAGATGGCGGTCCGCGCGGCACTCGGCGCGGGACGTTGGCGACTCGTCCGTCAGTTGCTCACCGAAACGCTCGTGCTCACGACGCTCGGCTCGGTCGCCGGTGTCGCCGTCGCGCTGGGGACCCTCCGTCTCCTGTTGCTTCTCGCTCCAGATAAAATGCTGCCGAGGGCGGATGGGATTCGCATTGATCCGTGGACGCTGGCGTTCACGGGGGGATTGGCGATCGTCACCGCCATCGTGTGCGGCGCGATTCCGGCGCTGCATGCGTCGGAGCATCGTTTGCGCGCGTCGTTGGCGGCGGGGGCGCGGACAGTCACTGGCGGGCGCCAGCGGCTACGGTCGCTGCTCGTCGGCGGTGAGATCGCGCTCGCGCTCGTGCTGTTGACCGGCGCGGGACTCCTGGTTCGGAGCTTCGATCGCATGCGCTCCGTCGATCTTGGGTTCGATCCTCACAACACGCTTGCGGTGAGCGTCGCTCTTCCAGCAGCGCGATACGCCGGCGCGGCCGACATGCGTGAATTCGACGCGCGCGTCCTCGCGAACCTGAATGCGATACCTGGTGTCGAATCAGCGGGCGTGATCAACTGGGCGCCGTTTGGCGACGGCGGCGTCTCCGGCAGTCTCTTCGCCGAGGACGGACACAAGTTTCCTGGCTACAGCGTCGGCGCGCTCTCCGTCAGTCCCGGATACTTTCGCGCGATGGGCATTCACCTCGAGCGCGGACGCGCCTTCACCGACGACGATCGGGCGAACGGCGCGCGGGTGGCCATCCTCAGCCACTCGGTCGCGGAGAAGTTCTGGCCCGGCGAAAACCCCATCGGGAAACGAATCACGTCATCCGAAAAGCCCGATCCATCGGATTGGGTGACCGTCGTCGGCGTGGTGAACGACGTCGTGCAAGCCGCCGGTCTTGTCCACCGGACGGGCCCGCCGAGCAGGGTGACGTCGAGCCCCGCCCCCGCGAACTACACTCCGCTCGCACAGACCAACGTTCCGTTCTTCCTGCGTCGCGTCGCGTTTGTCGTGCGACGTCATGAGGACGCGCCATCGACGCCGATCGCCGTCGCGACGACGCACATTTTCCGAGAGGCGGATCCGAATCTCGCGCTCGAGACCGTGGCGTCGATGTCGGATATCCTCGGCCGAACGACTGCGGAGCCGCGCTTTCAGTCGCGCATGCTGCTCACGTTCTCGCTCGCGGCGCTGTTGCTGGCAGTGATCGGCGTGTACGGCGTGCTATCGTACAACCTCTCGCAGCGCCAGCAGGAGATCGGCGTTCGCATCGCCCTTGGCGCGACGCCGGCGGAGATCGCGCGGATGGTCATGCGAGGGACGACGACGCTGGTGGTTCCAGGCATCGTCGTCGGCCTCGGAGCGTCGTTCGCGCTCACTCGCGTGCTGGGGCGGTTTCTGTTTCAGATCACCGCGACCGATCCGACGACGTTCGCATTCGTCGTGGTGGTGCTCGCCGTCGTTGCCTTCGCGGCGGCGGCGATCCCAGCCCGGCGCGCCTCGCGCATCGATCCCAGCATACTTACGCGAGCGACCGGCTAGGAAGCGCGCGCGATGGCGCGCGACTACTGTTGCAACGGGCAGCCGGGGGGCGCGATGTGTTTCGGCGGCGGCCCGACCATAAACCCGCATGCGGCTGTTGTCCGTTGTGTTGTCCGTTGATTGCGGCAAGGTCCGGCACAGTCGGAGCTGAACGCCGGCAGATCGCGCTGTCCGTCAAGAAATTGCGTGGTGAGTGCCGTACATTGCCGTCGCCGTTACTCGGCTGACAAGCGTGCCGTCGGACGGTCGAGTCGGCGCCAGATCCTAAGTCTGGTGCGATTTGATACCCTCGCACGGCAAGCGTGCGTATCTGATCGCGCATTCCGAATGCCGGTTGGATGCCTAACGCCCGAGTTAAGCTGCGAACGAGTCAAATAAGAGCGAGCGCGGAGCGCTCGCAATCCGAAGCTCCCTCGTCAGCTGCAACGTTCGTTAGGCGGCCGCTCAGAGATGCTGGGGGGCGACCGGGCCTCGGCTACCGATCAGTTCTCATGTTTGATGAGTGCAAGGCGCGCGAGGGTCGAGAGCTCCCGACTGCTCCGAACCGGAATGCGAACTCCGCGACCTTCGGCGTACCGCGGCGCATCGTCAATGACGCTCAGGACGGCCGCGGATAGCTTGGCCGCGCGTGCGGCTGCAACAGCTCTCTCTCCGAGGGCGAACGACGCGAGAAACTGATTCCGCTGCGGAATCAAGTACACGATGACGCGGTCCTTGTGCAGAACGCGAAGGCTCCATCCGGTGCCGAATTTCCAAACTGGAACTGCTGAATCGATTCGTGCGCCGATCAAGGCAAGAAGCCGCATCCAAGGCTGATACGCCCTACCCAGGACCGTGCGCAACTGATCATTCGTCGGGGGCCGCGTCTTCTCGTCAAACGCGCTCAGCGCCATCAACCCACCTCCGTGGCTGCCTAACGTCTAGCGTTCAGCTGCGGGCGAGCATTCTCTCACTATTCAACCCAACGACTTCAAGCGCCCGTCAGCTGCAACGCGTCGTTAGCGCGCAGGCGCGTCGGGCACTTGCTGTGGCCACACAAGAATGAGCACGGAACTGAGGACGGCGAGCGACCCATAGATCGTTGCGAGAGCTGCTTGGTCGCGGCGCCACAGGGCTGCTGCCGCAGTGAGAAAGACGACGAGGCCGAGGAAGGCTCGCCCAAACGGCCCCGTGGGAATCCGCGCTTTTGGCGAGATGAAGAGCGCCCAAACGACAGCGACGAGAGTCGGCAAGGCAATCGCCAGAACTATCCGAATGACGCGCCCGGTTGCCGTCGTGGCGCCCCAGTAGCCAACCGCGGCGAGGGCGGACAGTTCGAGGAGGAAGCGAAGCGCGAGATTCCCCAGGCGAAGAGCATCCATGTCGAGAGCTATGTTGTCGCGCTAACGTCTAGCGTTCAGCTGCGGGCGAGTAGGCCTTCCTTACTCAACCCAACGACTTGGAGCGACCGTCTGCTGCAACGCGTCGTTAGATCACCGGCACCTCGATGCGTAAGAGTGCCGGTATGGGACGAAAGGTGCTCATGCAACCGCTGCGGTCCACACTCCATCCCAAAATGCCGCGCTGACATCCCACTCCCGACCGTTCACTGTGACGTGAATGCACTCGCTTTCATCCCAGCCCCAACTCGCCGCGCACACCGCAGCTGCCAACGCGATGTCCACGCTCGCCGCATCGAATTCGGGTAGGGTCCTCACTACCGCCTTCCCGCCAACGGCTGCTTGGAGACCAGCGACGATTCCAAATGAAGACGACGTGCTGCGTAGGTTTGCCAAATCGGTCTCTGTCGGCAAGACCAGGCCCTGCGCATCAAGCAGCAGAGCAATTTGGGTGCTGCGTCCGTCGTGACGGTGTACAGATGCCCGACAGATCTGAACGGTCATCCCCGAAGCGAGAACTACTGTCTCGACTCCGGTTTGTACGCCGGTCGGGAGATCGACTTGCGCGCTGGCAGTCACGGAATCGCGAAAACTCCCTGTGGTGATCTAACGCCAGTTAGACAGCGAGATTCAAGGGCGAATATGCTCCCAATGCACGCTGCATCGCAATCCAAAGCTCGACTGCAAAACTCACTTGTCATACGACTCGAAGCGCCAATGCAGTTTGGCAACGACCAGAGTGTTGAGTGTTCGTCCATGAAAGCTGCCAGCGTCGCTGTTGAAAGCGCGCCGAGCGAGAAAATGCGCCGAGCACTCCGGCCGGTCGTGCGGCGAGAAGGCGTCCGGCTGCACCTGCTCGAGCCGACCGTGCAGCGACGGCTGTGCGCCGCGGACGAGAGATCTCGAATCGCGAGCCGCTTCTGGCCCAGCGTCACGCCCGTCGCGCCGATGCTCGTCGACCAGAGCCCTTCGCCGTCCGCGCCG
>DATBHD010000359.1:0-5751 GCA_036557635.1 Gemmatimonadaceae bacterium
TTTCCATTTCACGCCGACCTCTGCCTCGTGGCTGAACCTGGTGGAGCGATTCTTCAGCGAGCTGACCACCCGACAGCTGCGTCGACTGGCAGTGACCTCGGTGCTTGAACTGGAAACCGCAATCGACGCTTACATCGCACATCGGAATGCTGCTCCGACGCCGTTCACGTGGACAGCGTCCGTGCGAAAAATCCTCGCCAAGGTGAAGAAGGCTAAAGACACTTTGGCCTCACTACACTAGCTCGTTCAGCGCCACCAGCGCCGTGGGCGCCACTTGGAGTGCGAGCGCGTCGCCCGCGCTCGTGCCGTCCGCCTTGAGCAGCGCGCGAATTGGCGTGCCTGCGATCGTGAGCGCCGTGCCCGCGCCGACGAATGACAGATTCTCGCGCGCCGGGTCGAACAGGCCGCTGCCGGCCGCGCTATTCAGCCCGAAGGTCGCGTGTACAAAGCGCGCGTTGGGGCCGCCCGTCGGCGTATGCAAGAATTCGCCGACGGTAATGAGCTGGAGCTGGACCGAGGTGAGCGCATTGGCAGCAGCAGGGTTCGTGCGGAGTTGCTCGAGTTCCGCCACGCTCGGCGCCAACACTATCGTCGCCGAGATGGCCGCTGTGTTCAGGTCGCGGAACGTCACTTCGGCGACGCCCACCCCTTGCCGGGCGACGGCGGTGGTTTCGTTGCCAGTCACGAGGTTCGTCGGGATCTTGTCCTCGCACGCGGTCGTGTCCGCGAGCGCGAAGAGAACGAGGAGCGACGCAAAGCGCGCTCGACTCGGAGTCACGTCAACTTTCGCCATAGCGCGCCCCTGGGTCAGTCTCGACGCCACCGCGGAAGCCGGTGAGCGGTACGCTCTGTTGCAGCGTGCGGGCCCGCCACGTGCCGAGCGGCTCGAGGCGCGGCGTCGTGTAGGGGGCGCGAGGCGTGTCACTCGTATCGGGTAAAGGCCCCTCGGATGGCGGGCCAGTGAAGTCGGTGGGTTGCATGCCCTTCTCTCCCGTCTAGCGTGCGCGACCGGTGTCCAGCCGCGAATGCGCGGTTTTTTGTGGCGCGAAGGATTAATCGACACGCGCAGCGAATGCGCAGTGGGCCTACGTCCTACGGGAGGATTCAGGTGGGGAGGCCGGCACAGGTCGCCACGCGCGCCAAGCGTCAATTAGAGATCCATAAACGCCAATGCGACCGCGCCGCCGGCGCGGTCAATCGACATTGAGGCTTCCGAACGCTTTTCGCGGCGTGGGCGGCGTGTCCATATGGTCGACAACGGGCGAATAGACACGTCGGCGTCGTGCGCGCTGCATCACCAGGTCCGGTGACGTCTCAGTCCACGACGCAATCGCTGGCGCAAGGATGACTGCGACGCGCTCGACACTCGCCCTCCGCGTGCGCAGCGTCATCGAGTTGTGTAAGGCGCACCAGAATGAGAGCACCATGGGCCGGCCATCGCCGTCCATGACGGACTCGCCGGATGGCGTGACGATCGGATACTCCAACTTCCACATTCGCGTTGCCGGATTCACGGGATCGAACGCGGTATCCGGCCTTGACGCGCCAACACGCATGTGCGCAAATCGGAACATCTTCGCTGCATCGCGCAAGAGCACGTTGATCTCTTCCAGCGTCCGCGCGATCTCGATGAGCTCCACGAAGTCGCGGGCCGCGATGGTATCGCGAATCGCACCGCGCATGCGAGAACCGGCGCTAACCACGACGGCTCCCGCTTCGATGAACTCGTGATACTGCAGCCAGCGCACGCCGTACGCGAAAATGAGCAGCAGAATCGCGCCCCCTGCGGCCGCCACACCGACGGTTGCCGCAGGCGTAGTGAACGTCACGCACAGTCCCAGAATCGCCACGCCCGCCGCTTCCACGAAAATCACGAGCGCCGCGCGTCGCGGCGTGAAGCCGAGCGCTCGGAGCTGATGATGGATGTGCCGGTCGTCGGCGCGCGACAGCGGGTGGCCGCGTAGCCACCGCCGGAGCATCGCGATGCCCGTGTCCAGCAGAGGGTAGGACAGTGCGAAGACAGGAACAATGGCGAGCAGCGTCCCGTCTTGCTGCGTTCCTCCTTTGACAGCGAGGTACGCCAAGAGGAACCCCACCACGAGACTCCCCGAGTCGCCAAGGAAGATTCGCGCCGGCGCCCAGTTGTACCGGAGAAAGCCGAGCAGCGCTCCGCCGAGGGCAGCGCAGTAGAGCGGAACCGTCTCGTTGCCGAGTACCGTCGCGGCGGCCGCCGCGGTGGCGAGCGCGATCAGCCCGACGCCGCCCGCGAGGCCATCGAGGCCGTCGACGAGGTTGAAGGCATTCGACACGCCGACGAGCCAGACGATCGTCACCGGCACTGCGGCCACACCGAGTGAGATCGTGAAGCTCGACGTCAGCCCGATGCGGTGAATGACGAACCCGTTGGTGCAGACGATCAGGCCAGCGACGGATTGGCCGAGGATCTTGAAGATGGGGGGAACGCCGACCAAGTCGTCGAGCAGGCCGATGCCAAAGAGCATGGCGGCCGCGGCGAGGAGGGAGACGGAGTGCGGCGCGATACTTGGGGACCCGATGCCGAATAGTTTGGCGGCGACAACCGCCAGGCCGATCGCCAGCAGCAGGCCCGCGAAGACCGCGACGCCGCCGAGCCTCGGAATCGCGGTGTCGTGTGTGCGGCGCACGCCGTCGGGAACGTCGAGGAGGCGTTTGCTCAGTGCGTATCGTGTGATCAGCGGTACGGCAACGGAGGCAGCGCCAAAAGCAACCGCGCCTACGACCGGAACGAAAAGCCACTGCATCATGGAAATCGAATTATCGGCTCATCAAGCGAGGGCGCGGTCGGTTCACGATGAGAGTCCAGGTGAACACGCGATCCTCGCCGATCACGACTCGGAGTGCACGTAGTCGTCGTAGTATGAATACGCGTGATACGGTGTGAACTTGGCGAATTCCGCATCGGGGTCGTTGAGCACCGTGCCGATGACGCGAGCGCCGACGTTCAGCAGCTGCTGCACGCTGTCCTGCACCGCTCCCCGTTGTGCCTGGCCCGCGCGAACGACCATGAGCACACCGTCGCTCATCCGGCCGACGACGGCGGCATCCGACGCAACCATCAGTGGCGGGGTGTCGACGACGATCATGTCGAACCCTGGCAGCGACTGCATGAATTCGCGCATCTTCGCGCTGCCGAGCATCTCCACCGGGTTCGGCGGGAGCGCGCCCGCTGTCAGCGTCACGAGGTTCGGTACCATCGTCTCCTGCGCAGCGTCGAGGAAGGAGGCACGACCGATGAGCACGTCGGTGAGGCCTGGCTCCTGGCGCTGCCCGAACATCTTGTGCATGCGCGGGCGACGAAGGTCGCAGTCGACGAGCAGCACGCGGTGCCCCTGCTGCGCGAACGCGATGGCGAGGTTGCCGGCCGTGGTGCTCTTCCCTTCCTCCGGGCTTGCGCTCGTCACGACGAGGCGTTTTACCTCGTTGACGGCGGCCGAGAAGAGTAGATTGGTTCGAAGCGTCCTGTATGCCTCGGCACCGATCGACCGTGCGTCGTTCAGGACGATGAGGTCCGACAAGCTCTTGTTCCCCAATGTGCCGTTCGCTTTGCCAGTGGCCAACCGTTTGAGCTGCGAGCGGCCATTCAATTTGAACTTTGGAATGACGGCGAGGTTGGGCATCGACACGGCGCGCTCGAGGTCGTCGCGCTTGCGGATGACGGCGCTGTGGTTCTCGAGGACGTAGGCGACGATCGAACCGAGCACGAGGCCGACGACGAGCGCGAACACGACTTTCGGGGTCCGCCCAGTGCCGATGGGTGTCATTGGCAACGTCGCGAGATCAATGATTTCGACCTGACCCGCTTCCGCCGCCTCCTCGATCTGTGCCTTCTGCAACTCGTCGCGCAGCGCTTCGGCCTGATGCTCATAGGTTTCGACTTGCGTCACGAGCTCGGTCTCCTTCCCCTCCGTGGATGGCAGAGTGGACAGCTCCGCGGCCGAATTGCGCTTGAGCTGAGCGAGCGCCGCGAGGCGCGCGTCGACGGCCGAAACTTGTCCGCGGACGGCCGTGACGACGCTCGACTGCGCCGTCGCAATCAACGCGTCTATGCGCTTCACGTCAGGGTTCGACGCCGCCGCCGCATAGGGGCCGCTGGTGAGCGAGTCGCGCGTGACGCGCAGCTTCATCAAATCGCCGAAGAGCTGGGCGACGACGGCGTTGGCAGCGATTCCAGGCGAGGAGACGAGCGCGTTGAGCCGCTCGTCATGCGAGTCCTTTCGCGAGGATCCGAGGGGGACGCTATCGAGGGCGGCGAGGAGACCGGCATACATCCGGCGATCGGCCGCGAGTTCCTGGCGACGCACCTCGATATCGGTGAGGCCGGATTGCTGCGATTTGAACTTGTCCTGCGAGCTGTACACTTTCTCGCGCGACCGGAAGGCGTTGTGCTGGAACTGAGCTTGAGCGAGCAACGCTTCGGTCTTTCCAAGCTGCCCTTCTATGAACTCGCGACGGCGCGCGGACTCCTGGCGCGACGCACGGGCGTTCGCGGCCTGAAAAACCTCGATGGCGGTGTTGACGGTTCGCTGCGCGAGTATCGGATCGGTCGCTTGATACGTGACATCGACGACGTCGGTGCGGTCGCGTGAGCGGCCCTTGAGTTGTTCGAGCACGTCGTCCACAGCCCGCTGACGTACTAGCACCGTGAGCTCGGCGGCGGTGAGTGGCGGACGCTTTCCCACGACAAAACGCACTCCCGGCAGCGTCACGGCTTCGCCGTATCGCGCCTGCGATGTTCTTCCGTTCGTGGAAGCGACGTACGAGGCATCGCTGAAGCGAACGACGAGCGTGTCGGCGGACGCCAACGAATCGATACTGACGCTGTCGATGTATTTCCAGCCGAAGCCGCGGGTCAAGCTTGTCAGCCGCAGGCCTTCGCGAGCGGCGATTTCCTGAGCCACGCCTCGGCTCTCGAGCACCTGCAGCTGCGACAGAATAGGGTCTACGAACGAACCAGTGATCTGGTCGGTGGCGCCGGTCGCGAGATTGCCAGTGGTCGCCTTCGTTTTGTCGACAAGGCGTATGACCGCAGCCGCCCGATACACGGGCCGCTCACGATACAACATCGCGGCGCATGCGCCGAGCGCCAGCACGACGAACACGCCGACGAGAACGAGATTCCGCCGGATGAGACCAACGTATTCGAGCGCGACCTTGAGGACGGAATCCGACCCATCCGGCACGCTCGCGTCCGGGTACGTGCCGGAGAACTCGGGGCTCGACGGTGGCTCGACCCAGCGCTGCGGCACGAGGCGATTCGACATCGGTTACACTCGAAGGTTTAAGGTCTCGTGATATTCACGACCACGTTCGCGAGGGCGGCGGCGCCGCCAATCAGCGCCGCCCATGGAGCAACGACGTCGCGTAGCACGCTGCGCGCTCGGCTGACAACGATTTGATCGCCGGAGCGAAGCGTCATTCGTGCCACGGCAAGGTCCGGACGCGTCAGATCGAGCGACATGACCTGGATTCCTCGGACGACGCGAATGTTGGGGAGATCGGCGTCAGGCATTGGCCCGCCCGCGAGGGCAATGGCCTGCGCGACGGTCGTGCCCGCGGGAACCGTTAGCGAGTTCGGCTCCTTGACTTGGCCGACGACGAAAACCCGAAGCAGAGGAGTGAGGGTGAACGCCGGCTCTGCGTCGAATTGCGTGAGATACTGGCGCAGGTCGGTCTCCACCTGAGCGAACGAGACGCCGGCGACGTGTAGCGTTC
>DATBHD010000360.1:0-3721 GCA_036557635.1 Gemmatimonadaceae bacterium
ACGCGGTCCCCGCCGTTCACGCGGTCTCCGCCGTTCACGCGGTCTCCGCCGTTCACGCGGTCTCCGCCGTTCACGCGGTCTCCGCCGTTCACGCGGTCTCCGCCGTTCACGCGGTCTCCGCCGTTCACACGGTCAAACGCAAACCTCCGACTCCTGAAGAAGCTGCGTCCATACCTCGGCCACTTGCTGCTCGAGGGCGTTGAGCGTGCCGGCGTTCTCGAGAATGAAATCCGCGCCCGCGCGCTTGAGCTCGGCGGGCATCTGCGCGGCAATCATGTCCATCGCTTCCGTCTCGCGCAAACCGCGATCGCGCACGAGGCGCTCGAGGCGGAGCGGGCGAGGCGCGTCGACGAGGATGATCCGATCGAAGCGCGGCGCCATGTGCTTCTCGAAGAGCAATGGTATGTCGCAGACGACGATGCGGTCGCCGCGCTGGCGCGCATCGTCGAGGAGCCGCTGACGCAGGCTCTCCACTTCCGGATGGACGATCTCGTTCAGCTCTTCTAGCTGGTTCGCGTCGCTGAACACCGTCCGTCGCAGTGCGGACCGGTCGAGCTGACGGTCGGGCCCAACGATCGACGTACCCCAGCGCTCGACGATCCGGTCGTAGGCCGGCGTGCCGAATTCCACTGCTCGCCGAGCGAGGACGTCGGCGTCAATGATCGTCGCGCCGCGCTCCGAAAACAGCTGCGCCACGGTCGATTTGCCGCTGCCGATGTTCCCCGTAAGGCCGATTACGAGCATCTCTGGACCCCTCCGCCACACAGTGTTCCAGCTCCCATCCCCCCTCCCCCCTCCCCCCCCCCCCGGCCCCGCCCCTCGCGCGCCAAGGTAGGTTTTATGCGCTCGGGCGTCAACGCTGCGTCCGTTGAGGAACGGGTGGTGGCGTGAGGCCGATTCATAACGCATCAGTCGAACCGACGGAGATCATTGTGAGGAAGGACTCGACCACGAATCGACGGGCGAAGGGGTCGGCGATACCACTGGGACAGCGCGAAAGCGTTGACGGGCGCATGACGACGGGCCCCGCGAGTGACGAGGGGTGGGATCTCGACCCAGCTGACGTGAACGCCGAGTATGCGTCGTCCGTGGCGCGGCAACTCGCGCTCCTGGGCGAAGATCCGTCGCGTGAAGGGCTCTTGAAGACGCCGACGCGCGTGGCGAACGCGATGGCCTGGCTCACGCGCGGTTATGGCGAATGCGTCGAAGACGTGGTCGGCGACGCGATCTTCGCGGAAGAGCATCGCAACATGGTCATGGTGCGCGACATCGAGTTGTACAGCCTCTGCGAGCACCACATGCTGCCCTTCTTCGGCAAGGCGCACGTTGCCTACATCCCGAACGGTCGAATCGTCGGGCTGTCGAAGCTTCCGCGCATCGTGGAGGTGTACGCCCGCCGCTTGCAGGTGCAGGAGAGGCTCACCGAGGAGATCGCGGGCGCCATCCAACGAGTGCTGGAGCCCGTCGGCGTCGGCGTCGTGATCGAAGCTTTTCACCTCTGCATGATGATGCGCGGCGTCGAGAAGCAGAACTCGAAGACCATAACGAGTGCGCTGCGCGGCTCATTCCGCGACGATGCACGAACGCGTGCGGAATTCCTGTATCTGGCGCACGGGCGGGATACGTTCGGTCTGTGACGCGCTGTCATGCCGAGCGCACCGAGGGATCCGCACTTCGCCAGCGTTCAGTGTAGATCGTCTTGTTTGGACTCGCGCGAGCTGCCAGCGCGCGCTCCTGCTTCTCTCGCCGGCCGCAAAAGCAGATCCCGTCGCTCCTCGGGATGACGGTAAAGCGGCAGCTGTTCTTCGTCCTTCCTCGGCACCGAGTGGCAGGAGCGGCATCGTGCCTCGTACGTCTCCGCGCTGCCCACCATGATTATCGGTGAGTCGTAACGCGCGGGACGGCCACCAATGAGGCGCTGGTTCCGGCTCGCGAGATTTCCGCACTGCACGCAGATCGCATGCAGCTTGTCCACGACCTCGGCGACGGCGAGCAACTGCGGCATCGCGCCAAACGGCTCGCCGCGAAAATCGGTGTCTGTCCCGGCGACGATGACGCGGATGCCGCGGTCGGCGAGTGAGGACGCGAGTGTCACGATCGACGGCGCCAGAAATTGCGCCTCGTCGATCGCGACGACCTGGGTGTCGTCTTCGATCTCGCGCGCGATCTGCTCCGGTGTGTCAACAGGGACTGCCTCGACGTGTCGACCGTCGTGGCTGGAAATCTGATAGATCCCGGTGTAGCGCTCGTCGAGATGCGACTTGAAGACCTGGGTCTTGTGGCGGGCGATGATGGCGCGACGAACGCGCCGGATCAGCTCTTCACTTTTTCCACTGAACATCACGCCGCAGATGACTTCGATCCAACCACCACTGCGGCTGAAGTGCAGGTCTGATATCACTCCGTGTCTCCGGATCGGGGCGGGCGCGCCGAGCGATCGGCGCCGCGCTCCCTGGCTCCAGAGTCACGTTCGTTCCGATCGCGACCGACATTGCGGCGCACATCAGAGTCGCGGCGCGGACCGCGATCCGCAAGTCGTCCGCCGCGACTCGTGCCCGGCCGTCCACCACGCTCCTGGTCGACGCGCGCAACGACGCGACGTCCCCGGATAGTGCTGCCGGTCAACTTCGCGACGACCCCTTCGGCGACGTCGGCTGCGACCTCGACCAACGAATGATTCTCGCGAACGTCGATCTTTCCGATCTGCGCGCTCGTTATGCGCGCTTCGTTGGTAATGGCCCCAACGAGATCGCCGGGACGCGCGTTGTCCATCGCGCCGACGTTGATGAAGAGACGCGTCATCGTCGCCGTCGCCCCACTGACGCCGGGAGCGCCGTGCGCCGCCCGCGCCTCCGCGACGCGCGCACGCGCCGCGTCTCGCTCGAAGCGCGCCTTCTCGAGCAACCGGAGCGTCGCGGCGGCGATCTCGATGCCGTCGTAGCGTTCGAGCAACGGCTCGAGCGCAAGCAGCTCACGGGCAAACGACCCCGATGAGAGCGTCTCGCGCAGCTCGGAGCGCACGAGCTCCTCGCGCGTTCGCGCTCGTAATCCCGCCTCCGACAACGTGAATGGCGTGAGCGGCGCGCCACCGGAGAGGACGCGCAAGCTCGCGAGGAGACGCGGCTGGGCGAGCGCGATGACGCGCTGCGGATGTGGCCCGCTCGCCTCGCGGAGCTCTTCTCGTGAGGCGGGGATGTCGTACAGGACGACGACATCCGACTCACCCGGCCCCGCCGCACGCGCGACTCGGACGGCCGCCTCGGCAGACGCCGCGGGATGACCGTAGCCGAGCGCGCGCAGCAGGTCATTCACCTCGCGCTCGCTCTCGTCGGTCCGCACGTAGACGACGCCACGCGATGGATCGATTTCATCGAGCAGACGTCGGAGCGCCGTGAGTCGGGATGCCGCCGACACGGTGACGTACTGCATGCCGACGCCGACCGAGGACGTGTCTGCGCTGGGTGCGACGCGTCGCGCCCGCCGCGCGTAGCGCTCGATGAGCGCCTCGACGTCGGCGTTGATCTCGTTGGCGACGACGATACGCGCGGCGTCCTTCGGAATCTCGGCCATCAACGTCTCGAGCATGCTCTCGTCGCCACCGGCGATCAGCTCGTCCACCCAGGCCAGCACCACATAGCGTATGTGCTGAAGCTTGAGGGACGAGCCCTGCACGAGCGCGAGAAGCTCGGGTGGAGCACCGGCAATAACCTGCGCTCCCCCT
>DATBHD010000361.1:0-8191 GCA_036557635.1 Gemmatimonadaceae bacterium
TCGGGACGCCGTACGCGTCCTCTCCTTCCCGCAGAACCGCCAGCAACACCAACTGCTCGAATTCGCCGAGCATGGGCGCCTCGATATCCTAGACTATGTCTACTATATGCGCGGACCTGCTCGGCGCAAGGAGTAGAAAAGGCGAGCCCTTCTCGGCTCGCCCTTCTCGGCTCGCCCTTCTCGGCTCGCCCTTCTCGGCTCGCCCTTCTCGGCTCGTTTCGCCTCAAAGCCGGCCGCCTTACAGTTCCTGCACATCTCATGCACCGTTTCGTCACCCGTGCCGGCGCCCCCGACTTAGCGTAGCAGCACGCTCACCTCCGACCGGAGCTCTCCGTGCATACACGCCGCCTCATCGTCCTGCTCGCCGCAGCATCGTTAGGCACTACGCGCCAGGCTGTTGCCCAGCGCGACCAGATGCTCGTGAGTGCGAGCTGGCTCGCGCAGCATCTCCACGACCCGAACCTCGTGCTCCTCCACGTCGGCGCGGGCGAGTACAAGGCCATGCACATCCCGGGCGCCCGCTTCGTCGACCTGGACGACGTCTCCACCTCCGAGCACACAGCGGATGGCCTGATGCTCGAGATGCCCGGCACCGAGTCGCTGCGCGAGCGCCTCGAGAAGCTCGGGATCTCCAACAACTCGCGCATCGTCGTGTACTACGGCAGCGATTGGGTCTCGCCGTCGACGCGGATCATCTTCACCCTCGATTACGCGGGACTCGGCGCGCAGACCTCGCTCCTCGACGGAGGGATGCCGGCGTGGATCCGGGCCGGCAACAAGATCACCGATGAGGTTCCCGCGCCGCGCGCCGGGACACTCGCCCCGCTTCACATCAAGCCGATCGTCGTGACGGCCGCGTACGTCAAGGACCACATCGGGAAGAGCGGTGTCTCGATCGTCGACGGCCGCGACGCGTCCTTCTACGATGGTGTCCAGACGGGCAACGCGCACGGCGCGCAGCAGCGCACGGGCCACATCGCGAGCGCCAGGAGCGTACCGTTCACCGAGATCACCTACGACAATCTCATGCTCAAGTCGCCTAACGACCTCGCCGCGCTCTTCACCAAGGCAGGGGTGGCGCCGGGCGATACGATCGTCGGCTATTGTCATATCGGGCAGCAGGCGACGGCGATGCTGTTCGCGGCTCGCTCGTTAGGCCATCCCGTGCTCCTCTACGACGGCTCCTTCCAGGACTGGTCGCGGCTGACGCCGCCGGCCGCGTATCCGGTCGAGACCTCGTCGCCAAAGAGTAAGCAATGAGCCCCCGTCCGGCGCGTCCGTACTCGAATCCGTACCTCGCCGGCGTCGCGCTCGGCCTCGTTCTGCTCGCCGCGTTCGTCGTGATGGGCCGCGGGCTGGGCGCGTCGGGCGCCTTCGCGAGCAGTGCCGCCGGTGTGGTATCGTCGGTGGCACCGGCGCGCGCGCAGGCGAACCCCTACTTCGCCCGCTATCTCGCGGGGGAAGGGCCCTGGCTCGACTGGCTTCTGATCGAGATCGCCGGCGTCGCGATCGGCGGGTTTCTCTCGGCGCTGGTCGCGGGCCGCCTTCGCGTCGACGTCGAGCGGGGCCCAAGGCTATCGAGCCGCGCTCGCCTAACGACCGCCTTCCTCGCCGGCGGCGTCATGGGACTCGGCGCGGTGCTCGCTCGCGGGTGCACGAGCGGGCAGGCGCTCACCGGCGGCGCGCTTCTCAGCGCCGGCAGCTGGCTGTTCATCGGCGGCGCCTTTGGCGCCGCCTACATGGTTGCCCCTCTCGCGCGACGAGCCTGGACATGACCGCCCCCTATTTCGAGCTCGGATACTTTGGAGCGCGCGGCGCGCTCGTCGCCGCGCTCTTCATCGGCATCGCTTTCGGGTGGTGTCTCGAGAGCGCCGGCATGGGCAGCGCGCGGAAGCTCGCCGCGCAGTTCTATCTCACCGACCTCACCGTCTTCAAGGTAATGTTCAGCGCGATCGTGACGGCGATGCTCGGCCTCTTCTGGTTAGGCAGACTCGGCGTGCTCGATCTGTCTCGCGTCTACGTGCCCGAGACGTATCTGGTGCCGCAGCTCGTCGGCGGTCTGATCTTCGGCGTCGGCTTTGCGCTCGGTGGCCTGTGCCCGGGGACGTCCTGTGTAGCCGCCGTGACGGGGCGGCTCGACGGCGTCGCGCTCGTGCTGGGAATGTGGTCCGGAGTCCTCGCGACCGGTCTCTTCTTCCCGTCGTTGCAGGCCTTCTACGAGGAGACGCCGCGCGGCGCCTTGACGCTTCCCCAGGTGGTTCATCTGCCGTACGGGGTCGTGGTGTTGATCGTCGTCGCCGTCGCCCTCGGCGGATTCCGCGCTGCCGAGTGGGTCGAGGCGAAGATGGCGATACGCGCCAGGAGCCTAACGACTCACGACACCGCGCGCGGTGGCGTCGGTGTCATCGAAGGCGCGGGCGCGTGAGTCCCGACACCGGCCGCCGGCTCGCGCGCGGCTTGGGGCTGGGCGCGCTCGCCCTGGCGCTGCTCGCGCCATTCGCCGGAAGTCCGTACGCCGCGCGGCACGCCACGATCGACGTCGCTTCACTGGCGGCAACGGTCGCGCGCGAGGAAGATCACGTGACGGCGCTCGAGCTCGCGCAGTGGATCAAGGATCGCCGCCCCGGTCTCCGCGTCGTCGACGTCCGCTCGGCGGCCGAGTACGCGGCGTATCACGTGCCGCGCGCGGAGCACCTGTCGCTCGATTCGCTCGCGAACGTGAGCTTTCGCGGCGACGAGACCATCGTCCTCTACTCCGAGGGGGGCGCGCACGCGGCGCAGGCTTGGGTCTTCCTGCGCGCGTTAGGCTACAAGAGAGTGTTCTTCCTCCGGGGCGGAGTGTACGAGTGGCTCGATGAGGTGATGAACCCGCGGCTTTCCGACACGACGCCCGCCGGTCGCGATGCCTTTGCGCGCGCGGGAGTGCTGAGCCGCTATTTCGGCGGCGTGCCGCGCAGCGACCTGCGCGCGCCGGCCGACGACGCAATTCGCATCCCCGGCGCCGATTCGCTTCGCCACTCGGCGGTGCCACTGCCGAGCAAGAGCACCGAGGCGCGCGTTCTCGAGGTGCGACGACGCGGATGCTAGCCGCCTCACCGCGACGCGCCGAAGCCTAGGCGCGCACGTCCGATCGCCACTCGGGCGTGAACGAAAAGGCAGGCGCGCGGATGCCCGCGCTCAGGAAGCCTCGCGGACCGCACTCGATTACGTGCTCGCACCCCGCGCCCCACGCCGCGGCGATGAGGTCGGCGTCGCCCCTGGCGCTGCCTAACGAGCCTGAACGGTCCTCGACCCGATCGGCGAACAGTCCGCGCGGCCGAAGAGAAACGATGGGGAGTCGCGGCGCCCCAAAGGGCACCTCGGCCAGCGCCGCCTTGAACTGCTCGGTGGCCGCTTTCGGCTCACCGTCGCCATTCGGGCGCGAGGCGAGCGCGCGCTGCGCCGCGAGCCGTAGCGACGTCGACAGATCCGCCGCGCCGGCGACGGCGAGAGCCGCCAGCTCACCCAGCCCGTCTCCGATCAACGCGTCTGGACGGATCCCGTGCTCTTTCAACGACTCGGCGATCAGCACGCCCGTCAGCACGACACCGACGTGCGCGAGCTCGGGACAGCGCTCCAATCGCTGGTCATGGAGCGCGATCGCATCCATGTCGACGAGAGGGAGGAACGATTGCCGAAATACGCGGCGTGATACCTCCTCCGCCTGATCGAAGTAGTCGGCGAGATACGGTAGATACGCGCGCAGCTCGCACAGCAATCGTCCGTCGTACGATCCGGCATCCGGGAAGAAGAACGCCGTGCGTCCATCGGGCACGGGCAGCTCGCCGAGTGCTGGAATCGACAGCGGCGTGGACGGTGTTCGGCGCTGTGTGACCGCGCCCGCGCTCTGCATCGCGATCCCGATACCGAGCGTGCGTATGTCGTCGGGAAAGAGCGTCTCCTCCGCATTGGGCAGCACCAGCGCCAGCTCGATGAACGACGGCGACTGCTCCCGCTCGCGGAAGCTCCCGCGGCTCTCGAAGAGGTCGACGATCGGTTGCGGAAGCGCAGCCGGGCTGCCCGTCGCCTTTTGAGCGCCCGCGATCGCCAGGAAGCCGCACGCGACCGGCTCGCCGGTGCTGCGCATGACGCGGTAGTACGCCCGCAGTGTCGAGCTATCCGCCAGTTCGTCGAGGGAGAGCAGACACACCAATCGCTCGCGCAACGAGACTGGGGCCAGCACTCGGAGTCCCTGCTCGAGCACGAGCCAACTCACGGCGTCGATCTGGTCCGCGCTATTTCCGAACGCGCTCTGCCGCGCTTCGCCGACCAATCTCTCCCAAACCCCTGTCAGGAGCTTCGTGCCTGTAAGAAAAAGCCGCGGGCCGCAGCCGGCGACGTCTCCTTCCACAACTTCCCAAGGCGCCGAATAAAAGTGCACGAGCTCCCGGTCCACGAGGGCGAACTCGTAGGGTATCCCAACTTGGAGCCGCATGCAACCACGGCCGGTGGCTCTTCGGGCGTCTTTCGGCATCCCCAAAGACGCCATCCCTGGCGCACTAATGCGCCAGGGAACGTTCCGGACCGTTAGGCCACTTTGGCGAACTATTGATGATTGCCGCGGCGCTTTCGCGAGCGCCGCTTGCCTTTGTCGAAGGCCGACCGACTATCGCGGCCAACGAGGTGATCGACTTCGTATCGGTTTTCTTCGATGAGTCGCTCGACCTGCTCTCCGCTCGCGCCGGCCTTTGGACCTGTGTCGGCTACGGCGCCGCCGAGGCGCACGTCATCGCGAATGAAATCTTCTCCCGCCGGATCGGCGAGCGTGTCTTCCACATCCGTCTGCTTGACCTTGTGGTGGCCGTCGACGTCTCGGCCATTGTGTGTTTTGCGGCGTTGCGACATGTGCTGATGCTCCACGCTGCGGTTCACCAACCATGTCGGGCAAGCAGCAGGCCCGCGGGGCGCCGAGCGTTTCAACCTGAGGCGTCGAGCGTGGCGCGTTGACTCGGCGAGCGGAGCGGGAGCGCGCGCGATCAGCGCTCGACCAGCAATACCAAGTATCTCCCACCCTCCCAGAAACCCTCGGGCTCGGTGATGCGCAGTCGGTTCCCCCCCGCGTTCACTCGACCGTCGCGGCCGACACCGTCCGCGTACTTCGTGTCCTGAGACGAAATCACCCGTAGGTGCCCATGCCGCAGCACGGGGAGCGCAAGAAGGGTGTCGCGATAGCGATCGAGCTCCCGGATCTCGCCGTACTCGGGGGGACGCGACGAGCCCTCCTGCTCGACGTCGGCTTCGTCGTCGTTCGAAGTGGCGATCGAGCCAAATGCGGACCGGATCACCGCGAGCCGGGCCAGCTCCGCTTCGCGCGTCGGCAGAAGCTGCCTCTCGCGCTGCCATCCGCGCCACGTTTTCTTCGCGACCGTCACCTCACGGATGACGCCGGAAGACAGCAACTCATCGCGCGTCCCCACCACATAGTAGACACGGCTCACTCGCGCCGAGAGTCGATTGAGGCTGTCACGCATCCGGTCGCGCTCGTCGGCGAGGGCTTGATTCTCGACGCGCAAACTGTCGAACCGTTGTTCGAACTCGGCGAACTGCACCGCTCGGTTCTCGGCGAGCGTTCGGAACATCTCCAACGTTTCTCCGGACGAGGCGAGTGCACGGCGCGAGGCGCTGTCGTCGGCGACCGCGGCATGCCAGAGGCTGTCACTCCGGCGAAGCTGCGACGTTAGGCGGCTGAGGTTCGCCGCTATCCGCTCGCGCTTGGCCTCGAGCAATTCGCGCTCACTCAGGGTGTCGCCAACCTCGCCGTTGGGCCGCAGGGGCTGAATCGTTCCGACGCGTGAACCGCCCGAAAGGTCGCGATCTATTTCGTTGACGATCCGCGATAGCTCGTTCAGCTGAGTCAGCAGATACTCGTTCTTCTCCGCCAATTCGCGGTTCAACCGGCGCGCCGTGTCACCGCGGGCTCGCTCGCCGTCGAGCATGACGTGCAGCCGCTCGACCGTGTCCGGACGAGCATAGTCCCGCAGCACGCTTCGCCACCGATGGCCGTCACCACAGGCGACGACCCCAGGAACGACGAGGAACAGCCACGCTCGATTGCGCATTGACGAACCTTGAGGTGCAACCGCGTACACTCAACAGACCTTCAGACGCTGCCAATTCTTCCGCAGCAGACGCCAGAGGCGCTCGTTCGCGAAATCCGTCGCCAGCGACTCCACGTGCGGCGGATTCCGGCGAAGACGGAAGTAGATCGTCCCGACGATGCCGCAGTCAATCGCACCACCACCTGCATCTGCCTGCTGAGTCCTTCTCTCGCCCGGCGCTGCCTTGCTTTGCCGCGGATATCGAGCGCCGAGCGCGAACAGCAGCGTTTTTGCCACCACCGGTGGCACCACCGTGTCCGCGAACGTCAGAGTGCGCACGACCGGCGCACCGTTCACCCTGGTGGTGTCGGTGCGTCGGAGCAGGCGCACATGCGGCGGCGCATTCAACGTGCCGCTTTTGCCATAGAACAGCAGCGTGGGGCTGAGTTGCTGCGCGATGGCGGTCTGAGTTCCCTTCGCTGTGCCGACGGTGCCAACGTCGTGGAGCCCGCCGATGAGAGCCGAGTACCACGAATACTTTGACAATCCCAGCGGCTGAAAGGCTGCCGCCGACTGTCCGGTTGCCGGCACAAAGGTCAAGCCAAAACGACGATCGGTAACGATCCGAGCGAAGGCCTGCGTGAGATCGAGCGTCGTCACGCGGTTTTCGGCCGCTCCGATCGAAAACATCGCAAGCTGGCGAACAGTCGCCGAACGATTACCGCGCATCATTGCCATGCGGGATTGTTCTGGCCACAACCCGAGCGGCACGCGTACGGGGTTGAGGCGGTCGTCCCGGAGGTGCATCCACACCGAGGAGTCGCGCCCCTCTCGCCCGAGTTGTGCCGCCAATTCGAGACTCGTGTTCAGGCTGTCGAGGGCGAACAAGCCGGCCGCGAGCGTACTCGCGTTCAGCGTGTCACTGCGGACCTGATGATTGCGGTCGAGCGGAATGTGCATTCGTTGTCCGACGTGCGTCTCACCGTCGAGGCGGAAGGTCACTCCGGGTGCGTCCTCGTAGTCGGGCGGCACGGGATTCGACGCCGGCTCGAGCGCCGCCGCGACGAGCGCCGCCGAGTAACGGTTGCTCGAGCAGCTCAGGTACTGGCGCAGCCCGATCCATCCAAACGGGCACGAGCTCCCCGCCTCGAATCCCTTGCCTAACGGGTAACCCCACAGTTCCTGCATCGTGGTACCGTCGTTCTTGATCTCCAGCGTTCCGAGCTCGGGGCGTTCCATCAGCACCGACGCCGCCAGTAGCGGTTTGATCGCCGAGCCAACATTCACGGGCTTGAGCAGCCAGCTCCCGCCGTTGGTGGCCGGCGGACCGTATTCGGCGACGCCGAGGATCTCGCCCGTCTTGGCCGACGCGAGCACGATCGTCGCGAAGGCCAGGTCGTTGGTCTGCAGCTTGGATCCCCGCCTGCCATGGCCGACGAAGTCGTCGAGCTGGCCTTGAAGATCATCGGTAAGCCCCTCGTCGATACTCAAGGGAATATTGCGCCCACCCTCGAGCTCGACGCTCGCGCCGAAGCCGGCGGCACTCGCCAGCTGCCTCACGAATGGCGACATGCGCGACACGCTCGGCTGCCATCGGATGCGTCCGTTGATCCACTGCGTGCCGCCTAACGTGCCGCCGAGCGTCCATTCGAGAATCACCGGTTCGGGGCGCGCCCGGTGCGCGCCGGAGAGCGAGCGCGAATGAAACTGGAATATCCCGCCGGTGCCGATCGGTACCGTGCGGCGCGACGGCAGCTGCCTGCCGTCGTACAGTGTGCGTTCGCTCGTGAAGAGCGTTGCCGTCCCGGTCTCGCCGAGTCGGTCGGGGAAGCGCAGCACGAGCTGCGCGAACGGCGATCCGGGAGCGGTGCATTCGACGTAGACCGAATCCTTCGCCGCGCGGAAGGGGCAGGCGGGCACGCCAGGGACCTTACCATTCGCGCGGACGGACTGCGCGCCCTTGGCCGAGATCCAGCCGAGGGTGCGCGACCACTCGCGCGTCGTCACGGCGACGAGACGTGCCGCGTCGAAAGGCGAGGGAACGCGTAGTCCGTACGGCACGGCGCGGTCGGCAAGGACGATGCTGTCACGCTCGCCCCTCGCGTCATCGATCG
>DATBHD010000362.1:0-3804 GCA_036557635.1 Gemmatimonadaceae bacterium
ATGGGCCTGGGTAGAGTTGAACTACCGACCTCACGCTTATCAGGCGTGCGCTCTAACCACCTGAGCTACAGGCCCCAGAGTTTAGCAACGTAACGACCTGCGCCGGCTTCCTCAACCCGAGCCGGCCTGACCATCCCGGTCGACCCAATCAGCTCCAGTGCCCGCGCTCGCACGCGAAGATGCAACCGGCCTCGTGCAGATTCTACACAGTTTAGTAGGCACTAAACAATCGACGTTCGGCACTCACCGTCGTTCCCCGCCACACGACGCTCGTCGTACACATACCGCGTCAAGGTCTCGCTAAGCCCGCGCCACGACCTAGCCGCCTCACACGCCGTTCCGTAGATTGGCCCGTCGCTGCGTACGGGAGACGCCGTGTCCTCGGATCTGCGGGACCTGCTGCAGTCCAGCCTCGGCACCGGCTATCGTCTCAGCCGCGAGCTCGGCGGCGGTGGTATGGCCAAGGTGTTCGTCGCCGACGACCCTGCCGTCGGCCGACGCGTCGTCGTCAAGGTTCTCTCCCCCGACCTCGCCGCCGGCGTCAACATCAATCGCTTCAAGCGCGAGATCCAGGTCGCCGTCAGCCTCCACCATCCGCGCATCGTCCCCGTGCTCAGCGCCGGCCAGTCCGGCGACGAGCTGCTCTACTACACGATGCCCTTCATCGAGGGCGAAACGCTCCGCGCCCTCATGGAGCGCGAAACCCAGCTCCCCCTCGACCGCGCCCTCGCCATCAGCCGCGATGTCGCCGAGGCGCTCCAGTACGCGCATGGCCAGAACATCGTCCACCGCGACATCAAGCCCGAGAACATCCTCATCGAGCGCGACACCGGCCGCGCCGTCGTCACGGATTTCGGCATCGCGCGCGCGATCGAGCGCGCCGCCGACATCACCACCGTCACCAGCACCGGCCTGACGTTAGGCACCCCGACCTACATGAGCCCCGAGCAGGCCGGCGCCGAGAAGAACCTCGACGGCCGGAGCGACATCTACTCCCTGGGCTGCGTGCTCTACGAGATGCTCGCCGGCGCCCCTCCCTTCACCGCGCCAACGGCGCGCGCGATCATCGCGCGCCACATGACCGAGCCGCCCCCGCCGATCCGCGTCGTTAGGCCGGACGTGCCGCTGGGAGCCGCGATACTCATCGAACGCATGCTGGCGAAGGTCCCCGCCGCGCGTCTCGCCAACGCCGGCGCGCTCGCTGACGCCATCGATCACTACGAGACGCTGCCGACGGCGTCCCCGCCGCGACGACCTTGGTTCCGCATCGCCGCGATCGGCGCGGTGGTGGCCGCGGCAGCGGCGGTCCTGTTCGCGACGCGGCCCCGCCCAACGATGAGTGCGGTCGACCGGGATCCGAGGCGAATCGCCGTGCTTTACCTCGACGCGCCTCGCAACGACAACCAGCTCGCCACCATCGCCCGCGGAATAACGCGCGATCTGATCTACACGCTCGCGCGCGTCCCCGAGCTCTCGCTCGTCTCCGAACCCGGCATTCGCCAGTTCACCGGACGAGCGCCGACGGATTCCATCGCCCGCGCGTTGGGCGTCGGCACTGTCGTGTACGGCGCGCTCGACGCGCGACGCGACTCGATTCAGGTCGACGTGCACCTCACCGACGCGACGACGTTGATGGAAGAAGGCGCCGTTAGGCTCACCTACCCCCGATCGCGCCTCCTCAGCCTCCGCGACACCATCGTCCAGGAAGTCGCGAGCCGCCTGCGCGCGCGGCTCGGTACCGCCGTGCGCCTTCGCGAGTGGCAATCGGGCACGAGCTCCTCGCGCGCGTGGGAGCTGAGGCAACAGGCGGAGGAGTTGATCGAGCTCGAGGCGGAGCTCCACCAGGGGGCGTCGGATTCGACACAGCAATCGGTGTTGCTGGCGCGCGCGGATTCCCTCCTCGTGCAGGCATCCGTCACCGACCCGCGCTGGGCAGAGCCGTTGATCGAGCGTGGATGGGTGCGGTCGCGACGCTCCTTCTGGGAATCGGACCCGTTGCGCAGTACGAGGATCATCGACTCGGGATTGGCGTTCGCCAACCAGGCGATTGCCCGAGACCCGTACAGCGCTCGCGCCCTCGAGCTCCGCGGGATTCTGCTCCATCAGCGATGGAGCCTGTCGCCCGGCAGCTCTCCGGCTCTTTTGGACAGCGCCACCACGGATCTCCGCGCCGCCACCGCTCTCAACCCGCACCTCGCGCGCGCCTGGAGCACGCTCGGTGCTGCGTTGAGCCTCAAAGGCGACAACGCGGGCGCGATCGAGGCACTGCGTCGCGCGCTCGCAGCCGACGCGTTCCTTCGAGACGCGCCGGCGAGTCTCAATCAACTCGTGCTCGCCTATTTGTTCGCCGAGAAGTACGACTCCGCGCGAGCCACCTGCGACGAGACGAAGCGCCGCTTTCCGACGCACAACGTCGCAATCACATGCGATCTGGACGTGTTAGGCTGGAGCGGCCGGGGCGCGCAGGACGTCGCTCGCATCTGGACGGCGGTCGCGAATACGGAGCGATCCGCTAGCTGGCCGCTCGTGCAGGGAATCTCGCCGCATGCCCGGCTTTACGCGGCAGCCGTGCTCGCGCGCAGTGGCCTGTCAGACAGCGCGCGCCACGTTCTCGAGGCGACGCGCCGTGTCCTGCGCGCGGCCGGCCAGGAGGGTGACCTCCTCGTCAACGAAGCCCAGGTTCTCACCGCACTCGGCGATCAGAGCGCGGCGATCGGTTTGCTCGAGGAGGCATCGCGCGCGGCACCCCCACTACCGAGCCAGCTGGCGCGAATGCCGTGGTTTCACGCCCTGCGCTCGAACCCTCGCTTCCGGACGCTGACGCGGTCGCGTTAGGCTAGTCCTGGGAGTGGGGCTCGTCGTGACCGTTGCGCGCGCGCAGCGCCTGCTCGTGCTCGCGGCCGAAGAAGGCCTGATCGTGCGGGTAGAGGAACATCTCCGCCGCCCCGCGCGTGAGGAAGATCGCCATCGTGTCGGGTGACAGATTCCAGTAGCGGGAGTACGGCTCGCCGCCGTGCGTCCAGTCGATCGTCAGGCGGCAGCCCGTTATCTCGTTAGGCTTCGGCAGCCCCGGTGGGCTGCCCGTGCCGATGCCGATGTCATCGATGAAATACGAGCCGGTATACCAGGGCTTCCCGACCAGAGCAAAACTGTTCTCGAACGACAGCTCCGGTACTTCGACCGGACCGAAGATCTGACGCGCGTCCCTTTCCGCCGTCGACCAATTCATTTCGTCCGCGATGCTCTGGTCGAGCAGCGCGCGAGCGTCCTGGAGCGACGCGCGTATGCCCTGGATCTGATACAGGGGAGGCACGGTGGACATCACGATGTAGACCGAGTCCGCGTCTACGTGCGACCCCCAGCGTAATGCGTGTGCGACGCGGAGCCACTCGTCGACGTTGCGAGGGGCGATCGGCTCGAGAGGATCGGTAGCCATTTCTTGGCCTCCGTACTTCGCGGGGGGGAGGGGGAGCGCGAAATGCGACGGGGGAAGTCAGCGAGCCCATCCGCTGAGGCCGCCAGTTTATCACGATGCCGTGGCTCGCGCCAGGAGAGAAGGCAAGAGCGCCCCGCGTCGAGTGACGCGGGGCGCTCTGAGTTATGCCTGACAATCGAGTGTGAGGAGTCGTGCAGTGGCGCGACTCGAGAGTGGTTTTCGGTCCGATGACGAGGACTTACTCGCCGACTCCGTTAAGGAGGTGATCCAGCCGCAGGTTCCCCTACGGCTACCTTGTTACGACTTCGCCCCAGTCACTGCGCTCGCCTTCGGCCGCTTGCTCTCTTGCGAGTTGCGACACGGACTTC